>JAYUBY010000369.1:0-3682 GCA_043740635.1 Alphaproteobacteria bacterium
GTGTCCTTATCGATTCCGAAGTTCGTCCGAGGCTGCCACAAGCGCATGCGAACTTCGGAATCGGGACACCTAGCCTGCGATTATCCAGCCGGGTGACAGGCTCGACAGAGACACGCCCGCCAGAATCACTTCGTTGCCGCCGCCCATGTCCACGACGGTGTCCGCGCCGACCTGGGCCACGCTGTAGGACGTTCCCGGGTCGAGAAGCACGTGATCGAGGCCGGCCTTGAAGCCCATGATCCGATCGATACCGGCCTGGGCGAACGCGTGGAAGGTGTCAGGCCCCGAGCCGGCCAGGATGACATCGTCGCCCCGGTCGCCGGAGATCCATTCCGACCCCGCCCCGGCGACGATGGAATCATCTCCCTGGCCGCCGCGCAGAACATCACCCTCGCCGCCGCCCGCCAGGGTGTCCGCGCCCTGATTGCCAAGGATCATCTCACCACCGCCCTGACCGTGGATCAGGTCATTGCCCTGGCCGCCCACCAGCCAGTCACCGCCGCCGGAACCGCCATCTATGGTGTCATTGCCCTGGTTGCCGTTCACATCGTCGAAGTTCGGTCCGCCGTGCAGGACGTCATTCCCGGCGGCGCCCCGGATGACGCTTGGTCCATTCCCGGCGCTCAGCGTGTCGTCGGCCGCCGAACCGATCACCTGTAGCGCAGACGATCCGCCACCCGCGACCAATGCCGGGGCGTCTTTCAACGCGATGGGCGTATCGAAGCCGCCGAACCGTTGGACATACTGCGACACCGGCGTGCCGTAGCCATCCGCGGTGTCGACCGCGCCGCCCGATTCCAAGAACGACTTCAGCGCCCACACGCCGACCAGGTGAGCCCCGGCCAGCAATCCCGAGGTGGTGATCGGAATCCCGTCGATGGTCCGGCCTTCAAACCGCCCGAGGTCCAGGCTGTCCAGGTCGGCGCCGATCTTGACGAACCAGGCTGCGCCGGCGGCGTCCTGCGCGGCGGGAGAGGCGAGGAATTCGTTCGCGTTGAAGACGCCAAAGGTTGCCGCGGTCGCCGTCCAGGAGCCGGTGAAGTCGATCGCCGCGCTGCTGTCGCCGTTGTAGAATCCGATCGCCTTCAGGGCCTCTTCCCCGAACTGAAATCGGCCGAGATACCCAAGGCTGCTCACAAAGCTGTAGTTATTGCCCGACTCGTTTTGACCAAGGGCGGTCAGGAAGTCCGAGTATGTTCCCGATGACATCTCGTATAATCCTCGTTTCTATCGGCGAAGATCCGCGTTCTCTGCTGCAGTGAACGCGGATTAAGCTATTTAGGGCGGTTGATTTTAAAGTAGAGCTTCCCGGAATGCTGGTCGCGACGCCCGTTTAGACCAAGCATCGTGATGCCAGAGAGGCCTAGGCTTTTTTGAGGCGCTCCCGGGGCAGGATTGGGCGATCGCTGGTCCGATCCGCGGCGCTTGCGGCTTTTTCGCCGACCAAGTGCGTTTGGCGACGGATCGAACTGCCACCCAAGACATTTAGCTGCCGTACGCGGCGGTCCTCTCGGAGCGCAGAAATGGACCCAGTCCACCCCATGGCGGCCTCCCCGCAGATGAAGTCGAACCTGGTCCCCGTGAAGGTCCCTTCGGTCGCCGCCGAACTGGAGGCGATATTCCTGGAGGCCACGGGCAAGCCCTCGATCCACAGTGCGGATCGCGGGGCGAGCGCTGTGGTTGGTCGGATCGATCCGGCCGCGCCAAGGCCGGCGCGCGTTCCGGCGGCAAGGCTTGGCGTGCTGGGGGCGGTGATCCTGTCCGGCATCTCAGCCGCCGCTGTCCTCCTGCCGCAGCACAATGCGGTTTCATCATCGGGGCAGCCGCAGGCGGCCGTGGCGGCGGTCACGCGCGTCCGACCAAGTGATCTGTCTTCATTGCATCTGGCCGCCAACGCTCAGGTGCAGCCTCAACCGGTCGCCGCGCCGGTCGTCCGGCCGATGCGTGTGAAATCAGCGCCGCCGCACAACCGGTCGCATGCGCGCGTCGCGGGTCGCCCCTCCTTTGACGATCTGATGGTCGCCGACCAGCGACTTCGCCGCGCCTATGGTCGGGCGATCAGCGCCGGCGTGCCGAGACCGGTGCTTGTCGATTACCATAACCGCTGGGCCGACCTGCGCCAGGAGGCGAGTTGGCAGCCGGAACGTGTCCGGCTGGGTTACAACGCCATGGCCGCGGACCTGACCCGGATGTCTGCTTCTCACCGTCGGCGCCGGGCAGGCGGCAGTCACCGATGGTGAACACCACCGCGACCACGTCCAGCACGTCGGGCGCGCTCGTCTACGCCATCGGCGACATCCACGGCTGCTATGACCTCATGAAGGCCCTTCTGGCCCAGATCGCCGCCGACTACGCCGCCTTCGCGCGGGGCCGACGCCCGATCCTGATCTTCTGCGGCGATTATGTGGATCGAGGTCCTCACTCGGCCAAGGTGTTGGAAGCGCTCGTCTGGCTGTATCGGCGCGGGGATGTCGAACTTCACCTGTTGATGGGCAATCACGAGGAGGCGCTCCTGGCGTTCCTCGAGGCGCCGCAGGACGCCGCCCCCTGGCTGAGCTTTGGCGGTGCGGAGACCCTCACCTCCTATGGCGTGATCCCGCCCAGCTCTGAAGAGGGCGAAGAAGGCCTTTCGCGGGCGCGGGACGAACTCTTGGAGCGGATGCCCGCGGCGCATCTGCGCCTGCTTCAGAACCTTGAGCTCATGGTCCAGGTGGGCGACTACGCGTTCGTCCATGCGGGAATTCGGCCGGGCGCCCCGCTTTCCGCCCAGACGCAACGAGACCTGTTGTGGATCCGGCGCGGTTTTGTGGACCAGCCGGGGCCTTTCGAGAAGGTGATCGTGCACGGTCACGTCTGGATAAGTGACCAACCGCAAATAACCGAACATCGCATCGGCCTCGACAGCGGCGCCTACACGACCGGCGCCCTGACCGCGGTCAGGCTGCAGGACAACGAATTGGCGGTTCTCCAGGCGCGCGCGGCGCCCAGCGCCGCCCCGGCCTCTACGGCGCTGCCGGCCTAGCCTCTGTCGCGTCTGATTTGAATCAGTCAGCCGGCGAGAACAGGGTCGTTGGCTGTATCTGGAGCCCTTCGCTTCCCCTCACGATGATCCCTCGTGAGTAGAAGGGTTAGTCGTTCTTGTAGTACCCGCCCCAGTCCGGATCGCCGCGCAGACGCCGGAAGACGCGCAACATCCGCGGGCGAGTCAGCGCCAGGGCGGCATAGGCCGCCCCGAGCCCGACGGACGCCAGATAGTTGCGGGTCACGAGGCCGCAGAGTCCAAGCACCAGAACTGTCGTGACGGCGCAAAAGGCGATAGCCCGAAGGTCTCTGGCCCTCATGCGATGACTCCTCGGTGTGTCGGCCCCCGACAGGAACGGCCCAACCGCGAGGTAGCTCCATACTTGCCGCCGGAGAGGTTTCCTGCGGCCATCAGGCGGTAGCCGCGCCCTCAGGCCAACGCGGGCAAGGCAGGCGCCCGCAAGAAGGTTCCCAACGGACCAGTGGGACCTCGTTCCAGGCTGCCGACTCACGCTGTCGGTCTTTTGGATGACGCCCGTCTACTGGCCAGCCCTTGCGGCGCAAGTCAGCAGACGCCGCGCGGCGTGCCTATGTCAAAACGCCGCAGTCCCGCAAGCCACACCACCCGCCGTTCAAGCGGACATCGACGTGGCATCGCGGG
>JAYUBY010000370.1:0-2424 GCA_043740635.1 Alphaproteobacteria bacterium
GCGATGGCTTTCGCGATCGTCATCGAGCATGGGACGGGCAATGCCTTCATCTACTTCCAATTCTGAAGCCGAAGAACTCGAGGCGCGCCGAACCGCGCCGGGACTGCGATTGACGGCGGCCGATCGGCCCGGCGTCGCTCAACCGGTGCCTGAGCGCGACATCCCTGACCGGCCGTGGCGCGCCGTCTCGCTCGCCGTCCTCGTCATGACCCTGGCCCTGACCGGCCTGTGGGAATGGCGCATGCGCACTCTGCAGCTCACGCCCGGCGACCTAGGCGACGGTCCCTCATCGTGGGCGGAGCAACGCCGCCGGATCGACACCGAGGTGGTCCCCGTCGCTATCGTCGGCGACTCTCGCATCCTGTTCGACACCAGCTTCGACCGCTTCGAGGCCCTCACCGGCTTGCGCCCCGTGCAGCTAGCCCTGCCAGGCACCAATGGCCGCCCGTTCCTGGAGGACCTCGCCGCCGATCCGAAGTTCAAAGGCCTGGTCATCGTCGGCCTCGCGGACACTTCGTACTTCCGCCCCGGCGTGGGCCTGATGGCTGACGCTCTCGATCATGGCCGCTGGGAATCGCCTGCCACCCGGGGCTCCTTTTTGATCCATCAGGTACTCGCCCGCCGCATCGCTCTCCTGGATACCGACTATCGGCTGAGCACGCTGGTAGCGCGCCTCGACCCGAATCTGCGGGCCGGCGTTGACGGTCCCTACGGTGACGTCTGGAAGATCAGGCAGACTGCCGAGGGCCGCCAGTCCTGGCTGTGGCCGCGCCTCCAGCGCGACGCGCGCTTGCTTGCCCACGCTCGCGCCGTGTGGACCGATCACAACCCGGGCTTCACAGGGGCTCCCGTCCCCCCAGCCATCATCGCCATGACGTTGGCGCGCACCACCGCGGCCGTGGCGAAGATCCGCGCCCACGGCGGCGACGTCGTCTTCGTCCGCCCGCCGTCCGCTCCTCAGCTGCGCGTCCGGGAGGACAGGAGTCTGCCCCGCAGCGCAGGTTGGAATGCCCTCCTGGCGGCCGCCCATGCACAAGGCGTCCACTTCGATGACCTGCCCGCCGCACAGGGACTGGACATCCCTGAGTACTCCCACCTCAGCCGCGCCTGCTCCGTCGTATTTACCGACGCCTACGTCCGGCGCCTCGCCGCCCTGACGCCGCGCATCGCGATAAAGACCAATGCGCCGCCGCCCCTTTCGGCGAAGGACTGTGTCGGCGGCTAGGCACAGGGCGCCAAGCAATCGGCCAGGCGCGGTCCGGCGCGAGCGCGCGGGCCCAACGCGGCCGTTCACTGCTGGCTCTCGCCGAATGTCAGTAGGGGGTGGTTTGGGGACATTGTGGTGGCGGCTATATGGAGTGTTCCGGTCGGCTACCGCTATGGAGATTGGCAATTGGACACTTGGCAGAAGGCGGCCAACTTCTTCACGAAATGCCCTCGCCTTGTGATCGGCGACGAATGCTTGCGCAAGGAGATACGAGCACGGGGCGACCTGTCGAGGATGCTGGACGTATTCAACCCAGCCCAATTCATGCGAAGGCAGGCCACTTGTGCCATCCGCAGCAACTCGACCATGACCATAGCCGGGCTGCCGCTACATCACTAACGGGGAGGCAGACATGACGCTTGCACAAATTTCCGACGCCAGCCAGGCAGTGGCCGCGGTCGCGGTCGTCGCTTCGTTATTCATCCTTATCCTGCAAAACCATCAAGCCAATAGTCTTGCGCGACACGAGGCCACGCGCCGTCACATGGAGGGAATCCAGAATATTTCCCGCGCAATATTCGGGACGCCCGGCTTGGCAGATGTTTGGGGGCGAGGCACGGCGGACTTCGAGCAGCTTTCCCCTGAAGACCGGATCAAGTTTCTGACATTTTTCACCTACACTCATCGAACGTGGGAGGCGCTGCACCAAGAACATCTTCGAGGTCAGCTAGACGACGGCATCTGGCGTGCGCATGCGAACATGCTGCGAGATGTGCAGGCGCTTAGCGGTTGCAAGCACGCTTGGACCATCCGCAAGCACGTCTTCTCAGAAGGCTTCCAACGGTTCTATGAAGCCAACGCGACGCAAGGAATCGCGATGGACATTTACGGACTAGTCGCACGCGATGAAGCGCAACCAGTTGAGGGGCGGGCTTAGGGGGCAAGGTTAGCTCCGGGAGGTCCGGACTCTGCTCATCGGCGCCAAGCGAACTTCCGTCACACTTCTCTGTTATTCCCGGCGTCAGCTCGTGGGCGGGCTGGCGGAATGTCCGCCATCGGGCATGACGATCGTGCCCCACCGCGTGGTGTAGCTGCGTCGGTGTGATCACCGCGCTCTCCGGCTGGGCCGGATTGTTCAGGCTGCCGCGATGGGCAGTGTGACGAGGGGATCATCGCTCAAGGGCGCGAGGGTTTCCACCGTCATGTAGCGTGATCGC
>JAYUBY010000371.1:0-9940 GCA_043740635.1 Alphaproteobacteria bacterium
GGCTCCTTTACGAGCCCTAATTCAATCTTAGCGATTACAAGGTCTTATCTCGCGCTCGGCGGAAACGTCTTCAAGCGGGAGGCATGCCATGTCGATGACCAGGACTAACACTCGGCGGATGGTCGGCGACCATTTCGAGCCGGACGACGCTATGGACCCTAAGGCGCAGCGTGCGCTTCGGGGTCAACTTGAACAGATCGACTACGCGGCCTACGCCGCCAACCGCACAGTGATGGGCGCGGCTTTGGCCGCCCTGGACGCAAAGAAGTTCGAGCGTCTCGCGCTCGCCACCGCCCAGGCCCGCGCACGATGGGTGGCGACAGGAATAGTGTCTGGCGACCCAAGCCGCCCGGCGACGCCTGAACAGATCGCGGATCTAGCACGCCTCAGGACCGCTTATGAGGAGTTGGCCGAGGTCTATGAAGCTATGCGGCGCATGGTCGAACGCGGCTACCTCGAGTACAGCGCCGGCTAGCTCCCGCGACCGATCGGTCTTCTCGATCACTCCCGCAGTTTTTTCTCTAGAGCTATGGCGATGGCGGACATGGCCGGCAGACGGGGGTGGAAGCTCACAGGGCCCCACTCCGATGGACCGCGGGCTTGAACAAATCCCGCAGCCCAGGCGTCGGCCGCGCAGGCGTCATGAAAACGGGTGATTTCCGAGGCCTTGATAAGATCGGCGCCAGCCTCCTTCGCCACGCTTTCGGTGAGCCGCGCCAAACGATCGGCGCGAGCGCGCAGTTCGTCTGCGTCGGCGCCGGAGACCATCAGGGCCGCGCAGGGCGGCCCGGGCGGAAGCACTGTCACATAGTCGACGAACACAAGCCGCGTATGCGGCGACCGCCGACGCACCTCAGTGGCGATGGCTTTGAGGCTGTCAGCCGTGGTGGCGAAAGCCCTATCCAGCTCAAAGTCGGCCGCCGCCGCGCAGGGACGCCCTCGCGCAGCCTCCGCCAGGGCTTCGGGGTGGCTTCGGCAGACCGCGGCGGCGAGGCCGGCCATGTAGCGGATGTCGTTACCGCCAATGGTGACGGTGACAAGGCGAGTTTCTGGCGTGAGACCGTCCAACTGCGGTGGCTGATCGAGCGGCCCGCGCTGCAGGACATCCACCGTTGTTGCGCCACCGCAGCTGCGATCTATCAGTTTGAGCTTGAGCGCCTTGGCAAGCAGACGGGGATAGTTGTCAGCGGATTGACCGCAGCGGGCTGGACTGTCCGTGGCCAGGCTGGTGATCCCGGGTCCTGCGGCAAAGGAGCTTCCCAGAGAGACGTAGGTTGATCCCGAGCGGAGCTTTGGGGCGGGAGCCGCTACGACGGCGCCGCAGCTCGCGAGAAGAAGCGCAAGGAGACCCAGGCCAATCGACTTCGAGCGGTGCATCGGCGCAACCTTGTGATGTAATTTACGCCGACTTTAGGGAGCTTCGACAAACGACGATACGCTTGCCCGGGCATTGGGGGGCCAGCCGCCAATAAAAATTGATTGCGTCGGGCTTCCGCTGGGCGTCCGCTCCTCTCCAAACGATCGGAGGGGACGCTTATGACGACATTTCAACTGAATGGCCGCAGTGTGTCGGTGACAAGTCCTGACGACGCGCCACTGCTGTGGGTGATCCGCGATGAGATCGGGCTAAAGGGCACGAAGTTCGGATGCGGGGTGGCCCAGTGCGGGGCCTGCACCGTGCATCTGGACGGCAAGGCGATACGGTCCTGCGTAACGCCGGTGGCGGCGGTGGCGGGTAGGTCGGTGACCACCATCGAGGCGCTGGATTCCAAAGGCGCCCACCCGCTGCAGACGGCCTGGATCGAAGTGCAGGTCCCCCAATGCGGCTACTGCCAGTCGGGCCAGATCATGCAGGCCGCGTCGCTTCTGAAGACCACGCCCAAGCCTACTGACGCCCAGATCGATGCAGCGATGAACGGCAACCTCTGCCGCTGCATGGCATACGTACGGATCAAGAAGGCTATCAAGCTGGCGGCCACCCGCATGCAGGGAGCCACGGTATGAACCTGATCCTGAAACCCCTCGAAATCATACCGTCGGGGGTCACCTCCCGCCGCAGTTTCCTGATCGCCGCCGCCGGGACGGGCCTCCTGTTCAGTTTCGCCAGCGCGCCTGGAGCCGCCGAGGCGGCCGCCGGCGGCTTCGAGCCCACCATTTGGTACGGCATCGACCGCGACGGGACGGTCACCGTCCACGTGATTCGCGCCGAGATGGGGCAACATGTCGGCACCGCGGTCGCCCGCATCGTCGCCGAGGAGCTTGAGGCCGACTGGTCGAAGGTGAAGATCGATCACGTGGATTCTGACGCGAAATGGGGCCTGATGGTCACCGGCGGATCCTGGTCGATCTGGCAGTCCTTCCCGCTGATGAGCCAGGCGGGCGCCGCCGGCCGCATCGCGCTGATCGAGGAAGGCGCGCGGCTGATGGGAGTCATTCCCAGCGCCTGCTCGGCACGCAACAGCGTGGTCAGTGGCGGCGGCAAGTCGATCAGCTATGGCGACATCGTCGCCAAGGGCGAAATCAAGCGAACGTTCACCGCCGAAGAGCTTGCCAAGATGCCGATCAAGCCGGCGTCCGAGCGTCGTCTGATCGGCAAGGCGGCGGCCGCGCGTGACATCCCGGCTAAGACCAACGGCACGGCGCGTTACGGCCTCGATGCAGTCGTCGACGGCATGGTCTACGCCCGGCCGAAGCTGCCGCCGACGCGCAATGACTCGACGGTGGTCTCCATAGACGACAGCGCCGCCAAGGCGGTGCCGGGCTACCTCCGCAGCATCGCGCTTGAGGATCCTTCCGCGACCTGCCCCGGCTGGGTGATGGTCTATGCGACGAGCTTCGTCGCTGCCAACCGCGCCACCGACCTGGTCAAGGTGAACTGGAAATCCGGTGACACTGCCAAGGTCTCCGAGGCAGACATCCAGACCCGCGCCCGAGCCCTCATCGCCAACCCGAAGTCCGGCTCAACAATCGTTGATGACAAGGGCGTCGATGCAGCCTTCGCCGCGGCCAAAAACAAGCTCGAACGCACCTACACGACGTCGACGGCTCTGCACTTCCAGATGGAGCCGATCAACGCCCTGGCTTTCGAGAAGGATGGTGTCTTCGAAATCCATACCGGCAATCAGTGGCAATCCCTCGTCCTGCCCTGGCTTGCCAAGGCGCTGGGCCGGCCGGAGGACAAGATCGTCCTTCGCACCTACCTCCTGGGCGGCGGCTTCGGCCGGCGGTTGAACGGCGACTACGCGGTAGGCGCTGCGCTCGCGTCGAAAGCCATCGACGGCAAGCCGGTCAAGATGGTTTGCACCCGGCCGGACGACGTGCGTTTCGACTCTCCGCGTTCGGCCTCGGTGCAGGTTGTGAAGATGGCATTCGGCGCAAACGGGCAGATCACGGCGATGGATCATGCCGCCGCCGCCGGCTGGCCAACCGAGGTTATGGCGCCCTTCTTCATGCCAAAGGGCGTGAACGGTGTCCCCTTCGATCCCTTTGCGATCAATGGCGCGAACCACTGGTACAGCGTCGGGGCCCAGCGGGTGCGGGCGATTTCGAACGACCTGGCGAATAGGACCTTCAGGCCAGGATGGCTCCGCTCCGTCGGGCCCGGCTGGACGAACTTCGCCGTGGAAAGCTTCATGGACGAGGCGGCCCATTCGGTCGGCAAGGACCCGGTGGCTTTCCGCTTGGCGCTTCTCGACGGGACCGGCCGCAACTCCGGCATCGCCGATGGGACGAGCGCCGTCGGCGGCGCGCATCGCCAGCACGCAGTGGTCGAGCGGCTCGCCCACGAAGTGGGGTGGGGCAAGCCCTTGCCGAAGGACACCGGCCTCGGCATAGCCACAACTTTTGGCCAGGAGCGCGATATGCCGACCTGGACGGCTTGCGCTGCCAAGGTCCACGTGGATCCGGCGACCGGAAAGGTGAAGGTCGAAAAACTGACCCTGGTCATCGACGCCGGTACGATCGTCAGTCCCGACGGCGCTCGCGCCCAAGTAGAGGGATCGGCGCTCTGGGGTATGAGCCTGGCTTTGTTCGAAGGCACCGAGTTCAAAGATGGCCAGCCGAAGGACACCAACCTGGGCGCCTACACTCCACTTCGCATGGCCGACGTCCCCGAAATCGAGATCATCTTCATTGAGAGCACCGAGGTCCCTGTGGGACTGGGCGAACCAGCGACCACGGTCGTTGGACCAGCCATCGCCAACGCCATCTTCTCCGCCTCGGGCGCTCGGGTACGCGACCTACCGATCCGGCCGAACGCGGTGCTGGCGGCGATAAAGACAAAAGCCTGATTTCTGGACTTATTCGGTCAGAGCAGTTCGGGGACTGGATGTTGGAGAAGCCTATTGATCCATTGGCCGGTGGCGCCGGCCGGGGTCATGCGCCTTGGGTGCGTCTCGTCCACTGGCTGATCGTGGTCGTCGTGCTCACCCTGGCCTATTCCGGGATCGTCATCCTGATGGCTCACCCCAGGCTATACTGGGGTTGGTCCGGCAATGACCTGACCCGGCCGCTGATCGAGCTACCCCTCGGCCGCAACTATCGCCACGCCGGATGGGAACCTGCGATCCCCTTCTTCGGCAACCCGAAGGGCGCCTTCAGCCAAGTCCGCACATACGACATTTTCAACCAGAATGGCTGGTCGCGCAGCCTGCATTTCCTGGTCGCTTGGCTATTGGTCGTGGGTTTGGCGATCTTCGGTGCAGCAAGTCTGGCCACCGGCCACCTGGGTCGAGACCTGTTCCTCAAAGGTGAGGAGTTAGAGCCGAAGGCCTTTTGGCAGGATTTTCGCGACCATCTCGCCTTGCGCATCACCCCTGCAAAAGGGGGGCCTCCCTACGGCATCCTTCAGAAGCTTGCCTACCTGGGAATAGTCTTCCTGGCCCTGCCCGTAATGGTGCTCACCGGCCTGTCGATGTCGCCGACAGTGGCCGCCGCCTGGCCGTGGCTGCCCGGCCTCTTCGGCGGGACGCAGTCGGCGCGAACTATCCACTTCCTCTTCCTCTGCCTTATCGCCCTGTTTCTAATCGTCCACGTGGCGATGGTTGTGCTGTCTGGGTTCGGCCGCCAGATGCGCGCAATGAGCTGGGGAAAATGAATATGGATCGGAACGATCTCCTGCTGCCCCGGCGAGCCTTGGTCGGCGGTCTCGCCATCCTGGGGGGGGCTGGCCCTTGCCGGATGCTCCGACGAGGTTCCTCCGACGTACGGCAACATTCTGCGCATTGGCGACGACTTCACCTACCGGGCGCAGCGCATCCTGTTGCCGCGCAACGCGATGGTGCGCCAATTCGACCACGCCGATATCACCTCGATGCCGGCCATCGGCACGACCAACCCCGGCAACGCCAAGGAGCCCGCCTTCAGCACCGACTTCGGCGAGGCCTATGATCGGCTGCGAAAGGCCGACTTCGCCGGTTGGCGCCTGGAGGTCGCAGGACTCGTGGCCCGGCCCGGCGCCTATTCCCTAGCTGATCTCAAAGCGCAGCCCACCCGCACCCAGATCACTCGCCACACCTGCGAGGAGGGCTGGTCCTCCATCGCCGAATGGACTGGCGTGCCGCTCGCCGCCCTGTTGAGCGCAGCTGGCATGCTGCCCAATGCTCGCTATGTGAACTTCCACGCCTATGACGAAATCGTCGACAATATTGACCTCGTCGACGCGCTGCACCCCCAGACGATCCTTGCCTACGGAATGAACGGCCGTGACCTGCCGGTCGGTCACGGCGCCCCAGCCCGCGTCCGGGTTGAAACCCAGCTCGGCTACAAGAGCATCAAGTTTCTGCGGCGCATCGAGGTGGTCGAGAAATTCGACGACTTCGGGAAGAAGGGGAACATCCAGAACGGCTGGTCCTGGTACGCAGGGATCTGAAGCCAGGAACTCCGGGGACGGCGCCTCTTGCGCATCGGCCACGCCTTCGCTCAATGCTCGGATCGGGATGAGGGGCGGGATTGAACCTAGGCGTCGATCGCCGTAGGTCCGGGCATCCACTGATTAGGAAGCCTGGGGGGCGAAGGGCGTGAGAGAGTTTGGGCGTTGGGGAAGCGCGGTGGCGCTGGCGATTGTGGGTCTCTTAGGATCGGCCCCGCTTTCGAGCAGCGCCGCGGCTGAAGCGACGCCGCCGCAGAAACTGGACGAGGCCTATACCGCCCTCATAAAGAAGCACCTGGTCGATCCGCGCTTCACGACGGAGCTAGTCGACCACATGCCGGCGTCGGAAACGGTGCCGTCGCCGCTGAAGTTCTTCGGCCGCATTCCCGGCACGCCGGGCGAGCTGACCTACGCCAAGGACATCGAGCGCTACTATCAGGAGTTGGCCAAGACCTCACCTAGGGTAAAGTTCTGGAAGCTGGGGACCACCGAGGAAGGGCGAGATCAGGTGGTGATCGCCATCGCCGACGAGGCGTCGCTCAAGAACCTCGACAGCTACAAGGCCGCGCTGGCCGCTCTGGGCGATCCGCGCAAGACCACGCCTGAGCAGGCAAGGGCTACGATCAAGTCCGCCAAGCCGGTCTACTGGATCACCAGCGGCATCCATTCGCCGGAGACCGGCGGGCCGGAAATGCTCATTGAGCTGGCCTACCGCCTGGCTGTGGAAGAAACGCCCCTCGTCCAGAACATCCGCAACAATGTGATTACTTTCATCACGCCGGTGGTCGAGGTGGACGGTCGCGAGAAGATCGTCGACACCTATTATTACGGCAAGAAGACCGGCAAACCGAAGCCGCCGTTGGTCTACTGGGGCAAATACGTCGCGCACGACAACAACAACCGCGACGGCATGGGCCAGTACCTGAAGCTCACCCAGAACATCACCCAGGGGGTGCTTGAGTGGCATCCCACCATCCTGCACGACCTGCACGAGGCGCAGTCCTATCTCTACGTCTCGACCGGCACCGGCCCCTACAATCCATCGTTAGACCCCGTGCAGTCCCAGGAATGGTGGTTGCTGGCCCAGACCGAAGTCACCGAGATGGCCAAGCGCAACGTCCCGGGGGTCTTCACTTACGGCTACTACGACGGCTGGGTGCCTAATTACCTGTTCTGGATCGCCAACGCGCACAACTCGTTTGGCCGGTTCTACGAGGTGCAGAGTTACGGTCCGGAGGTTCAGAAGGACCTGAAGCTCGGCCCGACGGTCACCAGCCGCGAGTGGTACCGGCCGAACCCGCCGCTTCCGACGGTGGACTGGGGCCCGCGCAACAACACCAATATCCAGGAGTCGGCCCTTCTGTTCGCGCTGGATCGCGTGGCAAAGGACCACGAACTGTATCTGGAAAACTACTGGGTTAAGAGCCAGCACGCCGTCGATGGTGGGAAGACCGGCGCGGTCAACGCCTGGGTGATCCCGGCAGACCAGATCGCGAAGCTGAACGTCGCTGACATGATCAACGACGTGCGCCGCCAGGGCTTGGAAGTTTCAACCGCAGATGCGGCCTTCACCGCAGGCGGCGTCAAGGTCGCCGCTGGCGACTATGTGATCCGCGCCGACCAGCCCTACCGGACGCTCGCCGACCTCTACTTCAGCGTCCAGAACTACCCAGCCGCCAATCCCAGGCCATACGACGATACCGGCTGGACGATGCAATACATGCGCAACGTCTCGCTGAAGACGGTGCATGACCCTGCGGTGCTGAAGCAACCGATGACGCTGCTGACTGCCGACGTGACGCCAAAGGGCGCGATCACCGGTGCGGGCCGCACGATTCTAGTGAACCACACCGGTGACAACGAACTCGTCACCTTCCGCTTCCAATTGAAGGGCGTGAAGATGTTGGCGGCCGAAGAGCCATTTGAGGCAGGCGGCAAGCATTACGCGGCTGGGACATTCATCATCCCCGACGCGCCGCACGCCATGGTGGAGAAGGCGGTCGCCAATCTGGGTCTTTCAGGCCAAGCGGTGGATGTAGCGCCGAGCGTCAAGACCCATGCGCTGAGCGTTCCGCGGATCGGCTACCTGCACTCCTGGCTGCGCACGCAGGACGAGGGCTGGTGGCGCGCCGCCCTCGACCACTATGGCGTTCCCTACACCTACATTGCCGACACCAAAGCGCGGGTTGGCGATCTCCGGAAGAAGTTCGACGTCATCATCTACCCGACGGTGGGGTCGAGCGCCCGTGACCAGGTAGTGGGCGTTGCTATGAACGGCGACACACCAATCCCCTATAAGAAGACGGAGCTTACGCCGAACCTCGGCATCTTGGATTCTGCCGACGACATCCGGGGCGGCCTGGGCGTTGATGGCCTGGCCGAACTCAAGAAGTTCGTGGAGGCTGGAGGTACTTTGATCGGCGACGGCTCGACCGTGGACATGCTGGCCAACTACGGCATTGCCGCCGGCGTCACGACGACCGAGCCGCCTGAGCTCTATACCAAGGGCGCGATCATGCGCGGGGTCTTCGCCGACCAAGCCAGCCCGATCGCCTATGGCTATGCCGGCAAGGAGCTGCCGATCTACTTCTCCGACGCGCCGGTGATCACCGTGGCCACACCTGGTCAGGGCTTTGGTGGCGGTGGCGGGCGGGGTGGAGCTGGCGGACGGCTCGCTCAGAACATCACGCCGAACGCCATTGCCGGCCATACCTCTCCCTGGCCAACCCCGGAGCAGACCACAAAGCCCGCCGCCGAGCCCGCAGCGCCGGTCGAGACGGCTCCTCCGGCCTCGCGTCAGGGAGGCGCTGAACCCACCCAGCGGCCGCGCACGGTGATGCAGTTCCCCGCTCAGGCCGACACCATTCTGCTGAGCGGCATGCTGGAAGGTGGAAGTGCGCTGTCCCGAAAGGCGCTGATCGTCGACGTGCCGGACGGCAAGGGCCACATGGTGCTGTTCGGCCTGCGGCCCTACTGGCGCTGGCAAACTCAGGGGAGCTACTTCCTGGGCTTCAACGCGATCCTCAACTGGGACCATCTTGATGCCGGAACACCGCCCAAGCCGGAGCCGAAGAAGGACGACGCCAAGAAGGACGATGCCAAAAAATCCGAGGACTAGCGGTTGCGGTGCGGGGACGAAGGCCGCGGCCTCCATCTTCAGCCGAAGCCCGCGTGCCCTCAGGCGGTGCGCTTGATCTTCGGCACGAAGGCCAGGAAGCGCCGGGGGTTGTCGTACATGATCTTGTGCAGATCGGCGTCGCTCGCGCCGGCCTCCTTCAGCTTCGGCGCGAAGACAGTCAGGGTCTTGGCATAGCCGCCGCCGGTCGGATTGTTGCGTTTGATCTCGCGGGGACTGGATAGGTCAGACGAGAACATCAGGTGGTCGGCGTAGCCCTGGGCGATCAGGGAAGCGACCATCGGAACTACCTGTGCGTCGCCGGCGCCGCCTTGCCGGTCGATGCCGATGTAGGCGCCGCGGCGGATGATGGCCCGCTGGATCTCAGTGTTGGCGTCGACCAGGTTGCCTAGGTGGCCGATGACCACGCGGCGGGGATCGACGCCGGCGTCTTCGAGGATATCCAGCTGTTCGAGCGCCGATTTCCCGGGAATGCCAGTGTGGGTAAAGATCGGGATGTTGGTGGCTTTGTGCACCCGGCCGACGGCGCGGAAGACCTTGCGCTCGTCCTTCGTGATGTAATCCCAGGAGCCGATCTCGCCCAGCGCGCCTGTTGGGTTGGCGCGCACCTGCTGCATGATCTCTTCGAAGACCTTGTCCTCGCTCCAGGCGCCGATGTCCTTCGGATAGAAGGGCTGGGTGTAAAAGCCAGCGCTGGCGACGATCGGCAGACCCGAGCGCTGCGATATACGGCGCAGGAAGCCGACATCGCGGCCCATGTCCGGATGGCCGGCGTCGACGATGCAGCCGATGCCTTCGCGTTTGGCGATGGCCATTTCGTCGGCCATCAGTTCCTCATCGACCATGAAGTTGGGGGCAGGAGCCGGGGCGGCGCCACCGGAACCGACAGGCCTCGCGGGCGTCCCCGGAGCCTGGTTCGCAGTCCGCGTCTCCCC
>JAYUBY010000372.1:0-14192 GCA_043740635.1 Alphaproteobacteria bacterium
TCAACACCTTCCTCAGTTTGCTCACCACGCAGCTTAAGAACCAGGACCCAACCGCTCCGCTGGATTCGAACCAGTTCACCCAGCAACTCGTCCAGATGACCGGCGTCGAGCAGCAGCTCAATACCAACTCCCTACTCCAAAAGGTGGCTGACAATACCTCCAACGGGATCGCCACGGCCGTCAGCTTGATCGGCAAGACGGTCAAGGCGACCAGCGACACTGCCAACCTGAGCAACAGCCACGCGCAGTGGACCTACAACCTGCCGTCCAAAGCCTCCGACCTGAAGGTCGAAGTGCTGGATCAGGCGGGCAATGTGGTCCACGCCGAGGCGCCGAGCTCATTGACCGCCGGCGACCACGACTTCACCTGGAACGGCAAGAACCGAAGCGGGAGTCAGCTCCCGAACGGCGGAACCTACACCCTACGGGTCACGGCCACCGACCCCACCGGCACGAAACTCGCCACCACAAACTACGTGGAAGGCGTCGTGACTGGGGTCACCCAGGGGAATAGCTCCACCTCCATCACCGTCAACGGCGGACCAGTGAACTGGTCGAAAGTCATCTCCGTGAACCTGGTCGCGCCGACCAGCACCGCCGCCACAGCGCCAACAACTACGCCAACAACCACGCCGGCGGCCTGATGAAGTCCCGGCTCCTCCCCCATGAACCCGGACGGCAAAACGCCGTCCCACGCGACGGCCTAGCGACGCCGATCACACCCGCAGCAGGCGGCAACCTAGGAAAGAACGGATAAAACCATGAGCATCAACTCAGCACTGCTGGCCGGGGTCTCGGGCCTCGTCGCCAACTCCTCGGCGCTGGCGGCGATCTCCGACAACATCGCCAACGTCAACACCACCGCCTACAAGCGCAACCATGTTAGTTTCGCCACCATGGTGACGTCGCAGGCCGTTACCGGCGAATATTCCGCCGGCGGTGTCGGCAGCAAGAACCAACAGTTCGTCAGCCAGCAGGGCCTGATCCAGGGCACGAGCCAAAACACCGACCTCGCCATATCCGGCGACGGTTTCTTCGTGACCAGCACCACGGCTACCTCGCCAGCCTCCGAATACACGCGCGCCGGCGCCTTTGCACCGGACGCCAATGGGTTCTTGGTGAATGATGCTGGCCTTTATCTGCAAGGCTGGCCCGTGCAGGCGAACGGCACGTTCAACGTCGACCCCTCGGACCTGAGCAAGATCGGCCCGATCAACGTCAAGAACCTAGGCGCCGCCGTCCAGCAGACGACCAAGCTCGGGGTGAGCGCCAACGTAAACCAGACCACTGTGGCCGGCGCAGCAGCCGCAGCCTACAACACGGGCGCAAATTCCATGGCTGCGTTCGCCGCCACCGGCACCGGCACCGCGCCGGACGCGCCGCCAGTCGAATTCAGCGTCGTCGACTCGGTGGGCGGCACGCACAAGTTTGCTCTAGCCTTCGAAAAGACTACCAACCCGAACGAGTGGAACGCCGAGATCTACGCTGTCCCGGCGACCGACGTGAGCGCTGCCGCCAATGGCCAGATTAAGGCTGGCAAGGTGGAGTTCAACACCGACGGCTCCATCAACATGGCCACTACGACCCTATTCGGGGCGGCCGGCGCGGCGCCGACTATCACTATGGGCGCCTCGGGCGGCGCCGCGCCCGCCTGGGCCGCCAGCCAGGGCGTTGCGGGTCAGACCCTGAAATTCGACCTTTCCCAGCTAACCCAGCTCGCCTCGCCGTCGACGGTCAACTCGGTCAGCTCCAACGGAGCCAGCGCCGGCAACATCGTGGGCGTCCAGGTTGATTCCAACGGTGTGGTCTCCGCAGTGTTCGACAATAGCCAGGTCCGGAGCATTGCGCAGGTGGCTATCGCTACCTTCCCTGACGCAAATGGCCTGACGCCGGTCAGCGGCAACGCCTACAGGGCCTCGCTGCCCGCGGGTCAAATGACGCTGAAGGCGGCCAACACCGGGGGCGCGGGGAAGATCTCGCCCTCCAGCCTGGAAGCCTCGACAGTCGACCTCTCGACCGAGTTCACCGGCCTGATCACCACTCAAAAGGCCTACTCGGCGTCTTCCAAGATCATCACCACGGCCGACACCATGCTAGACGAGCTCATCAATATCATTCGGTAGAACTAGTCTTAATTGAGATTAACTAAGTGTAAAACACAAAGTGTGCCGAATAAATACAAGAGGAAGGCTCGATTATGCGCTTATTCACTAATACGATTCAGCGGCTGTTAGGAGCCGTGCCGTATTGTTCTCATCAACAGTGATGGTGAGAAGGGCTTAAAAGCCATGTTGCAGCAACAGCAGACGCGCACGAACAGCCGCGGGGAGTCGTACGTTATCGGCCCCACGGGTGCGCCGTTGACGCTGAGGGACTTGCCGCCGCCGGATACCGGCCGGTGGGTGATCCGCCGCAAGGCTGAGGTCGTGGCCGCCGTGCGCGGGGGCCTGCTCTCACTCGAAGACGCTTTGGAACGCTATCGGCTCACGTCGGAAGAGTTCCTCGCGTGGCAACGGTCCATCGACCGCCATGGCCTGGCGGGCCTTCGCACCACGCGTCTCCAACAGTATCGCTAAGCCGCTTAAGCTTTCCCCGAAGAGGTTCGCGAAAGACGCGGCCGCACCCCGCCACAGGGTGCGGCCGTTTCGTGTTTCGGGGGGCATTCCACCAAAGATGTCGCCGCCCTAACTAGCTCACAGTCACACGCCCGGAACAACGGCCGCAGGAGGCTGACGCGCCTTACGGCATCGATTGGCGATCAGCTGGTGATTAGCCACTCGGCGACGTAGGCCTGGGCCTTGCGCGCCAGGGCTGGCGGGCCGGAAAAATAGAACTCGCTGCCGCGAAAACTGCGGCGCTCGCGCCAGATGAGCGGGGCGGTGTCTTCCGTCTCAAGAATTTGGCGCAGCTCATCCCGTTTTCCGGCGGGAACGAAGCTCACGTAGGTCGCGTCTGCCATCGCGGTAATCCAATCTAGTCTCCTGTCAGACCATGAGCCGAGTCGGCGCCCAAGGGCCAGTTTTCGCAAAGCCTAAATCTTGGCGACGCTTTCAATTTCTTCGATCAAGCGTTTGGCGAGCTCGAATTCGCTCTCCGGGACCATCAGGCGGCTGGACGCCGCGCCCGGATAGGGCGCGACGCCGCCGAAGATGAAGGGATGGAATTCGGCTTCCTCCAGGATGGTCTTCAGGAAATTGAGCCGCACCGGATCGTGGGTCTCAATGATCGCGATCATCAGCGTACCTCGCTCGCGCGGTGGAACGGCGCGCTTTGCCCTGCGGCTGTCAGCCGACGCACCGTGACTGTGATCCGCTCTCGCTCGCCCTCGGCGCGCTCGACCAGTAGGCGGGCCACCTGAGCGTCATCGTGGAAGGCATAGCCCTTGATGGCGTCGAGGAGGGCTTTAGCGAGATTGTCGAGGTCGAGCCAGGGTGGATCGCCGACATATTCCATAAGGATTTCGACGGAGAATTCGCCCCAGGCCGGCCGCGAGCCACGCCAGGCCTTGCGGAAGAACTCGTAGATCAGGGGCTTGTAGTATTTGGCTTGGGTGGTCAGGCCATCGACCACGATCTCCAGGATACCCTCGGCCTCACGCGCTCGGACCTTTCCGTGGTGGGTCCAGGCGTCGTCCACGTTCGGTCTTAGACCCGCTCGACCTTCACCGCCGTGCCGTAGCAAAGCACCTCGGTGATGCCGTCCATGATCTCGTTGGCATCGTAGCGCATGGCGATCACCGCATCGGCGCCGGCGCGCTGAGCGTGGGCGACCATCAGGTCGTAAGCTTCCTGACGTGCGTGTTCGGCGAGGTCGGTGTAGATGGTCAGGCTGCCGCCGAAGATCGACTGGATTGCCCCGCCAAGGTTGCCGACGACGCTGCGTGAGCGGACCGTGACGCCCCGCACCATGCCGATGTGGGCGGTGACACGGTATCCGGCGAGATCGTTGGTGGTGGCGACGAGCATGGGTCTGGCTCCGGCTTCAGTCTCCTCCCGTATATCTTCAGGCTTGGCCGCACGCCACGCCTGCATTGCGGCGACCGTTGCAGGGCCGCGTCCGCGCCGCTAGACCCGCGCCATTGCTGACAGGACGCCTTCGATGACCGCCACTCGCACCGAGACCGACACCTTCGGCCCCATCGAGGTCGCCGCCGACCGCTACTGGGGAGCGCAGACCCAGCGTAGCTTGCAGAACTTCAAGATCGGCTGGGAAAAGCAGCCGATCCCGGTGATCCGGGCGCTCGGCGTGGTGAAGCGCGCAGCGGCTGAGGCCAACATGGCGTTGGGCAAGCTCGACCCCAAGATCGGCGAGACCATCGTCATCGCGGCCCAAGAGGTGATCGACGGCAAGCTCGACGACCACTTTCCTCTGGTGGTCTGGCAGACCGGCTCCGGCACGCAGTCGAATATGAACGCCAACGAGGTGATCTCGAACCGCGCGATCGAGATGCTAGGCGGCGTGATGGGCTCCAAGACGCCAGTTCATCCGAATGATCACGTCAACATGAGCCAGTCGTCCAACGACACCTACCCCACGGCAATGCACATCGCCTGCGCCGAGGAAGTCGCCCGCAGCGTCATGCCTGCGATTGAGCACCTGCACCAAGCGCTGACCGCCAAGAGCAAGGCCTTCGCGCACATCATCAAGATCGGCCGCACCCACACCCAAGACGCCACGCCTCTGACGCTAGGTCAGGAGTTCGGCGGCTATGCCCACCAGACCGCAATGTCGGTGCGTCGCCTGAAGGAGACGCTCTATGGACTTTATGAACTGGCCCAGGGCGGCACGGCGGTCGGCACTGGCCTGACCGCACCGGTGGGTTTCGCTGAGAAGGTGGCAGAGCGCATCGCGGCGATCACCCGCCTGCCGTTCGTGACTGCGCCCAACAAGTTCGAGGCGCTGGCGGCGCATGACGCCATGGTGTTCAGCCACGGGGCGCTCACCGCCACGGCCGCGGCCCTGTTCAAGATCGCCAACGATATCCGCTACCTGGGCTCAGGCCCTCGCGCCGGTCTGGGCGAACTGTCGTTGCCGGAGAACGAGCCGGGATCCTCGATCATGCCTGGGAAGGTCAACCCGACCCAAGCCGAAGCCCTGACTATGGTCTGCGCGCACGTCATGGGGAACCAGACGGCGATGGGCTTTGCTGGGTCGCAAGGCCAGTTTGAGCTCAATGTCTACAACCCCGTGATGGCCTACAATTTCCTGCAGTCCTGCCGCCTGCTGGCCGATGCCTCGGTCAGTTTCACGGACAACATGGTCGTCGGCATCGAAGCCCGCGAGGACAACATCAAGGCCAACCTTGAACGGTCGCTGATGCTAGTGACCTCACTCAAGGAGCACATCGGTTACGACAAGGCCGCCAAGATCGCCAAGGCGGCCCACGCGAATGGAACCACGCTGCGCGAGGAAGCGGTTGGCGGCGGCTATGTGACCGACGAAGAGTTCACTGCCTGGGTTCGCCCAGAAGACATGATCAAGCCAGGCTGACGTGATGCATTGACGGGACTCACCAACGGGCGCGTGAAGGCGCCATGGCCAGTGAAACCGTCTACATCCTGCAGACCTACGTCGCCGGGCGCGGCAAGGCATTGAAGGCTGAGCAGCAAGTAGGCTGCAAGAACGCCGAAGAGGCGCGGCGCAAGGCTGAGCGTCTGGCGCCGCTCCGCGAGGGCGTGGTGGCGTTCTCAGCGACCGCGGACACCGAGCTTGGCGACTATGACGAGAACCCAGTGATCCTGTTCAAAGCAGGCCGGCTGCCGCACCCGTTCAGCGAGGCCTAAGGCCTCAGGCCGTTCGCGCCACCGCAAAGTCGGCGAGGTCTTCCAGCGCCGGACGCCAAGGGTTCACCCCGAACTCAGCCAGCGCCTCCTTAGCGCTGGCTGCGTAGCTGGCGGCGAGGTCGAGGGTAGACTGCAGAGCGCCAGTCTGACGCATGAGGTCTCGCGTCCGGTAGAAGTCGGCTTCGGTCTGTTCCAGCCTATCGACCGTGCGCACCCAGAAGTCGCGTTCCGAAGCTCCGGCGCGCGCCATGACTAGCAGAAGCGGCAGCGTCGCCTTGCCTTCCCGGAAATCGTCGCCGGGATTCTTGCCGAGCGTCTCGCTATCGCCGGAGTAGTCCAGGGCGTCATCGACCAGCTGGAAGGCTAGCCCCAAGTCCTGGCCATATTTCCGCAGCGCTCGACAGCGCTCCGGGGTGGCGCCCGCGGAGACCGCGCCGGCCTCGGCGGCAGCGGCAAACAACTCAGCGGTCTTAGCCTTGATGATGTCGAGGTAGACCTCCTGAGAGAGGTCCAGGTCGTGGGCGCGGGTGAGTTGCAGCACCTCGCCTTCCGCGATCACACGGCTAGCGCGGGCCAGAATTTCTAGGGCCGGCATGGAGCCTGCGCCCACCATCAGCTCGAAGGCGCGCGCGAACAGGAAGTCGCCGACCAAGACGCTCGAAGGCGCGCCCCAGATTAGGTGAGCAGCGACGCGACCGCGGCGCAGCTGAGAGGAATCCACCACGTCGTCGTGCAAGAGGGTCGCCGTATGGATGAACTCGACAGCCGCGGCGAGTTTCAGACAGCTATCGTCACGAGCGCCGGCAAGGCGCGCGGCGGCGACGGTCAGCAGAGGTCGTAACCGCTTGGCCGAGCCCGCGATCAGGTGATCGGCCAGCGCCGGGATCACCGGCACGGGACTATCCATATGGCGGCGGATCAGGACGTCGACGGCGGCTAGGTCCAGGCGAGCAAGCGCCAGCAATGCGTCCAGTGACGGCGGCTTTTCGGCGACGATGGGGCGAGTGGCGACGGCCAAGCGGACCTCAACTCCTGGCGGTGACGGTCGGACCGTGGGGAGCGACCGCCGTTGCGAGGGACAATGGTGACGCGATAGGGCACGGTCAAGCGCACGGGCTTCGCAGATAACGTTACGTTGGCGCACAAGGCATGGATGACACGACCGAGGATCGCGTGCTGGACGGCCGAGTCAGGCTGCGCCAGCCGGCGCGGGGTTACCGCGCCGGACTGGATGCGGCGCTACTGGCGGCGGCTTGTGACGCCCAACCGGGCCAACGAGTGATCGAGGCAGGCTGCGGAGCTGGCGGCGCACTGCTGGCGGCCGCCGCGCGAAGGACCG
Organism: Alphaproteobacteria bacterium; assembly: GCA_043740635.1. GTDB lineage: Bacteria > Pseudomonadota > Alphaproteobacteria > Caulobacterales > Caulobacteraceae > Phenylobacterium. Next base: position 7,123 of record JAYUBY010000372.1, read on the forward strand.
GCGCACGGTTCGTCGGCGTTGAGCGCGACCCTAGCGCCCTGGCGCTTGCCCGCGAGAATATTACCGCCAACGATATGGCGGACCGCGTCGAGGCCGTTGCCGGCGATGTGGGTTTGCGATTCGCGGGTTTGGGCCTTCCAGTCTTCGACGTCGCGCTCGCCAACCCGCCCTTCTTCGACGACCCAGACGCCTTGCGCGGACCCGCCGCCGAGCGTCGCGGCGCCTGGATGGCCGACGATGGCCTGGAGGCTTGGATCGGCTTCCTGTCGAAGGCGGTGCGCGAGGGCGGGACAATCACGCTGATCCACCGCGCCGACCGTCTGGCCGACATACTGGCGCTGCTTGCGCCCAAGGCGGGATCGGCGCAGGTGCGCCCGATCCTGCCCTTCATTGATCAGCCGGCCAAGCGAGTCCTGGTCCGCGCGATCAAGACGGGTAAGGCGCCTCTGAAATTGCTGCCCCCCCTGGTCCTGCACGACCGCGAGGGCGGCAAGCATTCGGCCGAGGCCGAGGCGATCCTGCGCGGCGAAGCGGCGCTGGAATGGGGCTAGGCCAGGGTCCGCGCTGGGCGGCTGCTGTGGAGCTCTTGGCTGGAGTCTATGGTCCGACGCCCCTAGCGCCCGAGCAATCCCGGGCATTTCCGCTTCGAAGCCACCCGGCACATTGATACTGATAGAGCCGGATCGAACCGTTTCGCGGTTTTCGAAGTCGTGGGGAGTTCCGCAAGGGATGATAGCGTAGCCGCTCTTTTCGAGATCCATCCAATTCCCATCGACGCGGAAATGGATCGATCCTTCTATTACGTAAAAGATGTGATCGTCGTCGTGGGCATGCACCCCAGGACCGTGCGTTTGCGGCTCAAGCCACTAATCGGATATCGAAAAGCGTTCACTCGTTTCTTCACCGTCAGCCTTAAATACGGTTCGCATCCGGCCCATTTCATAGAAACGACCATGCTCAGGCAGGACGACTACCGGCTTACGTTTCGCTCCGGCGTATTCCACGGGTGTTCCTCCATCGACGCTCATAGTCGGCTTCTTCGCCATGGGTGGAAGCCCGGCCGGCATAACCGTCCGGTTCGCTTTAGCTAGCTAGCCCCAGCCGCTCCCGAAAATCCTCATGCACCAGGTCCTGCCACTCGGGATGCCTTTTTATGTAGCCCGCCATGAAGGGGCAGATGGGCTTGACCTTCAGGCCGCGGTCACGGGCGTAGACCAGAGCCGTTTTGGCGAGCAGGGAGCCCACGCCCATGCCCTCGAAGGCCGGCGGAACGACGGTGTGTGGCAGAACGAGTGCGTCATGCAACAGCGTGTATTCGGCGAAAGCTGTCTCATCGCCGAGGTTCACCTCGAAGCGATGGTTTGCCTGGTTCATCTCGACGTTCAACGGCTCAGCCATGGGCAGCTCCTTGCGGGCCCTTCTTGACCCAGGGTTTCGGTGGGGCCAAGCTCTCCGTGCACCGACGCAAACCGCAACCGAGGAGGATGTGATGACGACGCCCATTGCCACAGCCCTTCGCCGCGTCGCCGTGCGTGCTGTCTAACCAGCCGATCCTCTCTTCAGAAGACGGGATTCCGCGGTCGACGCCTGATTGGCTCGAACCTTCAAGGAAACCCTGACATTGAATACTCCAAGGGGGCTGCGCGCATACGGCTGGACCGATGCGCTTCAGCACGACTTCAAAGCCTATGCGGACCAGGGCTTGGTCCCTGCCCGGGTCATCGTTCAGCAGCGAAACCTCTACCGCCTGGCGGCCGAGTCCGGCGAGACCGAGGGCCGCATCTCCGGTCGTTTCGCCCACGAGGCGGCGGAAGGCGGCTATCCGGTCACCGGCGATTGGGTGGCTGTGGAACTAAAAGCCGACGCGGCCGTCATCGCGAAGGTCTTGCCGCGATCCACGGTGTTCACTCGAATGGCCGCGGGCACCGGCAAGGAGATGCAGGTGGTGGCAGCCAACGTCGACATGGCTCTGCTGGCGGCCTCGCTGAACGCCGACCTCAACCTGCGGCGGCTGGAGCGGTATCTCGCCACCGCCTACGAGAGCGGGGCCCAGCCTGTCTTCCTGCTCACCAAAGCGGACGCCTGCGAGGACCCGACGCCACTATTGGCGGATGTTGAGGCGATCGCCCTTGGCGTTCCGGTGCTGGCGGTATCGGTCCGCACTGGCCAGGGGTTAGCGGAACTCTCAACGCTTCTCGCACCCGGCAAGACGGCGGTGCTGCTTGGCTCATCGGGCGTCGGCAAGTCGACTCTGGTCAACGCACTGGCTGGCGCTGAGCTGATGGCGACCAAGTCCATCCGCGAAGATGACGCGCGCGGACGTCACACCACGACCCATCGAGAGCTGATCCTCCTGCCCTGTGGCGCGCTGATCCTCGACACGCCGGGGATGCGGGAGCTGGCGCTTTGGGACGCCGAGGCGGGCGTGGCGGCGGCGTTTGCCGAGACCACTGCGGAGGTGGACCTCTTGGCGCAAGGCTGTCGTTTCCGCGACTGCGCCCACGACAAGGAGCCAGGCTGCGCCGTGCAGGCGGCGGTTGCCAACGGGACCTTGGACCCTGAGCGCTGGCGCAGCTTCCAGAAGCTGCAGCGCGAATTAGCCCATGCGGTGCGCAAGGAGGACCCCCTTGCGGCTGCAGTCGAACGCAAGCGCTGGGCCGTGGTGCACAAGTCCGGCCGCGCTCGGATGAAAGCCAAGCGCGAGATGGACGACTGACCCTCTCGGCTTAGGCGATCAGCTTTCGATACAGATGCCAGGTCGCGTGACCGAGCAGCGGCATGACGAAGACCAGGCCTACCAGGGCCGGCAATGACCCGAGCACCAGCAGGCCGGCGACGATCACGCCCCAGATCGCCAGGACGCCCAGATTGGAGCTGACGGTCCGCAGGGACGTGGAAAGCGCTGTCGCCATGCCCACGTCTCGGTCGAGCAATAGCGGGAAGGAGACCACGCCGATCGCGAAGGCCAGGATGGCGAACAGGAAGCCGACGCCTATGCCCGCGCCGATCATCGCCCAGCCGCCGCCCGTCGTGAACACGCTACGCTCGAAGCCCGCGAGAGACTGGGGCGGCGCGGCGCCGAGGGTCGCGAGATAGATCTCATAGGCTACGGCCAACCACAGGGAGAAGAGCAGCAGCAGAACAGCGCCCAGGCCCAAGATGGAGCCGATGGCCGGTGAGCGCAGCACGCCAAACGTGCTTAGCCAGGTTACGGGCTGGCCCTGCTCACGCCGTCGGCTGAGTTCATAAAGGCCGACCGCCGCGAACGGGCCAATCAAAGCAAAGCCTGAGGCCAACGGGAATACCAGCGGCAACAGGTCGTAGCTGAATGCAAAGCGCGCCAGCAGCAACCCGGCGAGTGGGTAGATGATGCCAATGAACAAGATGTCGTCGCGAGTGGCGCCAACATCTGCCGCGCCCTTCCTGAGCGCGTCCCACAAATCCGAGATCGAAATCCGGCGGATCACTGGAACCGGCTGGGACGCGTGACGGGCGGGATCCAGCCGGATCGCTCGCCCGATGTCCCCGAAAGCCCAACTGAACTTCTCGATGACATACTCGAAGGGGTTTTCGACGTGATTTTCCGACGCCATGCACAATCTCCCGGGCCAAGAGTCTGGAGGGTGAGCTGGCGTCGGCGGCTCGGGTCGGAGGCGCAACGCCAGACCACTAACCAGTAGGACTACGGGAAGACCTTAACACGCACGCCGCGCTGGAGCGCCACTCACCGCTTCGTGACAGCGACGTGTGGCCCTGAGATGATCGTCATCCCCAAAGCTTTTTCAGGAGAAAAGGCACGCAACTCCTTCAGATAGACGAGCCAAAAAGCTGTTCAGGCGACATCGCGATGCGATGGGAGAACCTCTCAAAAGCCAGCGCGGAGAGTCTCTTCAATTCCTTGGCGAATTTGTCGTCATCCTGCATTTGCGCCTGGAGCGCTTGCTGCTCAGCCAACCAGATCCTGCGAACTGCGGGGTCCGACAATTTCTGGAGCGCCGCGACGTAACCCTCGACGCCAACAGCGCGATGAGCGGGAGGAACATAGGCGCTCATCTCGATGTCGCTACGCACAAGAAGCACAGCACCAGCATGGATCCCCATGACAGCCGCAGCGCCGCCACCCTCGCGAAATGGGCTCGCGAAGATGTCGCAGAGTTCCAGAAGGCTCATCAAATCGGTGTCGTAGGGCACATGCATAAACTGCAGTCCAAGCGTTTGCCGCAAAGCCGACAGGAAGTGCTCCGGGAGGCCACCCACCACGACCCAGCGGGCCTTCGGATGGCCCAAAACAAATCCGGTGACACCCTCCATAAACGACTGGTCCATATTGATGCTCAACCGGTTGCCCGCCGTGACGATGACTTGGTCATCCTCACTCCAGCCCAGTTCCGCTCGCACTCGCTTACGCAGCGGCGTCGGTGGGTTGTAGCTGTAGCTTTCGACCGCGCAATAATTCTGCGCGTACGCATCAGGGGCCCCCTGCCGCTTCCAGAGTTCACGGAGGTAGCCTTGCTCTTGGACATACCAATAGACGTCGGCAAACTGCACCGGGGCAACTTCGGCGCACGTGAACATGATGGTCGGGCCCACAAGCGCCGCCAGACTAATTTGGATCGCGTAGGGATTTTCGCACCAGAAGTGGAAGGTGCAGGGGCCATCATCGAGGATATCGGCGAGGTAGTCTGGATTCGTCTCGACGGAGACGTAGCGGACATTAGCCGCAGCATCACCCAAGCGCGCGCTGCCGTACGCTTCCAGTTCGGGCGTCAAAACGCCGGAGTGGTAGACGGCGATCGAACGATTGTCGGGGTCGCACGCAAGCGCTCGAACGTAGTCGAAAGAGCCGCGGGTGGGTGAATGCAGCGGACTCAACAACCTGCCCACGAACACGGCATGCGCCGTGAGCGTAGCTGGATCGGCCTGCTCCATTCGCAGCGAGGTCTCCCGAAACAGTTCATAGAGCGTTTGCCGCACCAAGCCGTGAAGCGGTCCGAGCCCGTTCGCGCCAAGTTTGGCGCGGCACCACCATAACAGCGATGAGCAATCGGCGATCAATTGGAGGCGAACTTCGGGATCAAAGCCAGGTTCAGCCAGCCCCGCCAACGTACGCTCGAAGAAATCCTCTGTCTTCGCACCTACATATGCGTCGGGGCCTAGATAGGTCTCAAACCGCTCCAGGATTAGCGCCACCGAGGGCTCGTATCCCGGTTGGGTAGCGGCGCGGATTTCTTCCTGAACGGTCATGGTCCTACCCCTAACCGACAAGGATTAGCGATCTGTCATCGGAGGACTGCTTCGTTCCCTCTTGGCATTTTCCGATCTTCGCCCGACCGATGCCTTCGACTGCCGCCAGGGCAAGCTTGCCACCGGTCGCGACGCCCGCCGGCTGACCGCACTGGCGTGCATGAAGCCCGGCGCATTCATATCGACGAGATGCCCAGCCACAACAGCCAACGGCCCTGACCTATCCGGCCGATCAGCCTGACGGCAGCCGTACGATCATTGCCTAAAAGCCCGAGGGCCAAGGGTCGTTAGCTTGCAACGCCTGCGGCTATATGAAGGGCTCGACGCGTCCAGCCGCGAGCGATGCCGGCTTCGACTTAGCGGGGCGACAGAGAGACGCCTTCGCCGGAGCCGTCATAAGCGCGGTTTGAGACGACGCCGCGCGCTCGATCAATTCCGCGCCGTATCCACCAGCTTGTTCTTGGTGATCCAGGGCATCATGGCGCGAAGACGTTCGCCGACTTCCTCGATCTGGTGCTCGGCGCCGCGGCGGCGCGTTGCCTTGAAGCTCGGCGCGCCGACAGCGTTTTCCTGCATGAAGTCGCGCACGAAGCGGCCGGACTGGATGTCTTCCAGCACCCGCTTCATTTCGGCCTTGGTTTCCGGCGTAACGATACGCGGTCCGGTCACGTACTCGCCGTACTCCGCGGTATTGGAGATCGAGTAGTTCATGTTGGCGATGCCGCCTTCGTAGATCAGGTCTACGATAAGCTTCACTTCATGCAGGCACTCGAAATAGGCCATTTCGGGGGCGTATCCGGCTTCGACCAGGGTTTCATAGCCGGCGCGGATGAGTTCGACGAGGCCGCCGCAGAGCACGACCTGTTCGCCGAACAGATCGGTTTCGCATTCTTCCTGGAAGGTGGTTTCGATGATGCCCGCGCGGCCGCCGCCGATGGCGGAGGCGTAGGAGAGCGCGATTTCGAGCGCGTTGCCGGACGGGTTCTGATCGACGGCGACCAGGCAGGGTACGCCGCCGCCGCGCTGGTATTCGGAGCGGACGGTGTGTCCGGGGCCTTTGGGGGCGATCATGAAGACGTCGATATCAGCGCGCGCTTCAAGCAGTTTGAAATGCACGTTCAGGCCGTGGGCGAAGGCCATCGCGGTGCCGGGGCGCATATTGGCGTGCAGGCTGTCGCGGTAGAGGTCGCCTTGGCCTTCATCGGGGGTCAGCACCATGATGACATCGGCCCATTTGGCCGCTGCGGCCGGGTCCATGACCTTGTGGCCAGCGGCTTCGGCCTTGGCGATGCCGGCCGAACCGGGCCGGAGGGCGACGACGAGGTTTTTGGCGCCGCTGTCTTTGAGGTTGTTGGCGTGGGCGTGGCCCTGGCTGCCGAAGCCAACGATGGCGACTTTCTTGGCCTTGATCAGGTTCACATCGGCATCGGTATCGTAATAAACGCGCATGGCGCAGGCTCTCCTGTTTGAACTAGATGATGGTGGTGCCGCGGGCGAGTGCCGCGACGCCGGTGCGGGAAATTTCGGCGAGGCCCAAGGGTCGCATCAGGGCGGCGAACGCATCGAGCTTGTCGCTGTTACCGGTCATTTCGAAGACGAAGCTTTCGCTGGTGGCATCGACCACTCGGGCGCGGAACGCATCGGCAAGGCGAAGCGCTTCAGCGCGCTTTTCGCCGGTGGCGATGACTTTGATCAGCGCCATTTCACGGGCGATATGCGGGCCGCCGAGGGTGAGGTCGGCAACCTTGTAGACGGGGACGAGGCGATCGAGTTGCGCCTTGATTTGTTCGATCACCATGTCGGTGCCCGATGTGACGACATTGATC
>JAYUBY010000373.1:0-2159 GCA_043740635.1 Alphaproteobacteria bacterium
TGGCGAAAGCGTCGTCGTTCAGAAATGCTGAGGCCAACAATAGGCGACACTTCCGATGACTAGCGTTGATCCTGCGGCCTTCCTGGAGACCGTCCTGCGCCTCGGAACGGCCTTTGTGCTGGGCGCGCTGATTGGGCTCGAACGGCAGATCCGCCAACGCAACGCCGGCCTCCGCACCATGGTGCTTGTGTCGCTCGGCGCCGCGGGGTTCGTCGATCTGGGCGGACGGCTTCTTGGGGCCGAGGGCGAGACCCGGATCATCGCCTATGTCGTCTCCGGGATCGGCTTCCTTGGCGCCGGGGTGATCATGAAGCAAGGTGCCCAGGTGCGCGGTCTCAACACGGCGGCCACGCTTTGGGGCTCGGCCGCTGTGGGGGCATTCGCCGGCGGCGGGCTGCTTGCGGAATCCGCTGTGCTTACCGCCTTTGTGCTCGGCGGCAACACCCTGTTGCGCCCCCTGGTGAACTACATCAACCGCCGTCCGATCACGCCTGGCGAGACGGAGGCGCTCTACCGCGTGCACGTCCTGTGCGCTCCGGGTGACGTGCCCGAAGCGCGTGATCAGCTTCACGAAGAACTGGAGCGCCACCACTACCCGGTTCGCGACATTGAGGTCCTCTCCGAACGTGAGGAGCTCGTGGAACTTGCGGCCTCCCTGGTGCCGACGACCGCAGACGCTCAGGACCTCGACGCCATCACCGCCCATCTTGGCCGTCACGAGAACATCGTCAGCGCCACTTGGACGGTGAGTACGACGTCATGATGGGGCGTGCGGCAGGGTAGGTAGGTACTGGGGATTCTAATCCACGACCCGCCGATTAACGGGCAGCGGAATTGCTGGCGAAAGTCCAAATCAAACCAGCTCAGCGAAAATGCCCAAGACTGGTCCCGCCCGCGCCAGCTTTTGGTCGAGCGTGCAGAGTTTGGCCCCATAGTCGGCGCCGATAGCTAGATCGGGCGCGTGCGCGCGCGATTTCAGACTCGCCAACGGCAGAAAGTTCTGTGTTTGTTCTCTCGCGGCTAATCGATAATGTGTAACTGACCCAACACCGATGATGTGCCGCGCCTTATCCATCCGGCCCCCGAGGGTTAGCCATGACGATGTTCCAGACCCTGCATCGAATGATGGCAAATGCCACGACCCTCAAGATCGCGTGCGAGGGCTGCGGGCATCGCGCGAACTGGACCTGCGCTGAGGCCTTTCAGCGGCTGGGTTCCGACGCGACGCCCTTTGAAATCCGACGGCGCCTTACCTGCGGCGGCTGCGGCCAGCCGGACCGAGCACGCGTTTGGATCTAACGAGGCCGCGAAAGGAAATCTGATCAGGCTGGGACGACCTCATCAGTGGGCACACCGCGCGCGACCACCTTCAGCGTCCCGTCCGGGAGCGGGCGTTGGAGCGACTGGACGTCCGCCCAGGGCGCATCACTCATCCAGAGGTCCCACTCCACAGGTGTGGTGAGGATCACGGGCATCGCCTTTGAGTGATAGGTGGCGACCTCGGCATTTGCGTCGGTCGTCAGGAACCCAAAGAGATCGCAGGTGACCTCGCCTTCTTTGATCTTGCGGACGCAGGTCCAGGAGGTCCAGAGGCCGGCGAAGAATGCCATGGGTCGGTTTTCATCGAGCGCAAACCAGATCGGCTGCAGGGAACCGCCGACGTGGTCGGGCTCGCTGAACGACGTGAAAGGCACGAGGCAGCGTTGGGCAGGTTCCAGCCACGGCTGCCAGTGCCGACTGGCAGTGTTGCGGATGTTGGTCGTACCCCTGTCGGGCTCCATCCGCAGGAGCTCGGTGAAGTCGACCTTATGGCCCTTGGCCCTGAGTTTGTCCGCCCGCTTGGCGGCCGCATCCTGGAGCGCTTTTTTCGAGGACGGCATACCCCAGCGCACATCGCGCAACTCGCGCACGCCGTCGGACGTCTTGGCGATCAGCGGGGCAGCATAGTCGGGATAGACACCCGACATAGGCGGTTGGTTGTTGTTGCGGTCGGTAAAGGCCTCTGCCAACCGCGTGGCTTCGGCTCGGGGACGGGTCATCGCGTAAAGATTGCAGATGGGAACGGCCCCCGGTTGTCGTGACGGGCATTGAACGATCGAACAGCGCGGCTGTCGACGCTGAAGCAGCACCTCATGTCGCAGTTGGAGTCCGCTGAGGTC
>JAYUBY010000374.1:0-5988 GCA_043740635.1 Alphaproteobacteria bacterium
GCTCGCGCCGGGCGCTCTAAGCTCAAAAAGAATATAATCCGCTGGAAAAACCTCTCAAAACTCAAAGCGTTGGGCGAGTTTGAGAGGCTAATTCGCTTATCTCTTCACTGAGTAATTCGTACCGTTTTTTAGCGTTGGTGTTCCTCTCATGTTGATGAAGAGGTCTGCGGTAGCGGCTGGCCTTTTGTCAGCTACCCTGGCAAGTCCCGCCGCGGCCGTAGACTGCTTCCCGAAGGTGAAGTTTGCGCCTGCGCCGCACGTCGCCCCGAAGCGACCGGTGCAACACCTCGATGCCGCCGCTGCTCCCCCAGTTCATCATGTTCATCGCGTCCGCCATGTCGTCGGCATAGGTCCGAAGAAACCGCCTCGAATCGTGGTGGCCAGTAGGCCTCATGCCATCAACCTCGCGGAGTCCTCGCTCGCTCAGCAGACCATACCGGTCTATCTCCCGCGCCCGGTCAGTTGTGACAAACTGCCTCCGCTCGCCCTCCAGTCGCTGGCGCCTGCGCGGCCAGTCGCGCCGGCTCAGCGCCTGTTAGATGCGCTTGCCGGACCGGCGGACCTTACACCTAGCGGTCTCCCGGCTTCACCTGGGAACCTGCCCGGCGTGGAAGGAACGCCCGGCAACTCTGGACCAACCGGCGGCGGCGTTCCCGGCGACGACTTTCCAAGCGGTGGGTTCCCGGATGTAGGCGGCCCTGGCGGCGGAACGCCTGGTGGCTTCCCGGGCGTCATCATCCCCGGCGGTGGCACGCCTGGTGGAGGCACGCCGGGTGGTGGAACGCCTGGTGGTGGAACGCCAGGTGGTGGAACGCCGGGTGGTGGTACCCCGGGCGGCGGAACGCCTGGTGGTGGAACGCCTGGTGGTGGAACGCCGGGTGGTGGAACTCCGGGCGGTGGAACTCCGGGCGGTGGAACGCCGGGCGATGGAACGCCAATTGTCCTACCCGGCGGACCCCCCTTGTTCCCGCCCGACGGCGGCTTGCCGACGGGCGGCACACCCGGTGGCCCGGGGGGTACGCCCGGTGGACCCTACACGCCTCCTGCGGGGATTCCAGAACCGGCGACCTGGGTGATGCTGCTGCTTGGCTTCTTCGGCGCAGGCGGAGCCGTGAGAGTACGCAAGGCTAGTCGATATCGCGCCGGCAAGACCCTCTAGAATCCCCCGAATTTTCTTCCGGCGACTGAAAAGCACAGACCCCGATCAATATTCTAGTAACCACTCATCTAAACTTTTAATTAACATTAATATAAAGTAATCAAGGCGACATAAGTCGCACTTAACAGATCAGATACACCAGCTAGTCTAAAAACCCAGAGACATTATCTCTCTCGGGTAGACGAATGCGCGTGTTTTTCGGAAAGGCCATCTCCGCCGCCCTTGTCGCGCTTGCTGTCGCGACCCTTGCTCCTGTCTCTGCGAAGGCCAACGAGGCGGACGATGCGATCCTGGCAGAGATCAACTTCGCGCGCGAAAATCCGCAGGCCTATGCATGGCGTCTGTTGCTGAAGCCGGTCTCCGATTGGGAACGGGAGCTCGGCCCCAACGGTCCGGCCGCCGACTCCGCCGCGCGTGCTGAGGCCGTCGCCTTTCTGATGCGCCAGACGCCGCTGCCGCCACTTCAGTCAGACGACAAACTAGCCGCCGCTGCACTGGAACATGTCGCCGACCAGGGCCCCGTCGGAGCCATCGGCCACGACGGACCAACAGGTGAGCGCTTCGATGCCCGCATCCGTCGTCACGGCGTACCGGCCGCTCTCGCAGCCGAAAACATCGCCTACGGCCCGGCGCGCCCCAGCGATGTCGTTCGCGAATTGATCATCGACAGCGGCGTCCCGAACCGCGGTCATCGCCGCAATATCTTTTACGACGGCCTGGAATATGCGGGCGTGAGCTGCGGCCCCCACAAGGACTACGCCGCGATGTGCGTCATCGATTTCGTTGGACGCACGGCCGACCCGGCGAGCTGGCGTGAAGCCGCGGCCGCGCCGAAGCCGGTATCACCTGGCGGGCCGCGCTACCGCCTCTTCAACGGCGAGGAATAGGCTCCCGCGGTCGCGGCAGCCTTTGCCTCGCCCCTCGCCAGTATCGCGGCCAGCCCCATATCGGCGGTAACATTGCCGACCGTACGGAAGATGTCGGGGATGACCTCCACGGCGATCAAGATCGGCAGGATGTCGACTGGCAGGCCGAGCGTCATGCAGATCGGCGAGACGCTGGCGAAAAACGAGATTTGACCAGGTAGGCTCACGGAAGCCAGGCTTGTCGCGACAGTGACAAACAGCGCTCCCACCATCTGGATTGCGTTCGGATGGACGTCGTAAACCCGTAGCAGAAAGAGAGCGACGCCGAGGTTGGCCACTGGGCCGGTGATCCGGAACAGCGCGACAGACAACGGCAATACCAGACCGGTCACTCGGTCCGGCACACCTAGGTCATCGCGGCATCGCTCAATCATCGCAGGCAGGCAGGCGAGCGATGACTGGGTGGCGAAAGCTGCGACCTGCACTGGCGCCACGGAACGCGCCCAGACACCCAAGGGTAGGCGGCCGACGAATAGCGCCAGCAGGTAGGCGATGGCCGTCATGCTGATATTCGCTAGAGAAATCGCCGCCACATAGTGGGCGATCACGCCTGCCGCGCCGATGCCGGCGCGCAGGCCGACACCGAGGCCGAGCGCGAAGACACCCAGCGGCGCCACCAGCAGCACCCAGCGCACGATGGTCACCATCGCATCACCGATGCTCTGGAAAAACTCCAGCAGACTCCTTCGACGCGCATCCGGTAGACGGATCACCGCAAAACCGAAGAATGTCGCAAAGACCACCAACGGCAGGATTGAGTCTTCCGACGCCGCCTTGATCACGTTCTGTGGCGCCAGCCCCTTCACGAACCCGATGAAGCTTGGCGCCTGTTTGACCAGGTCTGGCGCTGCGGTGGCGCCGGCCTTGAGCGCCGCCACCCCTGCCTGAGCCAACGGCCACACGGCATATAGCCCATCCGCAAAGACCACCGTGTAACACGCTCCGAAGATCAGGAGACTGATGATCCAGACCAAGGTTTTCACCGCCAGCCGCCCGGTTGCCGCAGCGTCAGCGACGCCGGCGATGCCCGTCACTAGAACGGCGAAGATCAACGGCACGACCGTCATTCGCAGGCTGTTCAGCCAAAGGCCACCAATCGACTCAAATAACTCAATGGCCCGCTTGACGTCCGGGCCCCCGAAGGCAGCAGCCGCCGCGCCCAATGAAAGTCCGGCCAGGAGCGCGATCAACACCCGCACGCTTAGCGATTTCAGCATTCAGCAACCCCCGCCCAAGGCGAGTAGACCCTAGGCTGGTGCGCTTCCCAGGCGCAAGGAACCTGCCTAGGCTTGCGCGCTTGCGAAGGAGAATTCCATGGCCGGCCTTAAGGACAAGCGCGGCTTCATCGACAAGGATCGGCTGGATCTCTCCGAGCGCAAGGCCGTCGAATATTGGATGAAGCGATGGGGCGTGACTAAGGACCAGCTCACCACTGCGCACCGCAAGGTCGGCCGCCTCACCAAGGACATCGCCGCTGAACTTGGAAAGAAGCGTTAGCGCAGCCTCGGACGTCGACGGTTTAGCCTCGCGCTTGGTAGCGCATCGCCAATGAGTAGCTGGCATCGGCCTTATGGGCGTCGTTAAGGCGTTCGGCGATATCTGCAAGCGCGTCCAGTTGCTCGTCGAAACGCGCGATTTCAACGCCATCGCGACGCACGATCCACTCGCCGTTGCTCTCAATAACTTCGAACTTCATGGGTCCTATCCGCCGCAACTGTAGCGGTAGGCTCCAGATATTAATTCTGCAGGCGCTGGGGAGACACTTCGCGTGCGCCCTGGTGTCGCACGTCAGGGTTGCCGAACGGCGATATTTAAATCGCAAACGCTGAAACGCGCGCCGAGCAGGGCCTTGAGGCGAGCCGCCCTCGTGCGAAATGCCTCGCTCTGCGGGTTCTCCACTTCCAGCTTCGGTCGTTCGTCGGCGTGCAAGTCCGCGGCCACGCGCACCTTAACCATGCGATCGGGATCGGCTGGCGGCTCGCCAACCTTGATCGCGCGGACCACGTCCAAGCCCTGCACCACACGACCCCAGACCGCATAGTCGTGATCCAGCCGGCGAGCGGGCGCGCGCATGAAGAATATTTCGCTGTTTGCGGTGTCGATCCCTGCTTGGCGGCCCATTCCGACGACCCCGTCGCAATAAGCGCCCCAAACCCGCGGCCGATGGTCCCCGCCCAAGCCTTGCTCCTTTGGCGAGGCGCCACCCACCGGGACAGAGCCTACGAAACCTTCGATGCCATCGCTTCGGTCCACCACCGTCTCCAACAGCGCATCGGCTGGCAGGCGGACACTGAATTCCGCCGGCAGGTCGGGATAGGCCGAGGTTCCGCCGTCGTGGTTGTTGGGATTGCCCGTCTGGTCGACGAACCCCTCAATCACTCTGTGGAACAGGAGACCGTCGTAGACACCCTCTCGGGCCAGCCGCTTCACCCGTTCCACGGCCTTGGGCGCAAGCACCGGCGCCATCTCCACTACGATCTGGCCCTTGGATGTCTCGATCACCAGAGTGTTCTGCGGATCGAGCGGCCGCCAATCCGGCTGAGGCTTAGCCGCCGCGACAAGTCCCAGTGCGGCAATCGCCACCAACGCACCCGCTATCCGCATTGCGAAGCCCTCAGTATCTCCGGATTGGAAATGCTCTTCTGCCCGACGCGGGCTTTCCCTCATAAATCGGGAGCTTATCTTGACCCCCGATACGGTGCCCCCTCAAGCCTTGCGGCCCGCGGCGCCAGGAGGAACATCATGATCGACAAACGCAAATTTGCGAGCCTCGGCGGCGCCGACCACGGTTGGCTGAAGGCTAAGCACCACTTCTCGTTCGCCAACTACTATGACGCCAAGCGCATGGGCTGGGGCGCGATCCGAGTCTGGAACGACGACGAGATCGCCCCACAATCCGGCTTCCCGCCACACCCCCATGCCGACATGGAGATTATCACCTACGTCCGCGAAGGCGCCATCACGCATAAGGATTCCATGGGCAATGAAGGCCGCACTGGCGCGGGAGACGTGCAGGTGATGAGCGCGGGTACGGGCGTACGTCATGCTGAGTACAATCTGGAAAGCGATCTCACCCGCATCTTCCAGATCTGGATTGAGCCTGACCACGCTGGCGGCGCGCCTGCCTGGGGCGCCAAGCCGTTCCCCAAGGGCGACCGCGCTGGCAAGTTCGTGACCCTCGCGTCAGGGCTGCCGGGTGACGAGGACGCGCTGCCAATCCGGACAACCGCCCGCGTCGCAGGCGCCACGATCAGGGCCGGCGAAACTACCGAGTACACCCTCGACGCCTCGCGCCATGCATATCTGGTTCCCGCAGTCGGCGCGGTGGAAGTCAACGGTGTGAGGCTCGACGCCCGCGACGGCGCCGCCATCACCGGCGAGACCAGCCTGCGCATCACCGCCCTGGACGATGCTGAAGTCGTCCTGGTCGACGCGGCCTAGACGCGACACGGCCCGCATACCCTGTCCGCCCTCCCGGGTGGACAGGGATTTTGGATACCCACGCGCTTGATGCCCCCCGCAGCTTGACCCCTACGTCATCGCCAAGCGTTTTCGCGGAGTGGATTCATGGCGGGTTTGATGTTGGCTTTGGCGCTGGCGGGAGCGCCCACGCCTCCGGCAATGGTCCACCAGTACCACGACGTTTTGCTCTCCCCGAAGGGCGATCTGATCGCCTCAGTCGAGGCTGACGACCCCTTCCAATCCGAAGCTGATCCGCACGCGGTCGTCGTCGTGCCCAACCGCGCCGACGGTAAGATCGTCGCCTAGTACGACCCTTGCCCGATCTGCTTCTATTCCGGCGCTGCGTGGTCGTCGGATGGCGCGGCGCTCGCCTTTGTCTCCACCAACCGCAAGGCTCGCAGCGCGACACTCGTGGTGGTCCGTGATGGTAAGGCGGCCGTG
>JAYUBY010000375.1:0-2220 GCA_043740635.1 Alphaproteobacteria bacterium
ACCAGCGCACACAGCCCGAGCCGTCCACCAGGCGCGAGCCGCGATGGCGGCAGACGTTGGCGAAGGCGCGCACGACATCGTCCTCGCCGCGCACGACAACAACGCTCTCGCCGATGAAGTCCAGCGTGTGGAAGCTCCCCGCATCGGCAACGTCGCTGAGGTGGCAGACCACCTGCCAGGACGGGCGCATGATGCGCGCCATCTCGACCTGGAAATACTCCGGGTCGCTGTAGATCCATGCCGGCAGGCTCCAGTTGGTGTCGGGATCGGCGGTGTCGAGCTGTTGGGGCGCGGCCAAGGGTGCGGCTTCCGTTGTTGGACAACTGGACAATAACAATTTGACCGATGATGTCCAGACGAACAAAGCCCTTCCCCCGGGATGGGGGAAGGGTGCTTAAGCCTAGGCCGTGATGTTCGGCGCCCCGAGGTGCTGGAGGAAGTCGGGCTTGCCGAGGGCCACGCCCTGGACGCGCAGGATCGCGTAGGCGGTCGTGACGTGGAAGTAGAAGTTGGGCAGGGCGAAGCCGGTCAGGTACTGGCGCCCGTCGAAGCGGTAGCCCATGCCGTTGGGAAACTTCAGCTCGACCGTACGGTCCTCGGCCCCGTCGAAGGCCGAACGCTGGACGCTCTCGATGAACGTGACCGTGCGGGCGCAGCGGTCCTTCAGTTCGGCGAAGCTGGCCTCGGTGTCGGGCATCGACGGCGCATCGACGCCGGCCAGGCGCGCGACGGCGTTCTTGGCGCTGTCGGAGGCCATCTGGATCTGGGCGGGGAACGGCCGCATGTCAGGGGCGAGCTTCGACTCCATCAGCACCGCCTCGGTCTTGCCCTCGGCGATGGCCTTGTCGAGCCAGGCCTGAATGTCGGTCATGGACGCGGCGAACGCCGGCGCGGAGGCGTCATAGATCGAAAAGCTCATCGGATTTTCCTTCGTTGGCGCGCCCGCTGCGAAGCCGGGACCTGCGCTGAGGCCGTCACATGGCCCGCCGCGCTTGTCGCCGCAACCGGCGGCGGCCTAACATGGCGCAGGACCCCGAACGGGGCCGACCGGTTTTCATGGGCGAGGCGGAACGAGCGATGCTGTTCGAGATCAGGAACTACCATATCAAGCCCGACCGCCTGGCGGCCTATTCCCACTGGGCCAAGACCCGGGCTATCCCGCACCTCGCGCAAAAGCTGGATGTGGTCGGCTTCTGGATCGCGAGCGGCGAGCCTTCGCAGATCACCGGCGAGCCTATGGACGCGCTCGGTTCGGCCAATGTGACCTGGATCCTGCGCTGGCGCGACATGGCCCAACGCGACGAGACCTTGCCGCGCACCTTCAGCGCGCCGGTGTGGGAGGAGATATTCTCCCACCTGGAAGGCGGCCTGGACAACTACCAGCGCATGGAATCCAAGTTCGCCGAAACCGCGGTCTAGAGCGTGTTAGCTGAAACTATGTGCGGCTTCGGCGGCCAATACGTAAGTGGGGCAAAACCCCGGGCGAAATCGCCGATATGGTCGAAGCTGCAAAACGCGGTTCGGCCACGCGATTCAAATGACTCGACTTTTGGGGGGACGCATTTCGCATGCTGCAGGTGCGTGCCCGGGGTTTTGCCCCTCTTACACCAGTTATCGCCAACTCCTTCAAAGAGTTGGGGAACATTCTGTGGGTCCCAAAAGCGGGCTTGTCAGCTCCGGTAAGCACACAGTAAGCGGCCGGCGACGGCGCGCAGCCGCGGTTCGGCGCGTTCCAGAGCGCGCCAGGCGAAATAAATTCGGCCCGTCGCACCCCTGATTCGGGCCGCCCTCGGCCCCAAACAGCCCCATCCATCCATCGATGCCGAAATATGCCGTCCCCAGTCGGCCGCGACCGGGTCGCGCCTGCCGCAGGTCGAATGCGACCCCGGGCGCCGTTTGATGAGCCCTGCGACAGCGCCTTACATCCATCCGCGCAGCCCTCCCCGGCGCCGGGCGGAGCTGACAGCGGCCAACCCCACCTCCGACGTCAAGCGGCCCAGGCCTGAAGGTCACCCACCGAATAGACGATGCGCCCGCCGATCTTGCGACAACGGGACCCGGCGCTATAGGTGCAATACTTCTCGAGCGTTCGCTCAGACTGCCTCAAGAGATCGGCGGCTTCTTGGGTACGCAAAAGCCGCGACAGGTTCGGCGACACCTTAGTTATGGATCTGACTTTTGATGGCAAAGGCCGCACCGCACCGACCTTGCAGCGTTGTG
>JAYUBY010000376.1:0-6848 GCA_043740635.1 Alphaproteobacteria bacterium
GCGTCAGACAGGTCCGTCAGTTCCAGATTGCAGGCTTGGAAGGCCGCGGCAGTATGGACGGTCTTGGAGTTGAGCTTTCGTGAGAAGTCCGCTCGATGAAACCGTGCGCCCCGCAAGTTCGATTCCTTGAACACGACCGACCAAAGGTTCGTCCGTTCAATGTCGGCGAATGAGAGATCGCAAGCCTCGAAGCGCGCCTGGTCCAGCTGAGAGAAAGCGATCTGGACGCCGGAATGGCTTTCGGGATCGGCGAAGTTGCAGCGAATAAACACCGCTTCGCGCAGGTCAGCGTGGGCGAAGCGGCAGCGGGTAAATCGGCACTCGACGAAGCGGGCGCCCGGCAGCATCACCGACGAAAGCTGGGCATCGATAAGAGTGCAGTGACTGAGTTTCAGGTCCGCCAGATCGCGCTCGGCGAAGTCGTAGTCGGACAGGTCGAGGTCTTCGTACGCGGCGCCGGGTTCGAGTTTGGGAAAGTCCTTCATGCCGTAGCTCCCACCGGCCTGGTCAAGGTGGTGACCATCCGCACATAGGCGTCATAAAGCACCGTTCCAGGCGCTCAATGTCGCTTCTAGCTGAACGCCAGATAAAGGCCGGGCTCGCAGGCCATTCAGTTGGCCGGCGCCAATCTGCGAGCCATGGGGTCAGAGCGTTCTGACCTCTCCGCCGAAAGGAGTTGGACCATGAACTTGAAATCGATTGTTTCGGCGGGGGTGACCGTGATGTCGCTGGCTGCCCCTGCCGCGGCGCTTGCCGATCCCCACTGGGGACAGGACCGCGGCTATCACGACCGTGATTATCGGCGCGAGCGTGACGATTGGCGCCGCGGCGAGTATCGCGCCTTCGATCGCTGGGATGGCCGCTTTGACCGAGGCTACGCCCGCTGCTTTGTCGAGAACCGCGGATACTACAACTGGTACGGCCAGTACGTGTCGCGGCCTGTTGAAGTCTGTCGCTAATGGCTGACACGAGCGTCCTCCTCCCGTCGCCGGGAGTAGGACGACGCGTCATTCCGCTGGCGCGACCGGCACCAAGATCTCTCCGCCTGAGTCACGGAATTTGGCGGCCATCTGCTCCATGCCGTGAGCGACCTCATTCTGTTTTCGCGCCGCGTCGCGGATGTCCTGACTGATCTTCATCGAGCAGAATTTCGGCCCGCACATCGAGCAGAAGTGGGCGGTCTTCATCGCTTCCTTCGGCAGGGTTTCGTCATGATATCCGCGGGCCGTCTCCGGATCGATTCCCAGGTTGAACTGGTCCTCCCAGCGGAACTCAAAACGTGCGCGGGAAATCGCGTCGTCCCAAGCCCGTGCCGTCGGATGGCCTTTGGCCAGGTCCGCGGCGTGGGCGGCGAGCTTGTAGGTCATGACGCCAACCTTCACGTCGTCGCGGTTGGGCAGGCCCAGGTGCTCCTTGGGCGTCACGTAGCAAAGCATCGCTGTGCCGAACCAGCCGATCATCGCCGCCCCGATGGCGGACGTGATGTGGTCGTAGCCCGGCGCCACGTCAGTGGTCAGCGGACCGAGCGTGTAGAACGGCGCCTCGCCGCAGACCTTCAGCTGCTTGTCCATGTTCGCCTTGATCTTGTGCATCGGCACGTGGCCAGGGCCTTCGATCATCACCTGGACATTGTGCTTCCAGGCGATCTGGGTGAGCTCGCCCAAGGTCTCCAGCTCGCCGAACTGGGCCGCGTCATTGGCATCGGCGATACAGCCAGGACGCAGGCCATCTCCGAGGCTGAACGACACGTCGTAGGCCTTCATGATCTCGCAGATGTCTTCGAAGTGCTCGTAGAGGAAGTTCTCTTTGTGGTGCGCTAGGCACCACTTTGCCATGATCGAGCCGCCACGGCTGACGATCCCGGTCACGCGAGTTGCGGTCAGCGGCACATAGGCGAGCCGTACGCCGGCGTGGATGGTGAAGTAGTCAACGCCCTGCTCAGCCTGTTCGATCAGGGTGTCGCGGAACACCTCCCAGGTCAGGTCCTCGGCGACGCCGTTCACCTTCTCCAGCGCCTGGTAGATCGGCACCGTGCCGATCGGCACAGGGCTATTCCTGACGATCCAGTCACGGATGTTGTGGATGTTGCGGCCTGTCGAGAGGTCCATGACCGTGTCGGCCGCACACCGGATGGCCCAGACCATCTTGTCCACCTCGTCGGAGACGTGGGACAGCACCGCCGAATTGCCGATGTTGGCGTTGATCTTCACCAGGAAGTTTCGGCCGATGATCATCGGCTCGAGCTCGGTGTGATTGATGTTGGCCGGGATAATCGCGCGGCCGCGGGCGATCTCGTCGCGGACGAACTCCGGGGTGCAGAAATCCGGGATCTCGGCCCCGAAGTCCTCGCCATCGCGAATGAAAGGATCGCTCTCCTGGCGGCGCAGGTTCTCGCGGATGGCGACGTATTCCATTTCGGGGGTGACGATTCCGCGGCGAGCATATTCGAGCTGGGTGACGTTGACGCCGGCCTTGGCACGATAGACACGGCGTGGCGCGATAAAGTGTGGCGCCAGGTGTTCTCCCTTGGCAAAGCCGTTGTCCTCCGGTTTCACCTCGCGGGGGTTCTCGACGATCTCCACGTCACCTCGCGAGACCACCCAGGGTTCACGCGTCTTCGACAGGCCCTTCTCAATGTCAATGCTGGTGGTCGGGTCCGTGTAGGGACCTGATGGATCGTAGAGGGTCAGCGCCGGCTCGTTGGCCGAAGGGTGCACGGCCACCTCGCGGAACG
The DNA here is from genome assembly GCA_043740635.1 of Alphaproteobacteria bacterium. Lineage (GTDB taxonomy): Bacteria > Pseudomonadota > Alphaproteobacteria > Caulobacterales > Caulobacteraceae > Phenylobacterium. Next base: position 2,735 of record JAYUBY010000376.1, read on the forward strand.
GCACGCGGATGTCGGGCCAAAGGACGCCGGGCTGGTAGACCTTGCGCGATCCCGGCCGCTCGCCGGTCGGGATTTGCGCGGGTTCCAGGCTTCCGGTGGGTTTGTTCATGGCGTGCAGCCTTGCTCGTGTGAACGAGCCACGGGCGTCAGGTCGGAACCGCTTCCTTCCCTTCGCCGGCATGACCCGGATCAGGTTCGACGGGTCGCGGGATCACCCGCCTCTCAGCCGCTCAAGCGGCCCCCCGAGGAGAGCCCGACGCTACGCCCGAACGCGCGGCGGGGGAAGACTTGAAACGGCATGATCGAGCCGCAGCGTCATCTAACGTTGCCGGTTGGGAAGCCGCTGCTCTACTGCTCGCGCCGCGCCTCCGCCGTCGCCGCATTCAGCTTCCGTATCCGTTCCTCATAGAGCCGCGCCAACCGCCCCCCGTCGGTGATCCCGTCCCGCGAGTCCTTCCAGGCTAGCTGGCGTTCGCGCAGCAGGGCACGATCCTCGTGAGCTTCCAGGGCCTGAGCATAGGCCTGACGGAGTTCGCGTTGCAGGCGTTGCAAGCGAGGGTCTCCGCAGATCGTCCGGTCGGCGGGGGTCGGCTCAGCGGCGCAGCCCTTGGCTATGGTGGGTTCCTCTTGCGTGGCGTCGGTTGCGGGCGCTTCGTCCGTGGTAGGCGGCGAGGACGCGGGGCTCTCGCGAACTTCCGACGCCGGCGGAGCCGGTGGTTCGGGTGGTGCTTCCGCCGCGACTCTGGGTTCAGTGGCCACGGCTGCAACGGCCGCGGGAGGCGGCGCGTTGGGGAGCGCGGCGGCTGCCAGCGCCGCGCCCTGGGCGACGACAAGGGGCCTCGGCTCACGCGCGATCCCGCCTAGCCACCAGCCAAGACCTAGGCCTAAGGCGACGCCAAGCGTGAAGGCCAGCACGGTCCAACCGGAGCGCCGCTGTGGCGGATCGGTCGGTGGCCGGGTCTGCATACGGAGCGGTGGCTCAGCGCCAGGCTCGTGCGGTGCTTCATGCGACTTCTCGGGCCACGCCTCGGATGGCGAGAGATCCCAGGCAGCGAGGGACGGTGGCTCCTCTCGGGCTTCGACAAGGCCCTCCTCAAGCTCCTCGTGGTCATCCAAGGGGTCGCCGAGGTTCATGGCGACCATCCGGGGCTCGGCCGTTCGCTTGCCGCCGCGTTCGCGGCGCGCCGCCATCTCCTGAAGGATCTCGTAGGATAGGGCGGCCTGGCCGCGCTCTCGAGTCGAGTCGAGCAGACGCCGCAGCTCCGGACCGCGCAAGGTGGAGAGGTCGACTTGCATCATCGCGAGAGTCTTCGGGCGCATCTTTCCTTCACGTGCGAGCGCCCGTCACTTCGCCAGCAGGCCAACTATTACGCGGCGCGCCCGAAATGTGAACATCAATCACGGGTGCTCTTTCAACATGTTCGCATTCACCCACGTCACGACCGCATTGGTTTCGGCAGCGGTGCGTCTGGTCGCCGTACCGCGAACCGGCCCCTCAATCGGAGGCGACCATCCGAAATTTCGCACATTGTACTGACCATTTGGCAGCACGTCGGTGGAGAGACCGGGCGAGCTGGTCATGCCCAGCGTGTCCATGGCCCGGCGCGTCTCAGTGTGGCAGCTGACGCAGTCGGTATTGAAGAAGTGGCTCCTTGTAGGATCGGCGATGAGGTCGACGACGGCTTTTGACTTCACAGCGTCGGGAGCGCCAGGTCCGAAAATATCGGACGTCGAGCTTCCCTGCCGCGCCGAAATCGGCAGCCACCCCCGGGGCCCGGGGCGCCGCTGAGGCAGGTAATCGGCGACAGATTGTTCGGGTGCGGTGTTGGCACAACGCGTGGCGACTGCCCGGCAGGCGTCAGCATTATGGCGAACTGCGTGCCGTCCAGGGTCGGATTGGGAACTGGCCCGAAGGGCCCTCCCGGCGCCCCGCGCAGCATCGACAAGAAGATCCACGGCGCGGGCGCGCCAGCGGGCAGCCCCATGATCGCCATCGAGTGTAGATCATCCGCCGAAAGGCGCTTCTGCAGGAAGGCCTTCATCTGCTGAGTCACCATTGACGCGGTCGCGGCGTTGGCGAGGCCGGGATGCACCCGAGCGGCGCCCCCGCCGTCGAGACCTTCACATTGCCGAACTGCCCGGCCGCCAGCGCCGTCCTCAACGCTGCGGCGTCCGCCACGGCGCTCCTGAGCGCCGCAAGATCCGGCGTCCCATGCAGCGGGCAGGCGGCCTGGGTTTCCGGAAGGACAAAGTCGAAAACCAAGTGCGCTGCAATGTCTTGCACCTGCGGATTTCCGTCCGGCCCGGGCAGGGCGGGCTGAAGAATCAGCCGGATCTGCGGGCGCTGACCGAACGTCGCCATAACCTTTGGGTCAAGGCCGGGGCGCCCGCATCGATACGCACACCCGCGACAAACCAGACATCCTTGGTGCGCACGCCCGCCGGAAGGCCGATCTTGGCGCCGCCTTGAACCTGGGCCGCCGGAGAATCGGCGAGAGCCAGGAAGTTGTTGAAGTCAGCGTCCGACCAGATCGACAAGCGGTTTGCCGGGTTCGCCGGATCCATTGTCAGATCCTTGATGGCGATCAGCCCAGCGAGGTCCGCGGCGGTCTTCGGCGGCGGAAACAACCACGACACGTCGTTTGCCGACAGCGGACTGATGGCCGGACTCGCCGGCGGACCGGCCGGTGTGCCGGCGGGTGGACTGGGCTGAGGCGTCGCGCACCCGGGGGTGACGATCAGAGCCAGGCCAAGGACGAGTGCTCCGACGGGACCATGCGTTCTGGGGCAAATTCGCATCATCTTAGACCTCGACTACTCGGAAGTTGTCACAGGGTCTTCAGGTACTCGATGAGTGCCCTTCGTTCATCATCCTTAAGAAATGGACCAATGACACCCGGTCCTTTGATGTCCGAAAACTCATGACCGGCGTTCGAATTTCCGGGAATCTGCGTGTCGAACAGGAATCCATTCTTGAAAGATTCGGTTTTATATCCGACGTGATCAGGATCGTATTCCCGGTTACCTAGGTAGAACTTCTGCGGCCGTTTCGCGACAGGCGAGAGAAGCGCATCGAGGTTGGGCACGGCGCCGTTGTGTAGGTAAGGCGGGGTCGCCCAAATTCCGTCCAGCGGACGCGCCTTGTACGCCAAGAGCGCCCGGATCCCGTTCGGACGATTGCCGTTCATACGATAGCGATCCGCCTGCAATGTCGGCGGCGTCTGGGCGTCATACCAACGCGTGGCGACCTTCTCGACCAGCGCTCCGAGCGCCCGTCCGAAACTGCGCTCTTTGATACCTATCCCGGCCGGAACCTCGACGGTGCGTGCCGCCATTCCTGCAGCCTGGGCCGAGTCGGTGCCGACCTGCTCGATGTCCGTCATGGTCACATCGAGGTAGCGCTCGCCTGCGGCGTTGGCCGGCATCCACTGCGGGGAAGCCCAGAATTCGGGGGTCGTCGTCGGTGCAAGATGACAACTCTGGCAGTGGGTCGCGTAGAGCGCAGCGCCTTGCTGGGCGAGGGTTGTGTTGATCGGCGGCAGAGGCGTTTCGCTCCAGCGCGGCGCCCGCAGCCCGGTGAACCCGCTAGAAGCGCTCGGAGGGAGTCCAGCCAGCTGCTTTTCGAGGATGTAAAGCTCGTCGACCCTGACGCTGGACTGGAACATGTTCGGCCCAGCGACCTGCAGGTGCGCCACGACGCCCAATGCTTCTCCAGCGTTTCGAACCATCGGTTGTTCGATTGAGCCGTTGTACTGAACCCAGAGGAACCAGGGTGCGTCCCATATCCGCGGGAAATGCACCGGGGCGGAGATCGCGGCGTAGTTCGCCTGCTGATCCATATCGATGGCGAAGACCGTGTTTCCGATACGATTCAAGGCGTCAAGCCGCCCAAAGCCCTCCTCCACGTTCTTCAGCTTGACGGTGTCGGACCAACCCAGCTCCCGTTTGCCCCCATCCAGGGCCGCGTCGAGCTGTGCGTTGAGCGCTGATTTCGCGGCCGTGCTCGCGTTCGGTCCTAAGACGCGCGCGTCGAACTGGTCCAGGCGGCCGGGCACCCAGCGCGTAAACAGCAGAGAAACGCCGATGGCATGCCTTATACCAATCGCCCCTGACG
>JAYUBY010000377.1:0-14809 GCA_043740635.1 Alphaproteobacteria bacterium
AGCAAGGCTGCGGGTAACCGCATCGCCATTCGACTGGGTGACAATCACCACTGCTTTGGCGTCGGCCAGTCGATAGAGCTCGTGGGCTTCCATGTCGGCGTCCACCAGCATGAAGTTGTCGACCCGCACCGCCATCGGCGCCGTGGCCGAGGCCGAGGCGCTGTGAGATAGCGCGTTAGAAGGCGTTGTGCTGCTTGCACATCCGTAGACCGCGGCAGCGCTGGCCAGGAGCGCCAGAACGCTAAGCTTTGCACCGTTCATTGAGACTGCTCCCCAGTGTACCTGTTGCGTCACGCAGAGGCCGCAATACCTTACGCCGTATATCGCGCACCGACGCTACACGAATATTGCGCCCTTCGCATGCGCGGCGGTGTCGTGGAGTGGTCGCCGCGACCAGCGAGTTTGGATGCATCCTGCGGAAGGCTTTCTCTTCGCGGCCGTGGGCTCACCCTCGCGTGTGGCCAACCTAGGTTAGCTCTTCGCTGATCACCTTGAAACCAGCCAGCGTGTTGGGGCCGAAGCTTGTGGTGATTGCGGCGTCCGTTGCGTCACGTCCCCGGGCCATGAGAATCCGGCCGATGCGTGGTCGGTCATGCCGCGCATCCAAGATGTGCCAACGGTCGCCGAGGTAGACCTCGAACCAGGCGCTGAAGTCCATTTCGCCCTCGATGGGGATGCCTATATCGCCCATATACCCGGTGCAGTAGCGCGCCGGAATGTTCATGCAACGGCAGAGCGTGATCGCAAGGTGTGCGTAGTCGCGGCAGACGCCCGAACGCTCCTCGTGCGCCTCGAACGCAGTCTTGGTTGGCCGAGCGTGCTCGTAGCCGAAGGTGATCCGCTCGTGGGCGTATTTGACGATCGCCTTCGCCCGCGCCCAACCGGGCGACACGTCGCCAAATAGCTTCCAAGCGAGGTTCGAAAGGTGTTCGGTTTCGCAATAGCGGCTGGCCAGCAGGAAGACGATCGCCTCGTTGGGTAGATCCTCCACGGGGTGCTGGATCGCATCGGGGCTAATCGGGTCCGGCTTGCCGCTATCGCGCACTACGAAATCAGCTGACAGCACCGTACGGCCAGGTGGCAGGACCAGTCGGCTGCAGAGATTGCCAAACCCGTCGTGGTACTGTGTGAGCGGAATGTGCGGATCGGTGCGCAAGACATCAGGCGTCTCAAGGTCCTGATAGCGCGAGGCATGGACGTTGAGCATGAGCAGCATCGGCGTCGGCTGCGGACACTCATAGGTGATCTCGTAGCCGGTTCGGATGCGCATGATGACCTAAGCTGTAGTGGCTATCCCTGCGCAACACGCCGCAGCGGGGCAGGTTGCATACCTGCGCAGGCTTCCACAGAAACCTCCACCTCAACGTCCATCCCAAGATAGTCCGTCGGCAAGCCTGCCCAGGATCCGTGCAGCGGAACCGCCTGGCGCGGATCGCGGGCGACCGCCACGCGCACGAGATCAGCGTTGCCGACGATGCCGTTGGTCGGATCGAACTCGGTCCATCCGCAGGAGGGAAGAAACACCCTCACCCAAGCGTGGGTATGGCCGCCGCCCGATCGGCCGGCTTTGGCGGAGGATGAGTAGACGTAGCCGGACACGAACCGCGCCGCCAGGCCGAGACTTCTCACCGACTCAATCATCAGCATGGCGAAGTCGCGGCAACTGCCGGTTCCCAGCGCCAGCGTTTCCAGCGGCGCCTGTGGCGCACCAGAGAGCCTTGTGCCGTAGGTAAACTCGCGATGGATGGCGTGGGTCATGTCGCTCAGCAGCGTTCGCAAACTGGTCGGTCCTGCTCGGCGCACAAATTGGCGCGCCCAGGCTTCAACCTCGCCGTCAGGATCAGCGTGATGGCATGCAATTGACTGCGCCAGATCTGGTAGGTCTTCCGGCGCGTAGGCAACCGGCGAGGCTGCACTATAGGCCTCACCGTCAATATCGAAGGCCGGCTGAGGCGTGTGGTCCAGCGTCATCCGACTTTCGACGACCAGTCGGTCGGTGCGGCCGGAAAAGTGCGCGATCGCGACGCAATTGCCGAATACGTCGTGGACGTTGCGCAGGCTAGACGGCTCCGGTGTGATCGAAAGCTCCGCCGAGATCAGCCGCTGGTCATAGCTCTCGCGCGGCCGAAGCATCATCCGATGCTCGCCGAGCGCCACCGGATTGCGGTAGCGGTATGCCGTCAGGTGGCGAATGGAGACGATAGGCATTGCCGAATGTTGCGGGCGATTCCGTTAACGGGTCGATGAGCTTGCTCGCGGCTGATGAACGCGAGGTATCCATTGCGTCAAATCCAGGCGCCCATTCGCCATTTTTGCTGCTAGGCGACCACGCTGGCCGCGAGATTCCCCAGGCGCTAGGCGATCTTGGACTGCCTGAAGTTGAGCGCCTGCGACATATCGCCTGGGATATCGGAGTGGCCGGCCTCGGGGTCCTTCTTTCTGCGGCGCTTGACGCAACCTTCATCCGCCAGCGCTTTTCCCGCTTGGTCATCGACTGCAACCGCGACCCAGCACGCGCCGATGCCATTCCGGAGGTAAGCGATGGGGCGGTAATTCCCGGCAACCGCGCGCTCTCCCAGGCGGAGCGCCAGGCTCGAGTCACTCAGGTTGCCCAACCCTACCACGCCGCCATCGCCGAAGAGCTTGATGCGCGCGCCGCCCGCGGCCTGCCCACGACCCTGATCTCCCTGCACTCCTTCACGCCGCAGATGAACGGAATTGATCGGCCGTGGCGCTTCGGAGTTCTACACGCTGACAACAGCCCTTATTCGCGTGCGGCCCTCGCCTGCCTGCGGAGCGAGCTCGGCGACGGCATGGTGGGCGACAACGAACCTTACCGAATGGATGAGGTCGATTTCACAATCCCGCATCATGCCGGCGGCCGGCACCTCGACTATCTGGAGCTGGAGGTGCGCCAGGACCTGCTGGCTTACGCCTCCGGCCAAGCTGAGATCGCCCTGCGGATCGCCCGCGTGCTGCCTAAGGCCCTGGCCCGCATCCACGCGCCCTAGCCGCGCCGCCGCGGAGCGCGCAGAATGGCGGCAGGAGGAACCCAGATGAGCGAAACCGCCACAGCGCCGAAGCCACAGACGACCAGCGCGCCCTCAGTCCGTTTTGGCTTCATGAAGTTCGTGGTCCGCGACCTCGTCCCAATGCGCAGCTTCTACGAGCGTGCGTTTGGCCTCGTCGTCGCCCAGACCATCGACCTGCCGGACATTGTCGAACTGGTCATGCGGCGTCCCGGCGAAGAGACCGGCTTCAGCCTGATCCTTTATTGCAACAAAGACGGGCGCGACGTCGACGTGGGCACGGGCCACGGACCGCTCGGCCTCTACGTGCGCGACGTCGACGCGGCCTTCGCCCACGCTGTGAAGGAAGGCGCGACGCCACATCGTGAGCCTTGGGATGCGACCGGCATGCGGGTCGCCTTCGTCCTCGATCCTGAGGGACGCGAGCTTGAGCTGATATCTATGCTTCGCGGCTGATCGGCGACTTAGCGACCGCCGGTTTCTGAGGAACAGGTCCCTTTCCCGACCGTTGGACGGGCGACGATTGGAAGGGTCTCCAACATGTTCATCCTACCCAAGCTGCCGTACGACTTCGCCGCCCTGGAGCCGACGCTCTCGGCCGACACGCTGCACTTCCACCACGACAAGCACCATCGGGCCTACGTCGAAAAGACCAACGAACTCGTCAAAGCAGCCAACCTCGATGACCGCCTGCTGGAGGAAGTGATCCGTGAGGCGCACCGCACAGGTAACGCGAAGCTCTTCCACAACGCCGCCCAGACCTGGAACCATGCGTTCTTCTGGCAATCCATGACGCCGAACGCCGTGGCGCCCTTGGGCACGCTCAAGGCCGCCATCGACCTGACGTTCGGGAGCCTGGCCGCCTTCGAGGCTGCTTTCGTCACCGAAGGCGTCGAGCACTTTGGCTCAGGTTGGGTCTGGCTGGTCACCGGGTCGGAAGGGCTGAAGGTCATCTCGACACACGATGCTGACGACATCCTGATCAAGGACGGGCTCTTCCCGCTGCTGGTCTGCGATCTTTGGGAGCATGCCTACTACCTGGACTACAAGAACGACCGGAAGGCGTTCCTCGCCCGTTGGCTGGACAATGTGGCCAACTTCGCCTTTGCCGCACGCCAACTTGCCGCCTCTGACGGCCGCGTAACCACCCCGGCGGGCGAGGCCTTTCACTACCCATCGCCGAGCGGCATGGAGGCGGACGCCGTTGAGCGCCGCGACGCCCCCAGCCAGGCCAACCACACGCAGGCCTAGATGATTGGCCCCACGTAGTCGACGAGCGTATTGACGCCGGCTCCGACGATCCTGGCCTCGACCTCGAAGACTTGTCGCAGAAGCTGTGGTGTCAGGGCTTCTGCGGTCGGCCCGAAGGCCACAATCCGGCCCTCCTGCAGCGCCATCAGGTGGGTTGCGTAGCGGGCGGCCAGGGTCAGGTCGTGCAGCGCGGCAACGACAAGCTTGCCCTGACCGGCCAGGGCCTTCAACCGACCGACAGTGTCCAGCGCATGCCTGGGGTCCAAGCCCGAGGTCGGCTCATCTGCCAACAGGATCTGCGGATCGCCGATCAGGGCGCGAGCCAGCATGGCGCGGGAGAGCTCCCCGCCAGAAAGCGTTGTAGCCGGTTGCAGGCGGTGCTCGGTCAGGTCGCAGGCGGCGATCGCCTCGGTGAGTCGTGGCTCCCAGCCTGTTGGCAGGCCACCAAACGTCGGCAGATAGGGCGTCAGCCCCAACGCCACCAACCGCTCTACTGCGATTGGCCATTCCGCACGCGGGTTCTGCGGCAAGTACGCTCGAAGTCGGGCCAGGTCGCGCCTGTCGAAGCTGGCCAGAGGCGCGCCATCAATACGCACCTCGCCGGTATCGGCCCTGATCAGCCCCGCCAGCACCGACAGCAGGGTCGACTTCCCCGCCCCGTTTGCACCCACGAGAGCTACGAAGCCTCCGTCCTCCAACGCGAACGAAACGTCGTCGAGGATGGCTCGGCCACTGCGCCGGACGGTGATGCGCGATGCTATCAGCCGGCTCATGGCGCGGTCTTCTGCATGCGCACGATCAACCAGAAGAAGAACGGCGCGCCCAATAGGCTGGTGAGCATGCCAAGCTTCAGTTCCGTGTTCGTCGGGATCACCCGGGTTCCGAGGTCGGCCAGCAGCAGCACAGCCGCGCCCAGGAACGTCGAGGGCAACAGAGTGCGGCTTGGCTGATGTCCGACGAACGGTCGCACCAGATGCGGCGCCACAAGGCCGATGAAACCGATGGAGCCGGTCACGGAGGTTGCCGCGCCGACGGCCAGTCCAACGCCCAGCAGCACCAGAATGCGAGTTCGATCGAGGTGGACGCCCAGGCTAAGCGCCTGCGTCTCACCAAGCGCCAAGGCGTCGATTGCCCGGCCCATGGTCGCAAGGATCAGCATGCCGACAATGACAAAAGGCGCGGCCAGCGCGATGTGGTCCCAGCTTCGCTCGGAAAGCGATCCCAACATCCAGGTGCTCATCTCGTAGGCTGCATAGGGGCTCGGGGCGAAGTTCAGCGCCATGGCGAGGAACGAGGCCATGAGGCTTGAGACCGCTGCGCCGGCCAAGATCAGGCTGAGGGTGCTCGATCGCCCGAAGGCGAAAGTCAGCGCGCCGGCCACCATGGAGCCGGCCAACGCCAAAAGCGGGGTGGCGAGCGGAAAAGTATGCGCCAGGCCGAAGTAGATCGAAATCACTGCACCCACGGCCGCGCCGTTCGAAACTCCCAGCAGCCCAGGCTCAGCAAGTGGGTTGCGCAGCAGGCCCTGCAGCACGGCGCCGGAAAGCCCCAGCGAGGCGCCCACAAGGATCGCCAGGACGGCCCGGGGCAGGCGAAGCTCAGTCACTACCAGGGCCGCGAGGTTGCCGTGAGGCGAAGCAAGGCCCGCAAAGAAATCGGCCGGGCTGACGTAGACGCGGCCAACGAACAGCGACACCGTGGCTAGGGCTAGCAGGACGATCAGGGCCACGCTTGGAACTAGATAGCGTGGAGGACTGGACGCGGGCTTCATCGCCGGGGTCTCGGCTCGGGCAAGGCGTCCAGGGCGCGGCGCAGGTCGCGCGCAGCGTCGGCCGACTGCGGCAAACCACAGCCATGGGCGGCCTCATTGTAGGAGATCCGGCGCGAGCCATAGATTTCGCGCACCACGCGATGCTGCCCCTCGTCGCTGCGCAGCGACGGCGTGCCGGACGAAATCCCCTCAAATAGGAGAGCGTCGGGGTCGGCTCGAAGCAATTCCTCGACCCCGAACGTCGTGTTGCGTCTGCCCGGCATGGCCGCGATGTTTTCCGAGCCTTCGGCCTCGACGATCGCGTTGGTCAGACTATCCCTGCCGGGCACTGAGGACCCCCCAGTCCAGGCCACCACCCGCAACCGGTGTTTTGGAGGGTTGGCGGCCAGCTCGCCCAGGGTCGCATCGATATGCCTGACCAAGGCTTCGGCGCGCTCCTGCTCGCCAACTGCCTCACCAATCTGTTGAATAAAAGTCCTTATATCTTTGAAATTAGTAGACTCTTTAACCTGAATTATCCGGGCCCCGACGCGCTTCGCGAGCGCCGTCGTCACCGGCGTCGAGTCCTGCCCAGCGAGAATGAGGTCCGGCTTCTCCTTGAGCACATCCTCTGCCGTCCCATGGTTGACCGGCACGCCCGCGTCAGCGCCGGGAAACAGCTCCATGACGCCGTCATGAGCCAGGTAGCTCACGGAGGCGATCCGCGATTTTGGGACCAGCTGTAGTAGCAAAAGGTCCGTGCACATGTTCATCGACATGATGTGCCGGGGCTTTGCCGCCGTGGGCGTAGGGGACGCCGCCCCAGCCCCGGACGAACTCAGGAGGGCTGCGGCGGCGATGCCAATCGCGGACAAGCGAAGCGCTGTCCTCATTGTTCTAGAACCTCAGTTTTAGGCCGCCATAGGCCGTTCGGCCCGGCGTCGCGAAGCTGAACACCTCCTGGTAGCTCTGGTCGAACAGGTTCTCGATCCGACCGTAGACCTCGACCCGCGGATTGAGCCGCCAAGTTGCGTTGAGATTGACCAACGTGAACGCCTTCAGGGCTGCAAGCACCGGAACAAACGACGGGTCGGTAAAGGCCAGGTCGCCCTGTTTGCCGTTGTAACGGACTGTCAGCGTGGCGGTGTATGGCTGGCCTATCGGCGCCCAGCTGAGGTTGAGGCTAGCGATGTCTCGTGCCCGCCGCACGGCCTGGCCGTCGAAGTTGGTGAACACTCCGCCGATCAGCACCGAGCGATGCTGGGGCGCGTCGAGATGGGTCCAGCTTGCGTCGAGGCGCCATTTGTTGGTGAGCTGGGCGTTGGCGAAGGCCTCGACGCCGCGCTGCGGACTGGACCCCGGCAGGTTCACCGGCTGGGCCACGCCTGTGGCGAAGCTGGTAGTGATCGCGTCCTTCAGCTGGTCGTTAAAGTAGGTCGCTCCCACATTGGCATGGCCGGCGAGGAAGTCGTAGTCGACACCAGCCTCCCAGCCGTCCGATTTCTCCGGCTGCAGGTTGGGATTGCCGATGAACCGGCCCACGAAGAAATCGAACAGCTCGCTGAAGCTCGGGTTCTTCACGCCCGAACCGGCCGCCGCATGCAAACGCAATCCGTCGTCCAGCTTGTAGCTGCCCTCGATCCGATAGGTCGTATCGTCGGAGAAGCGGCTATTCCAGTCATGCCGCACCGAAGCCCCGAACGAGGTGCGATCATCCACGGTCAGGTCGTACTCCCCCACCAATCCGACCGTATTGATGTGCTCTTGCCCAAGGAAGGCGCCGAAGGGTGAGACCGTCGTCTGGGATGTGTTCTGTTCAGCATCGAAGGCAACGGTCACCCGCTGCCTCACGTGGTCATCGCCGAAGCGATAGGCGCTTTCGAACGATTGCCTGAAGCGCTCGCCATGATCGCCTGAGGTCTTGCCAATCGGCTGACCAGCGGCCGGCGCGAACGCGTTGGCCACGTCAAAGAGGCTGCGATGCGTGTCGGCGACCTGGACAGAAAGCGCGTTCGTCCAGCGGCCGTCCATCAAGTCGAGCTGGCCACGCAGCAGACCGTAGAGAGCCGTGTTCACATAGTGGACGCCGGGGCTATCCAGTGTGAGGCCGAAGGTCTTGCTGGCGCTGTTCTGGTCGCTATCGTCGGTGTCGGCGTCGGTATAGCTGTACCGGCCGACCGCCGTGATGTGGAGGTTCGGCGCCGCCGCCCAGATCAGTTTTGTCGAAACTCCCGCGCTGTCTGAACCCACGTCGCGATGCCCGCCCGGCGCGACGGGATAGCCGTTCGAGTGCAGGCCGCTGGCGGACAACGCAAAGTCGATATCGCCGTTGACCCCTGCCACCCGCCCCCCGCCAGCGTAGGTCCCCAGCGAGCCGCCCTCAGCCCGCAGACGCACGCCGCCCGCCTCGGCCCCAGTCAGCGTCATGTAGTTGATCACACCGCCGATCGCATCCGAGCCATAGAGCGAGGATTGCTGGCCACGCAGGACTTCGATCCTGGCGTCTGGGTCGGCTATGATCGTGCCGAAATCATATTCGTCGAAGAATGGATCGGAGGCCTTGATCCCGTCGATCATCACCAGGGTGTGGTTGCCCTCGGCGCCGCGGATGCGGACTTGGGTCATGCCTCCGACCGCGCCCGTGCGGCTGACCGCGACGCCGGGCACATCGCGCAGCACGTCGGAGACGACGAGCGTCTGGCGCTGCTGCATCGCCTGGTCATCGACGACCGTGACGGAGGCGCCGATGAGGTCGACCGGCGTCAGATCGCCCGAGCGTGAGGCGGTGACCACCAACGGATCGACGGTCGAAGGACCCACCGCCGCGAAAGCTGAGAGTGGGGTTGCGATAGCTAGCGCCGCTAGGCTGGCGCCGAGGAAGTGTTTGGGCATCACGGCCCCTCCGTTGCTTGCGTCCTGAACGACAAGCGGAGAGCCTCCTTTGGGACTTTGAACCCCGAAGGCCGACGGCCCGGCGGGCGCAGACGCGGAAAAACGCGCCAACCCGAACCGGTCGAAACGGCTCTCCACCGCTTCTGCTCGTCGCTCAGACGGAGTTCCGCGCCTCGGATTCCACTGATCCGAAAGCTCGAGCGACACGCACCGACCGGTTTCCTGGCTCGCGGGTCGTCACGTCATACGCAGACCTTCCCGGGCCTATTCGCCCAGTGGCTGGAGGAGGCCGAGACCTTCCCCAATGCGTATGCGCTCGCCGCTCACAGTTGCAGGGACAGCCGCAGATCGGACTCAGTTAAAGAGCCCTACTGCGTTCCCGATTAAGCCCGAAGGCATCGGTGCGCATTCTACCCATCCGCAAAAACGCGCGGATGATCCCGGCCCGAACGGGACCGTGACGGCGCAGTGTTTGGCGTGGTTCTGGCCGCTTGTCACGCCCCGGCTTGAGGCCGCTAAGCGACCAGAGCGCCGAGATAGTCGACGCTGATCTTGGCGGCCTCAATCCGCGGCCTCTCGAACGGCGCCTCCTGTTCCACATAAAATTCGCGGACACCGGCCGCATAGGCCGCAGGCAAAAGGCTCTTCCAGTCGATGATCCCGGAACCGATCTCGGTTGGATCCTGTTTGAATACGAAGTTGGGCTTGGTAGTAGCCTTCACGTCCTTGACGTGCATCTGCCGGAAACGGCCCGGGTGGGCCTTCAAAAGCGCGAAGGGGTCGCGGCCGGCGGCGACCACCCAACCCACATCCATCTCAAACTGTACCATAGATGGGTCAGTCCCCTTCAGCAGGATTTCCATCGGAGTGGTCACGCCAACAGGCGCGAATTCGGCATTGTGATTGTGATAGCCCATCGTCAGGCCAGCCGCTTTCAAGGTGACAGCCGTTTTGTTCAGCAGGTCGACAGTGGTCTGCCAGTAGGCTGGCGTCGCCTTGTCGGCATCCGTAGCGCCGTCGGGCGCGACGAAGGACGGCAGAACGATGTGGCGAATTCCGATCAGATGGGCGTCGGTGATCAGACGGTCGAGGTCTGCAAGACTAGGTTCGGGACCCCTTTGGCGGCCCTGGACGTGGCTGCTTGGGCAGCTGACTCCGGCCTTGTCGAAGGCAGCGCGAAGCTCTTTTGGCGTGCGGCCGAGGTACCCGGCCATCTCCACTGTCCGGTACCCCATCTTGGCGAGCTGGCCCAGCTGCCCGTCAAGGTCGGCCTTCAGGTCGGCCCCCAGCGTGTAGAGTTGAATGCCGATCGGCAAGCCCGTCCGCTTGAAGAATGGAGTGGCGGCGGCCGCCGCGCCTGCGAACCCCACCGCCGCTGCACCGAGGCCAAGCCCCACGACCCGTCGCCGCGACAAATCACTCATCTCCAACTCCCTATGCCCTTTTGACCAACAACCCATAGCCACCGCCAAACCGCAAGACAGCGGAGGTCGACGGGTCTATCCCGCCGCCCGTGAGCTTGGCCCGAGTCTTTGGCGGATTCCGGCCGCGGGCTGTGACGATTGCGATGGTTTACTGGAGATTTTGCTGAGAGTTCTCGTCCCCTCCGGCTACATGATCGCTGCACAACCACTGACCGCGAGGAGCCTGGTATGAAGACCTCAATCTGGATCGGCGTCCTGGGCTGCATCTGTTTCGCGACGTCTACCATGGCCTCGCCCGCCATTCCCGCAGGTGTGAAAATCGTAGATGGCGCTTTCGCTGATGCCACCGGCAAGCCGCTTTACACCTGGGATATCGACACCATGGTGGGAATGTCCCACTGCGAGGGTGACTGCGCTGCCATGTGGCCGCCCCTCAAAGCGCCCAAGGGCGCGAAGCCGATCGGCGATTGGGGAACCATCAGCCGGGAGGATGGCTCCCTGCAGTGGACCTACAAGACCAAGCCCCTCTACACATATTCCGCCGACACCGCCGGCGGACCCGCCACGGGCGAGAAAGTCTCGACCTGGCACCTCGCCCGCTAGGACGGCGCTCAGCTTTTTCGAAGAACAGATTCTGCTAGTCGGTAAGATTGGTTGATCTCGCGCCTCCATTAGCAGGTGTAGCGCGACACTTTCGCACGTCTGATCATGGCGTTCAATTTATAGTAATCACGCTATTTCGCTGTTTATCGATGCAAGTTTTCGCAAAACAATAGAATTACCCCGGCTTTAAGTAACGTGGTTATTTTCGTAAATATTCCTTATTAGTAGCACTTGACCACGGCTTAATCGCCCCCGCCGACCGTCGCGCGATACGGCGGAGTTCCCCTAAATGACTATCGGCAATGTGAACCCGGATTTTCCGGTTGGCACCAACATGGATGAATTTGATGTCGGGCTTTTGGCGCTCGGCACGACGAGTTCGCAAACAAGCACGAGTTTCATCGTATCGATCGGACAGGAGGCGTTGGACTTCGCCGGTACGAATTTTACCTTTGATAGCCAGGGAAACCTGTCCGGCGGCAACGTGATCGCCATTCAGGATGAGTATCAGGGCGTCGTGGAGTTCAACATGTCGGGGTTCAACATCCCGGCCAGTGAACTCGAGGGCCTGGGCCAAGGCTGATGACACCGCCGCTTTGGATAACTTGCTGTTTTCGGGATCCGACACGCTGACGGGTGGCCCGCAGGGCGACTTGCTGCACGTCTACGGCGGCAACAACTCGCCAAATGGGGGATCCGGAAACGATACCATCATTGGCGGAACCGGCGGCGACACGATCAACGGCGGAGGGGGCGCAGACGTCATAACCACAGGTGGCGGGAATGACCTGATCATCGTGGGATTACACCAGTCTGGCGTCACCCAATCCACGGCCGAGGTCATAACCAACTGGGCCTCAACGAATATATTGTCCTTCGCCCACGGTCCGACAGGTTCCAGCGATCTCCAGGAAATCACCGTGGCCGATTTTGCGACGGCTTCGGCTGAGGCCGCCACGATCTTCAATGAAGGCCAAGCTCATACTGTAGTGGCTGCGGTTAGGTCAGACGTTGTGGTGTTCGCCGACAGCGCCAACAACCACACGACGGGTGACGCGGTCATCCTGCGAGGCGCCACTCTTAGCGAAATCAGCATCCACAACTTCACCCTATCGGGATCGTCAGGATCCCCTGTGTCACCTCCGCCACCGCCCGGTTCGCTACCTCCGCCACAGCCGATTGCGCCACCGGCGGCTCCGACCGGGCTCGTTCTGGATCTCTCGGCGGACAGCGGAGCCAAAGGCGATGGGATCACCAACGTCGCGAAGGTTGTTGTCGACGGTGTCGCTCAAGCCGGCGCCACAGTGACCTTGCTGGATGGCTCCACGGTCGTTGGCACAGCCACGGCCAACGAGGCGACCGGGGCCTTTGTCGAGCGCCTCGGCATTGCGGCTATCGCCGACCGCGGAGGCCAGCCGGGACAAAAGCGTAATCGCAGGGCCGTTGAGATTGAGCGCCATCGGCGCGACCAAGGGCACAGGCTCAGCGCCGACCGCGCCAAGACTGGTGCATAAGGCTAGGGGCGCGAGCATGTGGGCGCCCTGCAGCATCCCGACATTCACCTTGTCACGGATGGTCGCCCACGACACCTCGCGGACCAGCTCGACCTCCAGCCCTTCGGCGGCGAACAGTCCGCGCTCCTGGGCCACGATTAGGCTTGCGGCGTCGTTAAGCGCGATGAACCCCAGGCGCAGGACCCCCTCGCGGCTCATGAACCCTTGCCCTTAAGAACGCCGGCGAAGGCCAGCAGGTCGGCGGCCACCGCGCCCAGCGGACGGCCGGTGTCCATGGAGAGTTTTCGCAACAGACGGTAGGCCGCGTCTTCGTCCAGGCCCCGCTCGGTCATCAGCAACGCCTTGGCCCGTTCCACCGTCTTGCGCGACGCGAGGTCCGCCTTGGCCTTGTCGAGATCGTGGCGCAGCTGGTGCATCAGCTGGAACCGGGTCAACGCCACTTCCAAAACTGAGCGCACCCGCACCGCAGAGAGCCCGTCCACCACATAGGCTGAAACGCCGGCAAGCACGGCCTGCTCGGCTAGACCCGGTTCGGAGCGGTCGACGAACATCACAACGGGACGCGGATTGGCTGCGGTCGCCTCACGCGCGGTCGGGGCTATCGGAGGCCACCACTAAAACATCTGGCCCGAAGGCGGCGGCCTCTGCACTGTTAGAAGCTACAGCCTACCGGACCTCCAACGGTTCGACGCCGGCAAGGCCTTCCGCGACCAAGGCCGCGCGGGCCGGGTCTGGATCCACCACGAGCACTTGCATCAACCGCGACTTAGGGGCCGAGCTGCGAAGGGTGTCAGGTCTTGCGCGGAAACCCACCAAATCTTTGGACTATCGCCTCAACCTTGATCAGCCAGCGCCGCTCTTTTGCACAGTTTCCACCGCGACAAGCTCAGCGAGCAGCGCCCTGTGCTCGGCGGGAGTATTCGCGCCACGAAGCCATGTCTCGGCCCCTGTGGGGCACGGCAGGCGCGCCAGGCCGGCCGCCTCGATGAGCCGAACTATTGGCCAGTCTCGGCCACTTTCCCGCGGCAAGCTGGCGAGATCCAAGACAAGCGGCAGGTGGAGGCCCTCAAAGCAGGCGCCTGGTCGGACGGAAGCCAGTAGGCCAGCCAAGTCCGCTGCGCCGACTGTCGGGGCGTCCACCGCCAACACCAATGCGCGCGTGCACCTTCGCTTCACCAGCGTCGCGGCCCCGGCGACAATCCCGGCCACCGGGCCGCCGCCTGGGGGATCCTCAACCGACAAAGGCATGCCTTAGGTACGAGAGCCCGACGTCACGCATACTTCGGCGCCGACGGCGGCGGCGAGATCGGCCAGCCGGTCTACGGCGCGCCGGCCGTTCCAGGCGAGAAACGGCCTTATCCGTCCCCATGCGCGAGGACCACCCGCCCGTCAGGATGATTGCGCCCGAGATCATGAGATTGCCTCGCCCGGCGCCGCTGCAGGCGCAAGCGCGGACTGCTGGTGGAGTGCTCCAGCGTCCATGCTGGGCCAGCCGCCGACACATTCAGATGATCAATGTAGGTCAAACCCTGCGAGACCTGTGCCACGCTGGCCGTCGGTAGATTTAGTTAAGAATTTCACTGCGGTGATAGGCCGCGCAGATCGTCATCACCAATGATGGGCAGCAAATACACTCTTTACTTCGAATGGCCTCGCGGGGGTTGCGAAGGCTTCGACCATCCACGGTCGCTTTACCCTCCGAGCCTGGAATGCGCCCAATTCGCCGCGGCGCTCCTGTATGCCAAGGCTGCGGACCTTCCGACCCCGCCCGCAGCGTACCGGATCACGGATGAAACCGGATTCGTCGTATCGAGATATCCCGATTGGCACTGTAGGCGCTAGCTGAGCTGCTTAAAGGATGCCCGTCTTCCACCGACATCGTGTGGAAACGAAGGCGCGCATAAGCAATTGGCGACGCTAGCTCCAGACCAGCGAAGGGTCTGCGAGCAGCCGCGGCGGAATGATTTACTACGACCCCGATTGGGTGCCAGGGTTCTTGCGCCAGATGGATAAGGGCGCGCGCAGTTTCGGGCGCACCGATCACGACCTACAGGCCCTAACCGCCAAACCCTCGGAGATCATTCGCCGGCATATGAAATTCACGCCGTCCCCCGGCGAGGACGCGAGCTACCTAATCAAGGATTCCGGCGCCGCATCCTGAGGGGACCAACGATCCGATCGGGCGCTTCGAGCGCACGTTCGACCTGCCGGAGGCCGGCCGTGAGCTTTTCTAATCGAAGAACTTCGAGCAGATGCTGGGGAACATCGAACCGGCGATCGGCTGACGCTCCGGCGGGTATCGAGTTGTTTGGCGGCCGGGTTCCAACCGACCTTCCATAGAAAAGC
>JAYUBY010000378.1:0-26789 GCA_043740635.1 Alphaproteobacteria bacterium
GCCCCGCCAGGCGGTCGGCAAGCTCGCCGGCCAGGATGGCGGCGTCCGCTCCGGCGTCCGCCAGGATCGCCTCGCGCAGCCGGTCATGGGCGAACTGCACCTGATCGCCGCGCCGACGCGCCAGGCCCAGGGTTTCGAGCCGAGTCACCGCCAAGTCGAACCCCGCCGGCGCCATGCCCAGCGCCAGCCTCAACCATCGCGCCGGCGCCGCATCGCCCCACACCGCCAGGGCGACCGCCACCCGGCGGGCCGGCCGGGTCAGGCCGCTCACCCGCTGACCCGCCTTTCGCGACAGGGCGCCAGGCAGGGCCGTCGCGCCGCGGATCGGATCCACCCGCCAGCGGCCGTCGACCCGCTCAAGCGCGTCGGCCTGGGTCAGGGCCTTGGCCGCCGCCTGGATGTCGAACGGCAGGGTGGGCCCCTCCGGCCCCAGGAAATCGAACGCTACGGGCCCCGCCTCGGCCAGCAGGCTGACCCACAGCGCCCGGCGATCGGCGGGGCCCAGGCCGCCCACCTTCAGGGCCCGGGACCCGAGCTGGGCCGCCAGTGCGTGGGGGGGCTGGTCGTCCCGCTCGGTGACCAGCAGGGTCAGGCCGGCGCAATCCTCGATCAGGGACTGCAGCAGGGCCCGGGATTCCGGCGCGTTGCGGCGCCAGTCATCGATCAGCAGGACCAGGGGAAGGTTGAACCCCTCCAGCCAGCGCGCCAGCTGCACCACGGCGTCGGTGAGCAGGGCCGCGCCCTCGCGCCGGCCGGTGGCGACGATGCTCAGGGACGGCGCCCCGACCAGGCCGCGCAGCCCCGCGCGGCGGAGCACCTCGGCGGCCGGCCCGAGCGCCTCCATCAGCGCGGCCAACACCGGCGCCGGCTCATAGAGCTGGTCAAGGCCGTGCCCCACCGCCTCGGACAGCGCCTGCAGGATCGGTTCATAGGGGGACTGGGCGTCGCCCTCGGCGTACTTGCCCGAACCGGTGAGGGCGCCGTCGGCCTTCGCGCGGGCCAGCGCCGCCTCGGCCAGGGCTGTCTTCCCCGCCCCGGCCGGTCCGCGCAGGACCACCAGTCGGCAGTCGGGGTCATCGATCGCGAACCGCAGGCGGCGCAGTTCGTCGGCGCGGCCGGTGATTGGCGATCCGCGCGTTACGCCTTCCGTCACGCGCTGATCCACCCGTTCACACCCCCGACCCGAGGCGAGGCGAGGATAGACCCTCGTCAGGTTGAGCGCGAATCAGGAGATGACGCCCGCCGTTCCCGTCGTTCTTCGCCAACTCAGCCTTGGCCTCGTCCGATCGGAGCGTAATCGGCCGATCACGTGTCGCCCAGTCGGCGCGCCGCCGCCGCCGGGGTCCGATAGGTCCGTAGGCCGCCTTGTGCGGGACATCCTTGGTCTTGCCGAGGGTTTCCTTGGCAGTGCCCACGACCTCGTCCACCAAGCCCTCCACCCGCAGCTTCTCATTGCCGATGGCCTTGCCCGCTGCCAGCTTTGCGGCGTCGATGGTCTTCTGGGCGGCGCCTTTGATGCGTTGCGTGCTCATGATCTCGTCCGTCGGAGGTCGCGGACCCCGTCATCCCTACGCCCCTGGCCGAGGAGGTACTCGACGGAGGTCAAGCCGGCACCGGTCCATCCTCGTCGCAGAAGCGCACGATCCGCCCTTTTAGGGGCCGCGCGAGATGAAACGCGTCCCCTTCCTCCAAAGCCGCAATCCTCGGCCCGGTCCGCCGCCGTTCAGGCGGTGGCGAGCCGCCGACGTGACGACCGCATCGCGACGCCCACCCCCACCAGCATCAGCGCCCAGGTCCCGGGTTCGGGCACAGCGCCGCCGAGATTGGGGCTGAAGGACAGGCTGAACCCCGGATTGGCCGCCCGGAACAGCGGGTCGATGGCGATGATCGGGTCGGCGAACGAACTGAAGGCTCCGTTGTTGTAGACCGTGCCATTGGCGGTGATTGCGATCCAGTTGACCGTGTCCGTTAGGCTGCTGAAGCTGTCGATCAGAAAACCGCTCGCGGGCAGGTCGCCGCAGCCCGGGCCGGTCGATGAGCAGGCGGTGAAGCTGCGCCCCGAATAGGTGATGACCGCATGGGCCTCGGCCCGTACGCCGGACGTTGCCGCGGAGACAAAGCCCCTGATCGTCAGCGGCACGACGACATCGGCCGGCCCATTGACCACGAAGGCGTAGCTCACCAAGCCGCTGGCTATCGCCGCGGCCTGGTCGGTGGCCGACGCCGTGGCGGTGGCCACGAGGTTCGTGCTGGTGGTCGCCGTCGCGTCCCAGCAGCCGAAGTCGGGGACGCAGTTCTTGTCGTGGACGGCGCCGAAACTGTTGCTGGAGGCGTCGTCGGCGTAGATGGTCCCCTGGGCGGCGGGGACCACCGTCCCGGCGTCTGCCGAGGTTGCCGTCAGGCACACCCCCGCCAGCAGGGCCGAGAGAATCAGCGAAATCTTGCGCCGATCGCCGACCCGCTGGGCCGGGCTGGACGCCGGCGATGCGGCGAAACATGAGATGAAGACCGACACGCGCGAACTCTCCCTCTCGGCCCGAAACTGGGCTCAGGGGCGCTGATAGCAGGTGGGGTCAAGTCGGCCTGTAGACAGCTTGTAAACGGCGCTAGAGGCTGAGGAAAAACCCGCTCGCCTGGGTGAGCGGAGCATGAATTAACCGGTGGGCAGGGCGTTAGTATGGAAGGCAGCCTTCGCGGGCCTGTCAGGTTAAGTCGGCCGAAATCTAAAGAGTCACTCCCCGGCGCGGAGATCAGGCAGCCTCGCTCGGCAGCATCTCCGGCTATAACGTCACACAGAATTTCTTCAGCGTGGGTTCGGTCGCCTTCGGCCCGGGAACCTACTATTTCGCCCTGCAGGCCGTTTCGCCGACGCTTGGCACCTATCTCGGGCAGGGCACTGATCCCACCGGTGCGGCCGAAACCAATGATGGCGGCGTCACCTGGGCGTTCGGCTACGAAAATTCCGGCAACGGCGTCCAGCTTGGCGGCGTCGCGGTCGGGCTCTACGGCAACATGGGTGGCGGCGTGTCTGAGCCTGCGACCTGGGCGCTCATGATCATGGGCCTCGGCGGCGTCGGTACGACCCTGTGCCGTACCCGCCGCGCTGCGGCGACGGCTTAAACACGACGGCGGACCTTGCGGCGTCGCCGGTCTTCGGATCGGCGGCGTTGTCATATTTGGAGTTGGTGTTCGGGCTCAGATCGATTGGACCGCTTTCCATCAGTAAACGCCCCCTTCGGCGCAAGTCGGATTTTGAAGGTTTCTGGCTCGTAGTCGGATGCTGCCATCTGTCCGGCCTGTGGTGCGCTGCCTTGGCTGTGCTGGCCTGTATGGGAGTTCGCGGACCGGGTCCAAATCACCCAAAACGTGCTCGAAGGCACGGTGGAAAGCCCTGGTTTTCCCGATCCCGTCTCGCCGACTGTGCGCCATACCCTCCGTCGTCCGTCCTACGCCTCGACGCCTCGCGGCCGCCGCTGAGCTTTACGCCGCCGCGCCCGGAGCCCGATAAGTCCCGCCCCTGGCCATGAGCGCCCAGACGATCCGGGCCTTCTTGTTCGCCAGGGCCACGGCCACCAGCATCCTGGGCTTCCTCGCCAGCATCTGACCTAGCGATGAGCCGGCCGGTGCGCCGCGCAGCAGCGCCTGCTTGATCACGGCGCTGGCCCCGATCACCAAAAATCGTCGCAGCGTTCGCTGGCCCATCTTGGTGATCCGTCCAAGCTTCTGCTTGCCGCCGGTGGACTTCTGCAGCGGCGTGAGCCCGACCCAGGCCGCGAAGTCTCGTCCGCGTCTGAATGCCTCCGCCGCCAGCGCCACGATCGCGGCTGCGGTCGCCGGGCCGACCCCGGGGATGGTCATCAGCCGCCGCGCCACGGGATCTTCCTTCGCCCGCCTGCCGATCTCGGCGTCGAGCACCACGATCTGCTCGTCCAGGACCCGCAGCATCTCAGCCAGCACCTTCAAGATGGTCCGCGCCGCCTCAGGCAGGTCCTCGGCCGGATCGTCCACGCGCCGCATCAGCCGCTCGACGTAGCAGACGCCCTGGGGCGCGACCCAGCCGTACTCGGCCAGATGGCCCCGGATGGCGTTGATGCACTGGGTTCTCTGGCGCACCAGCAGGTCGCGCGCCCGGAACACGGCGTCGCTGGCCTGCTGCGCCTGGCTCTTCACCGGCCCGAACCGCATGGTCGGCCGTTGCGCCGCCTCGCAAATCGCCTCGGCGTCGGCCGCAGCGGATGGCCCCGGCGAACCCGCGCTTCCAGGTCCACGTACGAGAACAAGGACCCCGTCAGCTCATCAGACCCGCGCATCTCCAGCCCTCAAGCTTCGCGCGAAGGAGTGAATCATGCCGAGTGCTGCGCCGCTACGGACTTCTTCAACAGCCTGCTAGACCTCCAATTCAGACGGCGATGACTTTATCTCAAGCTGCTGACCAGACGGACGGCCAGGGTACGTAACCCCGGGTTGCCGGCTGGCGACTTGCTATCTCCTCGAGACCGACGTTAGCTATATTGTACCGGCGGGTGCAGTAGTGTGGCAGACATATTCATCTCCTACGCGAGGTCGACGGCTGGCCAGGCGCACGCTGCGGCCGAGGCGCTTCGGTCTTCCGGATACAGCGTCTGGATCGACGAAGAGCTGCCGACCCATCGCGCCTATGCCGATGTCATCGCCGAGCAGATCGCCGCTGCACGCGCGGTAATGGTGATTTGGTCCTTGGACGCCGCGGCTTCGGAGTGGGTGCGTTCCGAAGCAGACCGCGCCCGCAACGACCGAAAACTCGTTCAGTTACGGGTTGAGAGCACCGCGCTGCCAATGCCGTTCGACCAGATCCAATGTCAGGATCTTGTCGGTTGGTCCGGTGATGTTGACACCCCTGGCTGGCGAAAGGTGCTCGCCAGCGTCGCCGAACTGACGGGGGTCATAGCTACGCCTGGCGTTACCGTCGCCGCAGCTTCCGTCGTCGCCGCCGAGCCGATCCTGGCGGTGTTGCCCTTCGACAACCTCTCCAGCGACGCCGCTATGGCGGCGTTCTCTGACGGCGTGAGCGAAGAGATCATTGGCGCTCTAGGGAAAGGGGTCGGTCTCAAGGTGATCGGGAGATCTGCCAGCTTCCGGTTCCGGGGCGCTCAGAAGGCAGACGCCGCCAAGTCGCTCAAAGCCAGCCACGTGCTCGACGGGACTGTGCGCAGCGCCGGTCCTCGGGTGCGGATCGCCGCCGAACTGACGATCGCGGCCACGGGTGAAGTGGTCTGGAGCGATCGGTACGATCGCGACGCGACGGACCTCTTCGCGCTCCAGGATGAGATTGCCGCCAAGGTGGCCGAGGCACTTCGGCTTTCCTTTGCCAGCCCGACGGCAGTCAGCGTTTCCGACGACCAACCGCTGCCAGCCCCTGAAAACGAACATCGGCAGGTGACGGTCCTATTCGCCGAAGTCGATGGCTTCAGCGAACTTAGCTCGACCCTTGGCGAGGAGGCGGCGTCCGAGCTTCGACGGCAATTGCTAGCGATGCTGGCCGACGGGGTCGAGGCATTCGAGGGTTTCGTCGAAAAGGTTACATCGGCTGGCGTAGTGGCGCTGTTTGGCGCTCCGACGGCGCAGGAGGACCATGCTCAGCGGGCCTGTTTTGCCGCTCTGCACTTGAAGGAAAAGGTTGATCAGTTTTCGGAGAACCTAAAGCGAACACAGGGGCTAGAGATAGCGACGCGCATGGGCCTCAATTCGGGTGAGGTCATTGTCGGCATGGTCGGCGACAATGTGCGGAAGGACTATGCCGCCGAGGGCAAACCTGTCGCCGTCGCGCAACGGATGCAGGCCTTGGCGGAGCCCGGCAGCTGCCTCCTCAGCGCCGCTTCGGCCGCGCTCGTCGAAGGCTATATGAAGCTGGATGATCTTGTTGACGCGCCAGCGTTTGGTGGCTCGGCGCCTTTACGGATTTATCGACTTGCCGGCCTCGGCTCAGCCCGAACGCGCCTGGACGTTTCCCGTGCGCGCGGCCTCTCGCGTTTCGTCGGCCGGGCGAGCGACCTGCAGGCGCTCGAGACCGCGCTCGAGCAGATTAGGGCCGCCCAGGGGCAGGTGATCGGCATCGTGGCAGAGGCGGGAACCGGCAAGAGCCGGCTATGCTTCGAGTTCCTGCAGCATTGCCGCGCGCAGGGCATGCAGGTCTATGAAGCGCGCGCTGTTGCCCACGGACGCAACATTCCCTTCCTACCCGTGTTGGAGCTGTTTCGCGCCTATCTCGGGGTTAGCGCTCTAACTGATCCGGCTACAGCGCGAGAGCAGATTGAGGCGCGGATGCTGGGGCTGGATCCCGCATTCGCGGCAGCCCTCCCACTGGTGTTTGATTTCCTTGGCGTGCCCGACCCCGATCGTCCTGCGCCGTCTCTTTCGCCCGCTGCGCGACGGGGCCAGATCATCGGCGCGGTTCGCCAGCTCGTGTTTCGCCTGAGCCAGAAGCAGCCGATCGTCACGATGATCGAGGACCTACATTGGATCGACGCGGCCAGCGTCGAGTTCCTTGATGAAGTCGCCGATGGCCGCGGTGCTCGAAGCCTGTTGCTGCTGAACTTCCGACCAGAGTTCCACGCGAGTTGGATGGGCAAGTCCTGGTACCGACAGATACCGCTCAATCCGTTGGACGAGGACGCCGTCGTCGACATGTTGGGCGAGCTGCTCGGCGAAGATCCCTCGGTCGGCACACTCGCCCACCCAATCTACGAGCGGACCGGCGGGAACCCATTCTTCGTTGAAGAAATCATCCAGACCCTGGTCGAAACGGGCCATCTGCAAGGGCCTCGGGGCGCACGCCGGCTGGTCACCCCCGTCGAACACTTAGAAGTGCCCAGCACGGTTCAAGCCGTACTGGCAGCCCGCATCGATCGCCTCGACAAACGAGACAAGCGGCTTCTGCAGGTAGCCGCCGTCATTGGCAAGGATTTTGCCGAACCCCTCCTAGACAAGGTGGCCGGACTTTCGCCGGAGGCGTTGAAAGAGGCGCTGAGCGCGCTCCAGAGCGCGGAGTTCATCTTTGAAACATCGATCTGGCCTGTCGCTGAATACGCCTTCCGCCACCCGTTGACGCAGGAGGTCGCGCTGAGCAGCCAGCTACGCGGCCGGCGACGCCAGGTTCACGCCGCCGTCGCCGAGGCGATCGAGCAGGACCACACCGAGCGGCTCGAGGAACAGGCAGCCCTCCTGGCGACGCACTGGTCGGAGGCTGGTGACGCTCGCAAGGCCTCGGCCTGGTGGTTGCGCGCGGCACGCTACACGATGAACCGCTTTGCGACTGGCGAAGCCCTGACCCAGGCTCGCCGCGGCATTGCCGAAGCCGAACGACTGCCTGAAGACGAGGCCCGCTGCCAGACGGAGCTGGACCTGCAGGTCCTGGCGGGAAACGCGCTCATGGTGACCGCTGGCCATGGCGCGGAGCCAACGTCCCAAGCTTTTGCGAGGGCCCTGGAACTCTGCGAGAAAGTGCCCGCCTCGCCTCACCGGATGGTGGTCGAATATGGCGTGTTCACGCGTTACATGCACCACCTCGATTTGGCGGATGCGCTGAAGACCGCCGAGGCGATGATCGTGACCGGCGACCGGGAGAACAATCCCGCGTGGCGGTTCGTGGGCCTGCGGTCGCGGGAGCTGCTGAACTTCTTCTTCGGCCGGTTCTACGAAGGCGTTGAGGATATGCGGGAATCGCTTGTCGCTTGGCATGCCGGTCAGTGGGACGCTGGTGCGTTCCTCGTGCATGACCCGGGCCCGATCACATTGCACTGCTACGCGTCCTACTGCCTGACCTTCAGCGGGCAGCTGGAGGCCGCACGTCGCGAGGTGGAGGCTTCCTTGGAAGGAGCACGCGCGTCCGGTCATCATCTGATGATCGTCCAATGCATTTTCACGGAGGGGGCTTACACCGACAGCGTGGGCGATGCGGACCGTGCTCGGGGCCTACTGGAGCAGACCTACGCCTACGCCGTCGAGCACGACGTGGCCTATTTCAAATGCATCGGTGGCGCCTACCTCGCGACCCTTGTGGGTTACGCGGGGCAGCTGGAACGCGGACTGGAGTTGATCCGCGCCGCGGTGGGCTTCCAGAAGGCCACCGGCAACTACCTGTTCATGCCGGGATATCTGGCACGCGAAGGCGAATTGATGACCCTGTCGGGCCAGGCGCGAGAGGCCTTGCCGGTCTTCGAAGAAGCGCTCGAATGGGTGGATCGTTCGGGAGCGCGTTGGGACGAATCGACCATCCTCATGCGACGTTCGCGGACCTGGATGGTGCTTGGCAAATCCGCTGCTGCGGAAGCTGATCTGAGGCGGGCGCTTGCCATCACGCTCTCGCAACGAGCCACGCTGTGCGAAGTCGAAATCGCCTGCGAGATCGCGAAAATTCTAATGCGCGATGGCCGGACGTCGGAGGCACGGAAGATCCTGGCGCAAGCCCTGTCGACCTTCGAGGACGACGAGATCGTCCCGCTCCTCGAGCGGGGCCGAAAACTTCTCAAGAGCTGCGACGAGCCCGTCGCGGCGGAGCCCTGAACCCCAATGTCCGAAGTCCTGATTCGTCCGGGAAAGCCGGCCGCAGCCCCTGCTCCAGGAACCTTCGATCGCCTGGCGCGCAAGATGCGCAAGGTGAGTTTGTCCACCAAGCTGATGATGATGGTGTTCAAGGATCCGCGGCTGCTCGCCTCCTTCTTTCGGCACTTCTGGCCCGTCGCGAACCTTGGGAAGTTCTGGCTGATCTCCCGCTACGACGACGTGATGGAAGTCCTCAGTCGCAATTCCGACTTTCCGGTGCCGTTCGGACCGAAGTTTGAGGAGCTGGACCCACAAGGGATCAATTTCATCCTGGGTATGGAGGACAACGCGGAATATCGCGCCATCCACGCCCTCATGATGAAGGTCTTTCGGCTTGAGGACATTCCGGCGATCGGCGCCTATGCCGCACGCCGCGCCGAGGCCTTGGTCGCGGCTGGCGATGGCGTCATCGACTGCATGGCAGGCCTCTTGACCCAGGTGCCAACTGAGATCGTGGCGTCCTACTACGGCGTCTCAACGGACGATCCGGACTTCCCCCTGTGGCTCCTCGCCATGAACTACGACTCATTCAACCTTTTGGGAGGCCCTACCTTCGTTGATGACTCTGCGAGGGCTGGCGCTGCGCATGTCGGGCCGTTGCTGGACGCGACGATTGCGCGTGCGAAGCTGTCTCCCCCAGATGACAGGACCATTCTCGGGCGGATGATTGCTGCCCAGAAGGACGAGCCCAAGCTGATGACCGATGGCGTGGTCAGGGCGACCATCGATGGGTTCATTCTGGGCTTCATTCCGACGAACAACCGGGCAAGCGGCCAGATTATGGAATACCTGCTGGAGCACCCGGAGATGATGGCGCTGGCAGAAGAGGCGGCTCAAAGCGGCGACGACGATTATCTGGGCCGCGTTCTCTTCGAAGTGCTTCGCTTCGCGCCCATCAACCCAGGCCCGTTCCGACACGTGGCGCGCGACACGGTCATCGCGGCTGGGACCAACCACGCCACAAAGGTGCTCAAGGGCGCACTCCTGATGGTGGCGACCCAGTCGGCTTCGTTCGACCCCCGGCGGGTGAACGATCCCAACGCCTTCAACCCAAACCGCTCAGTCGCCGACACGATGCGCTTTGGCTGGGGACAGCACTGGTGTGTCGGATTTCGCATCGCGATCGTCCAGATCACGCAAACGATGAAGCCACTGCTGCTTCGAGGAAACATACGCCGCGTGGCCGGCAAGCGAGGCCAACCTGGCTACTTCGGGCTCTTCTACGAGCATCTCCACGTGACCTACGGATCGTAAAGACACGATGACCCATAGCTTCGTCACAATCGCGGTTCCCTTCCCAACGGAGAAGGCGACGGCGGTCCAAAAGGTCCTCGACGAGCTCGGGAACCCGGCTTTGGCCGGCCCGCGTGAAGCTTTAGACGCCACGGGGGTCATCCATTTCATGAGCCTGAGCGCGGTCGCCGACACCGCGCCTGGGACGGCCCATTTTTTCCTTGAGATGAGCGCGGACGGTGGGCCGGACGATGCGCTCGCCAGCGTCTGCAATGCCGTCGGCTCGACGATCGAGCGGGCGCTCGAGGTCGCCGGCCTGAACCCCGACGCCAAGCCGATCACCAAGTTCCTCGGCCGCTACGAACTCACCTTGGGTCCTGGATTGCTGCAAACCACCGGCGTCGGTTTTGCTGGTGCGCCGGATTTCTCTATCTCGCGGATTCACCAAGAGGCGGGCCTGGCCAACGACATCATGGCGACGATGCAGGACGTCCTGCGCGCGGACCTTCCAGCCCCACTGAAGCTCGACAAGGTTCGCGAGAAGCTTTGGGCTCAAGACCAGAAATGGGCCTTCACTGCTGCGCCGGCGCCCTTCCTGAACCCCGGCGGCGCGACCACGATTCCCGCCCGGATCTGGATGGCGCTGATTGCATTGGTGAAGTTCTGCTGGCCGCTGCTGATCGTGCCCATCGGACTTTTTTGGTGGCTCGGCATTTGGCCGGCGTTGGGTCTATCGGCGCTGCTCGCAATCTTGGGTGCGATCCTCGTTGTCCGCCACCTTCGCTACCTCGAGACGACTGACCCGGTCGACGACAGCAACCCAAACGCGGCCAAGGTCGAGGCGATCCTGCGCCACGAGAACACGGGAGCTCAGAACCTGCTGGCGGCCGTGTCCGTCGTGAAGCCCGGCCTCTTCCGCCGCGTGGTGCTGAAGCTCGCCTTCGCGATCGCCGTGCAGGACATCGCCCACCTCTTCCGACCCGGCTACCTTCGTGAGATTGGCGTGATCCACTTCGCTCGTTGGGCGCTGATTCCCGGAACCGACAAGTTGATGTTCTGGTCGAACTTCAGCGACGGCTGGGAGAGTTATATCGAAGATTTCATCGAAAAGGCAGGCGACGGTCTGACGGCGATCTGGAGCAATACGATCGGATTTCCGCGCACCTCGTTCCTGATTATGGGCGGCGCTGCGGACGGAGATCAGTTCCGCCGCTGGGCGCGACGCCAGCAATATCCGGTGTCCTTCTGGTACTCAGCCTACCCCGAACTGAAGATGAACCGCATCCGGCGCAACGCGGCGATCCGCCAGGGGATTTCCGGCGCACGCACGACGGCGGAGGCGGAAGACTGGATTAGTCTTTTCGGATCCGAACCGCGCCCGCCCTTCATGCTGGAGAAGCAGGAAATCCCGACCCTGGTGCTCGGGGGCCTAAAGAGGATGCGCTATTCCACCTGCCTGGTTATTCGGCTTCCCGGTGTGGCGGCGAAGGCGCAAGCATGGCTACGCGAGGTTGCGCCTAGCATCACTTTTGGAGAGGCGGGCCGTGACGAACGTGCGGCGTCGATCGCCTTCAGCGCGCATGGCTTGACGCGCTTGGACGTCGCGGAGACAGACTTGGCGACCTTCCCGGTCGCGTTCCAGAACGGCATGACCGCGCCTGGGCGTTCGCAGGCCTTGGGCGACCTTGGCATCCACGCGCCGGAGCACTGGCTTTGGGGCAAGGTCGAGGAAACCGATGCCCTCCTGGTCCTGTACGAAACCAAGCCGCAGCGGCTTGCCCAAACTATCAAGTTGGTTCGAGACGGCCTCGCCAAGCATGGCGGTGCGATCGTGTTCACTCAGCCCTTGGCTGATCGCCCAACCGACCCCAGCGCTCAGGTGCACGAACCGTTCGGCTTTGCGGACGGCATGTCGCAGCCGATCCTGCGAGATTCCCCGCGGGCCCGGATGGCGAGCAACGCAGGCCAGATCGTCGAGGCCGGCGAATTCCTTTTTGGTTATCCCGACAACCGCGGCTACATCCCGCCGACGCCCACAGTGTCGGCGAAGAACGATCCGAATGGCCTGCTCGCCGAGTATGGCGCAGAGACCACCGGCGTGCCCGCCTCCATTCAGGGCGGAGGATCAAGCGGCCAACGCGATTTCGGTCTCAACGGGACTTTTTTGGCAGCTCGACACCTTGAGCAGGACGTCAAGGCCTTCCACGACTTCAATGCCTCCCAAGCCTCGCTCCTATCAGGTGAAGTCGGATGTCCGTTCGCGGGCCAGGACACGAGCTCCCTGCAGACACTTCTAGAGGCCAAGATGCTGGGACGCTGGCACACCGGTCATTCGCTTGTGCGCAATCCCTATCCGGACTCTGGCCACAGCATCGACAACGACTTCGATTATGTCCGGGAGGACCCGCAGGGTTTCGCCTGCCCGTTCGGCGCCCATATCCGCCGCGCAAATCCCCGCGACAGCATCGATATGGATTCCAGCAATCAGCTGACGTTGAGCAACCGACACCGCATCCTTCGGGTCGGCCGGCCCTATCCCTCACCGAAGAGCGGGAACCCCGGGATGATGTTTCTGTGTCTCAATGCGGACATCGAGCGGCAGTTCGAGTTCCTGCAACAGACCTGGGTACTGGGCGCGACCTTCCATGACCTCCAAAACGAGCGTGATCCTTTCATCGGGCACAATTCGGGAACGGGCGTCTACACGATCCCGACGCGCCAGGGCCCGGTCCAGCTGCGCGGCCTCCCCGACTTTGTCCGGGTCCGGGGCGGAGGCTATTTCTTCATGCCCGGCCGACGGTCACTTATGTACTTAGCGAGTGACAAGAAGGCACGGCAACCTGTCAATCTGCCTCCGCCAGCAGCGCCCATCGGGTCGGCGATTGCCAAACGCCGAGCGCGATTAAAATCTAGTGTTTAGCTGGACTGGCCCAAATCCCGGTAGTCAGCGTCCGGTGAACGCGCCGCGGTCACGAATTCGGCGTAATAAACTGCACGGCCATTAACCAGTTAACGTAGCATGTCACACGCCATCTGCTCGCGGAGCTTCGCCACACTGGAGGCCTCACATGAACGCGCGTGTTTCCAACAATACCAAGATCGTCGTCGCGGGTGCTGCGGTCCTAGCCGCAGCCGCCGCCGCTTACAGCCTCGGACGAGTCTACCCACCACAGGGCGGTATAACCTCCGGGACTATCGCGCCGGCGGAGCGCTATCAGGTCAATCAGGTTTCCGGGACAGACGTCGCGCTCGGCGATACAACCATTCCCACGCTTATGCAGACCGACGCTTTCGAGTTGATGGTCAGGGACGCGAGCTTCCGGCAGCTGGCGACAAATCCGGCTTTCATGGCTCTGGCGCAACAAAACCCCAAGGCGGTAGCCGCCATGGCGCAGAACCCGGCAGCCTTCGCAACGCTCGCTAAAGACCAAGCGGCCTTCGCAAAACTGGCGGCGGTCGCTCAGGCCTATGCCAACCTCACGCCCGCCGCCCAGGCCAGCAACGCCCAGGTGTTCGCGGTAATGGTCAGCAATTCGGCCGCCTTCCAGATCCTGGCCGCCCAGCCGGCGGCATTCGCGGCTATTGCGTCCCACGCTCAGGCGTTCTCGGCGCTGGCCAATCATCTTCAGGCCTTCGAGGCGCTGACCGCCAACGCCGGCGCGTTCCGGTCATTCTCAGCTGATCCCAAGGCCTTCGCAAATGCTGCGGCTAACCCGGCCTCCTTCGCCGCCATGTCGTCGCAAGCGTCAGCCTTCCAGGCCCTAGCCAGCGACAGCAAGGCGATGGCGGCGATCTCGGCCGATGCGCAGATGTTCGACGCGCTTGCGGCAAACGCTGCGGCTTTCCGCAACTTGGCGAACCAGACCTCGGCGTTCAGCACCGCGAACGGCGCTAAGGTGCTCTTGGCCATAGGGGCAAACGCACAGGCGTTCCGTCAGCTGGCGACTAACGCCTCTGCGCTGCAGGCCATGGCCGCCAGCGCCGCCCAAGCCCAGACTGCCGCTTCAGGAGTGACACAGGCCGTATCCGCTCAGTCCCTGGCGGCCCTCGCCGACCACTCAAGCGCCTTTGCGAACATGGCGCAGCAGCCAGCCGCGATGGCGGCTATGGCAGACCATGGCGTGGCCTTCGCCGCCCTGTCGCGCTATCCAGCGGCGTTCCAGGCCATAGCGGCCGATCCCAAGGCTTTCGCCAACTTCGCCAATGACGTCAACGCCTTCGCCATGGCGGCCTCCGCGCCCCAGGCGTTCCAGGGCATGGCCGCGGCGCCAGCCGCGTTCCGGCTTCTGGCCAATGACGCCAAGGCCATGGCGGCGCTGCGGGCCGACAGCCAGGCGTTCGCCGCTATAGCCGCCAACGCCCAGGCGTTTCGATTGCTAGCGACCAACACCCAGGCCTTCCAGAACATGGCCGCCGACGCCGCGGCGTTCGACGCCATGGCCGCGAACGCGTCATCGTTCCATCAGATGGCGACCAACGCCCAGGGGCTGGCCTCGATGGCCCTGCAAGCACAGGCCTTCCAATCCGCCGCCGCAGCGGCCTCGCAGGTCTCGGCCGTCGCCAACGCTAGCGTGGCAAGCGCCAATGCACAGGCCTTCAGTGTGATGGCGGCCTACCCACAGGCGTTCGCGCTCATGGCCCAACAGAGCCAAGCCTTCGCGGCGCTAGCGTCGGACTCTAAGGCGATGTCGGCGTTGGCCAGCAATGTCCA
This sequence comes from Alphaproteobacteria bacterium, assembly GCA_043740635.1. Taxonomy (GTDB): domain Bacteria; phylum Pseudomonadota; class Alphaproteobacteria; order Caulobacterales; family Caulobacteraceae; genus Phenylobacterium. The sequence goes on from JAYUBY010000378.1 coordinate 14,525, forward strand.
AGCGATGCAGGTAATGTCCCATCAGCAAGCCTTCGCTTCACTTGCGTCTAGCGCTGCCTTCAGCGCCATGTTGGGCGATCAGCACTTTTCGGCCCAAATCCGCGCCAACTAAGGTAGTTGCGACGCGCACGCGTAGATCTGGGACCAAGAGTACGGGGGCGTTCGGGGGCGTATGGCGTGCAGAGTCTGGCTGTCTGGCCTCAGCGTCGTGGCTTGGTGGGCGATCGCGCAGTCGGCCGCGGGGCAACAGGCCCAGCCCTCGGCGCTCGCGCCTGTCGATCCGACGCCGGCGGCTGAGAAGGCGCCCGTAACGATTGTCGAGCGGCCGGCGCGTGTCCGAGCGCCCAACGCCGCCGGGATCGACCTATCGGCGATCAAGACCGCCGATCTGGCCCTGCTCTATTTCGACCCGGCGCAGACCTACCTGACGCCCTATATCGCACGTGCCTTCGAGCATTCCCTCGCCTTCCAGCGCAAGTTGTTCGGCTGGACACCTTGGGATAGGACGACCGTCCTGCTTAAGGATTTTTCCGACTACGGAAACGCCGCGGCCAGAGCCTCGCCCAACAACGCCATCCTGCTGGATGTCGCCCCGATTCCTCAGACCTTCGAGACGTTCAGCGCAGGCGAGCGGTTCTTCGCCCTGCTCAATCATGAGCCGGTGCACGTGGCGACAATGGACGTCTGGAACGAGGATGACGCCCGCTGGCGACGGCTCTTCCACGGCAAGCCGGCGCCAATCCAGGAGCACCCTGAATCCATCCTCTACAACTTCTTGGCTACGCCACGCGTGAACTCGCCGCGCTGGTATCTGGAAGGCTCGGCCGTGTTCATGGAGACCTGGATGGCCGGCGGCTACGGCCGGGCCCAGGGCGGCTACGACGAAATGGTATTCCGCGCCAAGGTCCGCGATGGCGCTCAGTTCTATTCACCGCTTGGGCTGGAGGCGGAAGGCACGGCCATCGACTTCCAGGTAGGGGTTAACGACTACCTCTATGGGACGCGGTTCTTTTCCTACCTCGCGCTGACCTACGGACCGGAGAAGGTCATCGCTTGGCTGCGGCGCGATGAGGGCTCGGCAGGCTACTATTCCGTTCAGTTCGAGCGAGTGTTTGGCAAGCCGCTGGACGCCGCCTGGCAGGACTGGATCGCCTGGGAGCACAAATTCCAGACTGCGAACCTAGCTCAGGTGCAGGCCTTTCCCGCCACGCCCACGACGCCGTTGGCGAAGGAGGGCATCGGATCGATCTCACGGGCCTTCTTGGCGACAGGCGGCAGGGGTCTGGTGGGCGCGTTCCGGTCACCCGGGGTGATCTCCAACGTCGGCGTCCTTTCGCTCGACGACGGGCGAATTCGCCGGCTCGTCGATATCAAGGGAGCGATGCTCTATCGGGTCACCTCGCTCGCCTACGACCCCGAGGCAAACAAGGCCTACTATACCGCGGACAACTACGCCTTCCGCGATTTGATGATGGTGGACATCGCCAGCGGCAAGAGCCGTATGCTGCTTCGCGACGCGCGGATCGGCGACATTGTCATCAATCCGCGGGACAAGGCCATGTGGGGCCTGCGCCACCTGAACGGTCTGGTGACCCTGGTCAAACTCGACGCGCCCTACGCCGGCTGGTCACAGGTCCATACCTTCGACTACGGCGAGATCCCCTTTGATCTGGATATCTCGCCGGATGGGGCTCTGCTTTCTGCCTCCGTTGGCGAGGTCAACGGCCAGCAGTCGGTCCGCATCTACAAGATCGACGAGTTGGATTCTGGGCCACTCCACCCGATGGCGCAGTTCAAGCTCGGCGGCTCGACGCCGGAGGGGTTCGTATTCTCGCCAGACGGCAAGTACCTGTTCGGTTCAAGCTATTACACCGGGGTCTCGAACATCTATCGCTACGAGATCGCAACGGGAAAGGTGGAGGCCGTCTCCAACGCCTCCACCGGTTTCTTCCGACCGATACCTCGGTCCGACGGCAAGCTGATCGTTTATGAATACACCGGCGCGGGCTTCGCCCCGGTGCTGATCGACCCCGTCCCGTTGCAGGACCTGGGCAGCATCAAATTCCTGGGCGCCGAGATTGCCGCCAAGCACCCGATCGTGAAGGAGTGGGCGGTAGGCTCTCCGGCCAGTGTGCCCCTTGAGAGCTTGATCGTCGAGCGGGGCAAGTACGTTCCGAACAAGGAGATGAAACTCGCCTCGATCTACCCGATCGTCGAAGGCTACCGCGGCGACGTCGCCGCCGGCGCCCATGCGATCTTTGAAGATCCGCTGCAGTTCCACCAGGTCCTGGCGACCGTCGCCTATTCCCCTGCAACAGACCTCCCCGCCCGTGAACGGCTCCACGTGAACCTGGAGTACAAGACACTGAAATGGCGGCTCCGCTATTGGCACAACGGGGCAGATTTCTACGACCTCTTCGGACCTACCTATCGCAGCCGGCGAGGTGACGCGGTGTTGGTGGGGTACAAAGACGCGGTGATCTACGACCCACCTAACCAGCTGGATTTCGTGGCCGACCTCGCCGCCTACCGCGGGCTCGACACCCTGCCACAGGCCCAGGATATTGCGACAACGTCGAAGAACCTGGTCTCCACCCTTGTGGGCCTGCGTTACACCGCGACCGACAAGAGCCTGGGCGCGCTCGACTATGAAAAAGGGGTGCGCTGGTCGCTTATAAGCGCTGCGGATCTGGGTTCGGGCGAGGTTTTCCCCAAGGTCTACGGCACGTTCGACTTCGGTGCGCCGCTGCTGTTCAAGCACGCCTCAGTGTGGCTCTACAACGCTGCCGGAACAGGCGGCGGGACCAGGGCCAATCCGCTCTCGGACTTCTACTTCGGCGGCTTCGGCAACAACTATGTCGATGACGGCGAGGTGAAGCGATACCGCGAATATGACAGCTTCCCGGGCTTCAAGATCGACGGGCTAGCTGGCCACAGCTTTGCAAAGTCGATGGCGGAACTGAACCTTCCGCCATTGCGGTTTTCTGACATAGGACGCCCCAGTCTCTTTCTGAGTTCGATGCGGTCTGCGCTCTTCGCCGGGGTTCTTGCGATCGATCCGGGTTCCCAGACAGGGAGGACCCTGGAGACTGTCGGCGGACAGATCGACTTCAACTTCACGTTTGCGCTGCGCTTGCCCATGGTGCTCTCAGCCGGCGTTGCTGCAGGATTTGAAAATGGTCGACATAAGGGGAACGAGGCCATGGTCTCGCTGAAGATCCTCTGATGGAAGCGATGCTTTTGGCGAAGTTGCTTGTCGCGCTCTCGCCCGTAATTGTCCTGCTCGTAGTTTTCGAGCGCCTTGACGTATTCCGCCTGGTCAGCACCGGCAGCGTCATTGGATATGCACTGCTAGGCGCGGTGGTGGCGGCGCTGAGCTATGTGGCCAATTCGCACCTGATGGTCGGCTGGCCCATGCGGTTCGACAACTACAGCTGGTACATCGCCCCCCTGGTTGAGGAGAGCCTCAAAGCCATCGTCATCGTGGGCCTGTTCGCCTTCGACCGCGTCGGGTTCAAGCTCGACGCCGCGATTGCTGGTTTCGCAGTCGGCGCCGGATTCTCGGTCCTGGAGAACGGCTACTTCCTGACCATCTTCCCGACAGCGAACCTGGGGGTGTGGCTGGTGCGCGGCTTTGGCGCGGCGGTGATGCATGGCGGATCCACGGCGCTTTTTGCGGTCATCACCCACGAGATTTCTGAACATCAGGCGCATCGTCAGGGTCGGCACTCTCGTCTGTATCCCTGGGTGTTTTTGCCGGGGCTGTTTGTAGCGTTGGCCATTCACTCAACCTTCAATCACTTTCCCAATCAGCCGTTGCTCGCAATGGCCGGAGCGATGGTGATTATTCCGCTCACGCTGCTTGTGGTGTTCGCCAGGGGTGGCGCCACGGCACATGACTGGCTGGAGCACGATCACGAAAGCCACGCCCAGATGCTGGCTGACATCCGCGACGGCCGCTTCGCCGAAACCGAGGATGGACGCGCGATCGCCAGCTTCACCCAGCGCCTTCCGCAAAACATCGCCAGCGAAGCCTACGCGTGGATCGTCCTGCAGCTAACCCTCGTGCTGCGCGCCGAGGAGCTACTGCTGGCCCACGAACGGGGCACGCCCATGGCCGTTGGCGAGGTCGAGCGTGGGCAGTTTCGCGAATTGCACGATCTGGGACGCCACATCGGCCGCGCCTGCCGCCACGCGATCGAGCCACATCTGCGCTTCAGCCGCAGCGACCTCTACGAACTGCATATGCTGAGCCACCGCGTCGGTGCGGCCAGACGCCCTCCAAGGGCCAGGGGCTAGGGGCTAGGGATCGCGGATCGCCCTTGCATCTGAGGCCGCCGTCCCAGGGAGCTGTTACGGCGGCCTCGCACGACGACGGACCGGAGTGGTTGAGAAGCCGGGCTGCCGGTGTTCCGGTATTGGCCTTCCGGTGGGCGATTCTGGCGAAGCCAAAGACAAGAGCAGATCCGCCTTCACCGAAGTTGCCCGTGGTATGAGCGCCACGCCTGACTTATGGGTGCCTGCTTGCGCTGCCGTCGTCTCGATCCAGAGGCTGTGGTCGAACCCAGCCCAAACCTGACAGGTGACTTGCGCAGGAAATCTGCCGATCAATGGACCTGTGTCTCCTGTCTCCACTCTGCGCCGCTTGCTCGACGTGACGTCCCTGTCGCGACGATTGCTTGCCTGCGGCGTGGCCGCGCCGCTGCTGGCGCTGGCCGCGACGCTTGTCGCTATAGCTGCCTACCCCGGCTTCAATCCCGCGCGGCAGTATCTCAGCGAGCTTGGAGGCGCTTCGGCGGGCCTGCCCTGGATCTTTAATGCTGGCGTCTTCGCCGCCGGCGTAATGGCAGCTCTGGCGGGCGTGGGGTTCGGCTTGGCAATCATCGCTTTGACCCGCGCCCGCCTGGCTGGCGGGCTGACCACAGCGGTCTTTGTCCTAGCAGGCGCCGGAATGGCCGAGGCGGCGATCTACCACTGGCCTGACCCAAGGCACCTGGCGATCAATCTCGCCCTAGGCATTCAGCTAGCACCGCTGCTGCTGCTTTGGGGGCTGTGGCCGCGGCCAGGACTTCTACGACTGAAGCTCTTCCTTTTCTCGGTCTTTGCGGCGATGGGAGTCCTCACAGTTCTCACCAAACACCTGGTCTTCCCGGCCCTCGTCAACGACGCCAACGTCGGATGGTGGGAACGAGGTTATGCGATCATTTTGGTCGGCTGGGTGGGCGTTGCAGCCTTAGCCCTGGATCGTTGCCTGCGACCCGAGACTCAAGCGGCAAAAGCCGCCTAGACAGCGCCCAGATTCGCAAGATTTTGCTCAATTCACGAGTTCGTGATTGATTGTCGGCGAATCAGCTGAATGCTGCATTGCAACAACACTGGCGGAGGCCCCGATTCGAGGGGCTTGGGACGTGAAGCCTATGATCGAACTGGCCACTCGCTTCGAAAGATCGAGCCACTGGTCCGATGTCGCGCACGCGCCATCGCTGCCTCCGGAGTCGCCGCTGCTGATGCCGCGGCAGCCGCTAGACGAGACCTTCATGGCAGAGGTTGAGACTCCTACGACATCGCCAGCGAATATCGCCGCGCGCCGCTTTGCTGTCTTCGGCGGCGCCCTGGTCTTGACCATCCTCGTCGCCATTGGTCCCTACATCCTCTTCGGCCGGAATGGTCTCGACGGCTTGGAGACAGTCGGCTTTGGTGTATTCCTCGTCCTGGCGGCTGCAATCGCCTGCTGGTTCTGCACGGCGCTCGCCGGTCATTTTGTCCTCCGCACAGCGCGCGAGCAGGACGACCTCGGCTTCGCTCCGCATCCGCCACTACCGACCACGCGCACCGCGTTGCTGATGCCGCTCTACAATGAGGCCGCCGACGCTGCGTTCGGCCGGCTCGCCGCGCTCGATACGTCTTTGGCCCGCCTTGGCGCGTCGTCGGCCTTTGACATCTTCGTCCTGAGCGACTCCACGAAGGACGAGGTTGCCTTCGACGAGCGGGTCGCGTTCCGGTCGTTACAGCCGCGCGCGCACAGCCGCCTCTTCCTTCGCCGCAGGCCGAAGAACCTCGAGCGCAAGGCAGGCAATATCTCCGAGTGGGTCCGCCGGTTCGGGGGCGCCTACGACTTCATGGTCGTGCTGGACGCCGACAGCACCATGGCAGGCGACACGCTGCTGCGCCTGGTGGACGCCATGGAGAGGCATCCTGGCATCGGCCTTATCCAGACCGCGCCCACCATCACCAGCGCGTCGACACTTTACGCGCGTATGTCCCAGTTCGGTGTGCGGATGTACGGCCGCGTCGCCGCCGCGGGTCTCGCCTGGTGGGCCGGTTCCGAGGCGAGCTATTGGGGTCACAACGCTATCGTCCGGACCCGCGCCTTCGCCGAAAGCGCCGGACTGCCAATCCTGCCAGGTGCGAAGCCTTTCGGTGGCCACGTCCTTAGCCACGACGTAGTGGAGGCGGCGCTGCTGCGCCGCGCCGGCTGGGCGGTTCACGTCACAGCGGCGCTGGACGGCAGCTGCGAAGAGACCCCACCGACCCTTCTGGATTTCATCCAGCGGGATCATCGCTGGTGTCAGGGCAACCTTCAGCACCTGAGCCTAATCGGCGCTAAAGGCCTGCACCCGATAAGCCGCGCTCAGCTGGCGATGGGAGCCATGGCTTATCTTTCCTCGCCGCTCTGGTTCACAGGCCTCGTGATCGGACTGGTCCTTCAACTGAGGTATCCGGTCGACTGGTCCTCATTCTGGTACTTCCTGCATCCAAGCCTGACCCCGTTCATGCTGACCTCGCTGCTTTCTGGCTTGATGCTGATTGGGCCAAAGCTGCTGGGTTGCGCCCTGGTACTGAGCCGCCCAGGCGAGCGCCGCGCCTTCGGCGGCGGCGTCGCCGTTCTGAAGAGCATGGCGCTGGAAGTCCTGTTGTCGGCGGCCCTTGCACCCATTCTCATGGTGTCAAACACCAAGGCGGTGTTCCTCACTCTTCGCGGCCGCGACGTTGGCTGGCGGCCCCAGCAGCGCGACGCGACCGGTCTTGCGTGGCGTGACGCCTTCCGCGCCATGGGATGGCAGATGACTGCCGGGCTCGCGTTCGCCGCGGGGCTCTGCGTCAGGCCCGACCTGGCGGTCTGCTTCGCCCCGATCGTCCTGCCGCTGCTGATGGCTGCGCCCCTGGCGGTGCTCACCTCCCGCCGCAGCTTGGGCGAAGCGCTCGTGAAGGAGGGCTTCCTGGCCACTCCCGACGACCATGGCGTCAGTTCGATGCCTGTCGTCTTCCGAGGAGCTGCGCGGCCAACGGTGCACAACCCCAAACCGATCTCTGCGCCCAGCTGAAGCTTGACGGCGGCAGCGTGAAGGTCGCCACCTTCCGATAGAGACGCCGACTCGCGCTCGAACAGCGAGCGGCCTTCGGGGGGACCACATGCACCTAGGCGCTGTCGACTGGATCATCCTGGCGCTTTACCTGGCGTTTGTGCTGGGTATCGGAATTGTCTCGGCGCGACGCACGCGCAGTGGTTCCGACTTCTTCCTGGCGGGACGGGCGATCCCAGCCTGGGTCTGCGGCCTGGCCTTCATCTCCGCGAACCTAGGGGCGCAGGAAGTCATCGGCATGGGTGCCTCGGGCGCCAAGTACGGCATCTCGACCGCCCACTTCTACTGGATCGGCGCCATCCCTGCGATGGTGTTCATCGGCGTCTTCATGATGCCGTTCTACTACGGTTCGAAGGCCCGCTCGGGACCTGAGTACCTGCGGATGCGGTTCGACGAGAAGACCCGCGCACTCAACGCGATCTCGTTTGGCGTGATGACCATCATCTCCTCGGGCGTCTCGATGTACGCGCTCGCAAAGCTAATCCAGACGTTGCACGTCTTCGACGCGCCTTTCGCCCAACTCGGTTTGCCGCAAGCCTGGATCTTCCACGGCGCGATCCTGACTTCGGCGATCGTTGTGCTGGTCTACATCTATGCGGGCGGCCTGCGCGGCGCGATCTACAATGAGGTCCTGCAGTTCTTCCTGATCGTCGCCGGCTTCGCGCCACTGGTCTGGCTCGGCCTTCGCCAGGTCGGTGGCTGGGAGGGCCTGCAGGCGACGCTGGGGCCCAGCTACACCCATGCCTGGGCGGGCATGGCGCACGCCACCACCAACAGGCTGGGCGTCGACTGGTTCGGCCTCAGCATGGGCCTCGGGTTCGTGCTGTCCTTCGGTTACTGGTGCACCGATTTTCTCGTGGTCCAGCGGGCCATGGCGGCCAACTCCATGTCGGCAGCCCGACGAACACCGCTGATCGCCGCGGGCGTGAAGATGTTCATCCCCTTCATCGTTATCCTGCCGGGTTTGATCGCCATCGCGCTGACTTCAGCGCCAGACCATGCCTCGACCAAGGCGACCCCGCCCGCGGCCGTCGGCTCGATCGTCCATCACGAACCTGGCGTGATCCCGGTCAAGATCGATTCTGCCTCCGGAAAGCCGATGTTGGATGCGCGCGGCCAGCCGCAACTGGACTATGACCTGGCGACCCCGAACCTGCTGCTGCGCTACTTCCCGACCGGAATGGTCGGTCTTGGTCTGACGGCGCTGCTGGCGAGCTTCATGTCGGGGATGGCGGGCAACGTCACGGCGTTCAACACGGTCTTCACCTACGACATCTACCAAGCCTACATCCGGCCCGGCGCTGACGATCGGCACTATCTGCACGTCGGGCGGCTGACGACGGCGGTGGGCATCGTGGCCTCGGTCGCTGCGGCCTATATGTGCAGCCAGTTCAACAACATCATGGACCTGATGCAGCTGGTTCTGGCGTTCGTAAACGCCCCGGTCTTCGCCACGTTCCTGCTGGGAATGTTCTGGAAGCGCACCACGGGCCACGGGGCTTTCATCGGCCTGGCAGCCGGCATCACCACAGCGGCCCTGCACCATGGCCTGACGCTGCCCATGGACGACATTGCGGGCATAAAGGGTGGCTGGATCGCGGTGACACACAGCTATCCGAGCGAAATGGCGCAAAACTTCTGGACCGCCATCTGGGCCTGGAGCGCCTGCTTCTTCGTCACCATCGCCGTCAGCCTGGTGACCCGGCCGAAGACCGACGAGAGCCTGGCCGGGCTCGTCTATTCCCTGACCCCGAAGATCGGTGGCGAGAGTGGTCCATGGTATCTCCGTCCGGTGGTGCTGGGCGTCATCATGCTGATCGGGGTGACTGCCCTGAACATCATCTTCCGTTAGGGGACTGAAATGCCATTCGACGTTCGCCTGCCTATTGGCCTGCTCTTCCTCGCCATCGGAGGCATACTTGGAGCCTTCGGTCTGATGGGCGATCGGGCGGTATTGGAAGCCCACTCCGCCGGCCTCAATATCGACCTCATATGGGGCTCGACGCTGGCATTGTTCGGAGCGCTCATGGTGCTGATGGCAGTGATCGCCAGACGCCGCGCGCCACCAGAGGACTGAATCGAGATCGCCGCCGGTCAGGGAGCAACACAATGCGCAAAGACGCCCCCAATCGACGCTCGGTCGTGGCCGGGCTTTCGACGGCGCTCGCCGTTACAGCCTCGGCCAAGGCGGCGGAAAGATCCGACAAACCCAACATCGTCTTCTTCATGGGCGAGGGTCTTCGGTCCGATGAGTTCAGCAGCGTGGGCAACCACATCCTCAAGACCCCGAATATGGACCGCATCGGACGCGAAGGCGTGCGGTTCGACAATGCCTTCGTCACCAACTCTTTGTGCCTGCCCTCACGCGCGAGCTTCCTGACCGGCGCTTATTCCCACACGACCGGCGCCACGACCAACGACCAGAGTCGGGTGCCGCGCAACTACACCATGGTCACAGACGTCCTCAAGGAGCACGGCTACGAGACGGCCTTCGTTGGCAAGAGCCATGTGGGCGGCGCGCTGCTCGACCACCGCTGGGACTACTATTTCGGATTCCTGGGCCAGGCGGACTACCTGCACCCCACCATCATCGAGGGCCGCGACGGCAAGTATTCTCCGGCGAAGACCTACGACACCTATGTGGATGACATCCTGACCGACAAAGCGGTGGAATGGATCAACACGCGGGGCGACAAGCCCTTCGCACTGTTCCTGTGGTTCTACGGCCCGCACTCGCCGTTCTATCGGCCGCGGCGGATGCTGGACCGGTTCAACGGTGTAAAAATCCCGGTCCCGGAGAATTTCAACGAGGATCTGACCAACTACGCCGGCAAGCCGCGGGCAGTGGCTGAGGCCGAGAACAAGATCGGCACCACCGAGGTCTTCGTCGACAACCCGCGCTCGCTCGAGGAACTGGTCAAGGATCACTACGTCGGCGTTGAGTCCAATGATGAGGATGTGGGGCTGGTCATGGCCGCTCTGAAGGCCAAGGGAAAACTCGACGAGACTGCGATCATGCTGAGCTCAGATCATGGCTTCTTCCTGGGCGAGCACACCTTCTACGACAAGCGGCTGATGTATGAGCCGTCGATCCGCATCCCGATGATGATCCGCTATCCCAAGGCCATTGCCGCCGGCCAGAGGCGAAAGGAAATGGTCCTGAATATCGATGCGGCCCAAACTCTGTTGGACATCGCCGGCCTGTCGGCCCCCGCCACGATGCAGGGTCGCAGCTTCCTGCCGCTGGCTATGGGCAAATCCCTCCCCGATTGGCGCAAAGACTGGCTTTACGAATATTACGAGTATCCGGCCTACGAGAACGTGAGGCCGCACCGGGGGGTACGGACCGACCGCTACAAGTTCATCCACTTCTTCACCGAACCGCAGGAGTACGAACTCTACGACCTGCAGAGCGATCCCAACGAGGATCACAATCAATACGGAAAGCCGGGCTTCGAGGCGCTGACCGCAACGTTGACGGGGCGACTTGCGATGCTCCGTAAGGAAACTGGCGACGCTTACGAATATACGCCGAGCCGGACGCCGCGGATGAGCTTCATCATGGACCCACCGACCGCACCCAAACCATGGAAGCCCGCGACCCGTTAGGGCTTAGCTCCAAGCGCCGCCGAGGGTTCGCGTCAGGTTCACGCTGGCCTGCAGACGCCGCGTGTTGAGCTGAATCTCAGCCTGCTCGGCCGCGAGTGCGGCGGTCTGGGCTGTGACCACGTCGAGGAAAGTCGCTACACCCTGGCGATAACGGATGTTGGCTAGCTCGACGCTGCGGCGCGCAGCGGTGACCGCGTCCGTCTGGTCTTTAGCCTCGGCCGCCAGGCGGTTGGCGAGCGCCATTTGGTCTTCCACGTCGCGAAAGGCGTTCAGAACCACGCCGCGATAGTTGGCGCTGGCCTGATCGAAGGCAGCGCGACTGGCCTGCACGCCGGCCCGCCGTCGGCCGCCATCGAAGATCGGGCCCAGAAGTTGAGGGCCGACCATCCACAAGGTGTTGGGCGCCTGAAGCAGATTGATTCCGCCCGCCGTTTGCCACCCGGCCGAACCGTCGAGCATGAGCGCCGGAAACTGGGCCGCCCGCGCGACGCCAACATCGGCGTTGGCCGCTGCGGCTCGCCGTTCGGCCGCGGCGATGTCAGGACGCCGCTGCAACAGCAACGACGGGGCGCTCACGGCCACCTTCGGATGTGGAAGGGTGATCGTGACCGGGGCGAGGCTGAAGGTCGAAGCGCTCTCGCCCACCAGGGCGGCGACAGCGTATTCTATCAGGGCGCGCTGGGCGCCGACGTCGGTGATCTGGGCCTTAATTGTGGAGAGTTGGGTTTGGGCGCGCGCCACGTCCAGACCGGTGGCGTTACCCCCGTCGTGCAGGATCTGGGTCAGCTCCAGGGCCCGCTCGTAGGCTGTGGCCGTTACGCCCAACAATCGAAGTTGAGCATCCAGGCCACGCAGGGTGAGATAGTCGTCGGCCAGGTCGGCCTGCAGGCTAAGTCGCATCGACTTGAGGTCGGCAGCGCTGGCCTGTGCGCGGTCACCTGCCCCGGCCGAGAGGTTGCGAAGCCGGCCCCAAAGATCGACCTCATAGGCCATCGACACACCGAGCTGATCGGTCTTGTACTCGTCCGGTCCGCCTGCCCTCAGAGGGGCGTTCTCGGAGCGGCGCGTGCGTTGCGCCGTAGCATTTCCGTCGATCTCAGGAAGCAGGCCAGCCCGCGCCTGGGCTGAGAGTGCATGGGCCTGGTCGTAAGCCGCGACGGCCGCGGCGAGACTGGGGTTTGCCGTCTCGGCACGCGCTTCCAGATCATCGAGGACTGGATCTGAGAACATCGCCCACCATTGGCCGCGGGCTTCCGCGTCGGCGGGTGCAGCCGGTGTCCAGGGACCCTGCT
>JAYUBY010000379.1:0-1960 GCA_043740635.1 Alphaproteobacteria bacterium
AACCTGTCGCCGCCCACCCAGTCGGGCCTGCAGATCAACTTTGACGGCGGCATGCAGTTTGGCATTGGCGTCGCCATGGCGATCATGGCTTTGCAGATCGTCCTGGAAGCTTGGCGGCTGCGCCGGGTCCATCTGGCGCAGGTCGGCTTGCCGCACCCAGCCTAGCGGCCGCCAAGATTTGGACGATCAGCTGTGTGGCTTGGAAGACTCTTCCTGGACCTTACCGGCCACCGCGCCCGCCGCGCCGCCGACCGCTGCGCCCACAGGGCCCGCGACGACTGCGCCGGCGACGGCGCCCGTTGCGGCCTTCTGTTCGGTGGTGGTGCTGCACGCACCAAGCGCCAAGAAAGCGCCGGCAATGGCGAGCAAGCTAAGCGTCTTGCGCATGGTGATTCTCCTATTTGGGGGGTTTCACAAAGAACAACGTGACGGCGCCGCTTTGGGTTCCGCCCATTAATAAAGAGGCCACGCCCGTCGGTTGAATCGTGTCCGAAACGACCGAAAAATCAGTGCTCAACAGCTGTCGGTCGACGGCGCGTTTCATGCTGCACTGCAAGATAGACTTGCCAAGGCGACCGAATTTGTTCATAGAGGCTTTACCAATTGCCGTCGCCCACCCCCATCGAGTCCCGGGGTTGGCCAGCCAGCGGTCACTGCCAGCAAGAGCAGGGGCGACCGTGGCGACAATGTCGGGGGGCAGTTCGCCCTCGTCGTGTAGGACACGCTTATTTTGTCATCTGGAACGCAGGCCCGCGCCGATCGGCGCGGGCTGTTGAGCGCCGCACTGATGGGTTCCGGCATCGGCCTGGCCCTGGGCGTCAGTTATCTTTCGGCGGGGATGTCGCAAGCCGTTGCCGACCACACTCGAGCCGTCAGGATCGCGGAAGCTGCTCATGGCGGCCTCTCGGAAACTATGTTGCAGCGCGAAATGGATCGCATGGATCCGGCCGCGCTTCGCGTGGCCCGTGCGCATGACCAACTGGCCGCCGACAGTGAGCGGGACCTCGCCCCGGCATGGCCCTCGCGGCTCGACGATCGGGCCGCCGTTGGCCATCGCGTTTCGTCGCTGGAAAGCGCCCGCCAACTCGATTGTCTGACGCAAGCCGTCTATTTCGAAGCTCGCGGCGAGACCGCTCGCGGCCAGGCCGCGGTAGCTCAGGTCGTGATGAACCGGGTGAAAAGCCCGTTCTTCCCAAAGACAGTCTGCGGGGTCGTCTTCCAGGGCGCCGCCAGCCACGGCTGCCAGTTCAGCTTCGCTTGCGACGGCTCGATGCGCCACAGCTTGGAGGCCGATGCTTGGGACCGCGCGCGCCTCATCGCCGAACGGTCGCTTTCCGGCGTCGTGCTGGCGGATATCGGCGGCGCGACCCACTTCCACACCACCGCCGTCCAGCCCTATTGGGGACCGCAGATGCTGCGCGTTGCCCAGGTAGGTCTACACGTCTTCTACCGCCTCAATCCGCATGCCCCGATGGTGCGTCCGGATGTCGATCGGCGTGCCGTCTTCGTGAGCCTACCGATGGCGCCCGGCGGCAACCTTCGTGTGGCCGCAGCGCTGCTGGAGAAAGCCGCCGACGCGACCGTCACCGCGACGGGTCTTGCGTCTGCCGAAACCAACATGCCACCCCCCAAGCCCTCCCAATCCCTTCCGGCCCTTTCTAAAGCCTCCGAAGCGGCGAGCGCGGCGCAACCCACCGACACCGCCGCGTCTTGACGGCCTGCATCTGCCCTCTTGACCCTTCCTAGCCAGCCTGCGGGCTGGTGCGGGGCCAGGTGGACGAGCTGGCGGCAAAGATGGCGTAGGGGTTAAGCCCGCGCGGCTCGCCTCAGAGCCTGCGGCGGCTGGCCGAACGCCCGCAGGAACGCGCGCCGCATCCGCTCTGGGTCCCGAAAGCCGGCGGCCTCTGCGACGCGATCAATGGGCTCGTGTCCGGCTTCGACCCGAACGCGCGCAGCTTCC
>JAYUBY010000380.1:0-1788 GCA_043740635.1 Alphaproteobacteria bacterium
AGGGCCGGTGGCGAAAGCGAACGGCGCAAGTTGTCGAGCATCTTCCAGCGACCGATCGCCGGAACCCGGTCTCTCGCTCGTTGAGGGTTCTGACTGGACCAGAATCCGACGATCCAAGGCAGGAGCTGCCAATCGCCCCGGGCCCAGCGATGGTGACGCAGCGCCGACTCGTCGTAGCGGGCCGGGAAGGCCTCCACCACCTCTACGTCGGATGCCAGACCGGCGCGCGCGAAGATGCCCTCAAACAAGTCGTGGCTGAGAAGCGTGGATCCCGGGACGCGCCCGGCGAGCGCCGCCTCGAAGGCGTCAATGTCGTAAATCCCCTTGCCCGTGTAGGAGCCTTCGCCAAACAGGTCCTGATACACGTCGGAAACCGCCCCGGCGTAGGGGTCTATACCCGTGGCCCTTGAGAAGATCCGCAGGAAAAGCGAACCCTCTCGCCCGACGGGTAGCGCCGGCGTCACTCGTGGCTGCAGTACGGCGTAACCCTCAACAATCCGCCCGAGCTGGGCGTCGAAGCGCGGTCGGTTCAGCGGATGAGCCATCTTCCCGATCAATCGCCCGACGGTTTCGCGCGGCAGCCGCGTGTCTGCGTCCAAAGTGACGACAAATCGGATGTTGGCAGGTGCGGCGGGGGAGGGAAGAAACGTGGTGTCCGGCGCACCGCGCAGGAGGCGGTTGAGCTCGCAAAGCTTTCCGCGCTTGCGTTCCCACCCGATCCAACTGCCCTCGCCTTGATTCCAGACCCGCTTGCGGTGCAGCAGCAGAAAACGGTCGCCGGCCGGCGCTGGGCCGTAGCGTAAATTCAGCTTGGCTACGCCTTCAATGGCCGCCGACAGCAATTCGCCGTCTCCATCCGCGTGCTCGTTCGGCGCGTCGGCCCAATCGGAAAGCAGCGCAAAATGAAGCTCGCCAGGCGGGCTCGCCAAATGGTGGATTTCGAGCCGCTCGACCTGCTCTTGAATGTCCTCAAGCGTCGTCAGCAGCGTCGGCACAACGACGAGCGTACGCAAGGTCTGCGGGACGCCACTTTTAAGCTCAAGCGCCGGCAGAAGTGTGGCCTGAAAGCCCTGCGTAACCACATGGTTGACCAGGGCGACAGCGAGGTCCACCGCGGGGATCAGGCCTAGAGCGCCCAGCAACAGCAGCCAGTAGAGGCTCACTCCGGTGGTGATACCAACCGAAAGGGGTATGGCCAGGAGCGCAAGCGCGAGGACGAAGCCCGCACTGACATAGCCGCCGATCCCAAGCTTGCGATAGATGCGCCCCGGCCAAGCTTGAGGGGCCGGCTTGAACCCGATGTCGGCTTCGAATCCAGGGCGACCGCGTGCGATCAGATAGTAACCCGGGTCCGTCAGGCGGCCGTCGGGAGCCTCAACAACGGTCGAACCCGCCCTCGCGGCGGCCGCTACCGCTGCGTGGGCGACATCTAATTCTGTGAGTGGGGAGCCGCGGGCGAGTTCCTCAACGGCGCTGCGGTAGAGATTGCGCGTCGGGAAATCCATCCCCCGGAACCCATCAGCACTCTCGAACACGCCGTCGACCAAGCTCACGCGCTCGAACAACTCCGTCCAATCGACGTCGGAGATTAGCCGCATGCTCGTTATGATGTTTCGAACCGTGACGCTTCCGGCCACTTGGCGCTGGTGCTCATCGCGCACGACGGCGTCCGCAGTGGTTCCCTGTTTGGCGAGTTGGTCATCGAGCCAGGCCAACGCGGGTGCAATTCCAGGATCCTGGTCGCGCAGCCGATGGAACAGTTGGACAAGAAAGCTGGCGGAGAACGGC
>JAYUBY010000381.1:0-1525 GCA_043740635.1 Alphaproteobacteria bacterium
GTCTTCGCGGGTCTGGCCGAAGTGGCCAAAGCGCTCGCAAGCGTGCACCGGATCGAGATCGTTGAGCTCCTTGGCCAGGGCGAGCGCAGCGTCGATGGAATCGCAGGTCGCATCGGACTTTCGGCCGCCAACGCTTCCCAGCATTTACAAGTCATGCGCCGAGCTGGCCTACTGGCCTCCCGCCGCGACGGGAAGCACATTTTCTATCGGGTGAGTAATCCGGCGGTCGTGCACCTGATGACGGCATTGGGCCACTTGGGCGAGCGCAATCAGGCCGAGGTTCGCGCGGTGGTCGGCGGGTATTTTCACGATCTCGACGCGATGGAGCCGGTGTCCCGCGCCGAACTGGTCAACCGCCTTAGAGACGGCTTGGTTACGGTTTTGGACGTTCGCCCCGAAGATGAGTTCGCCGCTGGCCGGGTGCCATCGGCCCTAAACATTCCCTTGCGCGATATAACCAAACGACTGGCTGACCTGCCAAAGGACCAAGAGATCGTCGCCTATTGCCGTGGCCGGTACTGCGTCCTCGCATTTGAGGCAGTCGCACTGCTGCGCGGATACGGCTTCAAGGTTCGACGGCTCGAGGACGGTTTTCCGGAATGGAAGGCGGCCGGACTGCCGGTCGACTGAACCTTTATCGCAAGCGTTGTCCTGCCGCCGTCAATGTGCCGTCGGAGAGGGGCGTTTGAACGGAGTTTGAAGCAGCATGGGCGAGAACGGTCCCTCCCCCTTGCTGGAGCACAAGGCGCCCCGCGAACCCTCGGTGTTTCAACCTGAGTCGTTGATCCGGGAGGCCCGCCGCCAGAAGGGCTTGTCGCCCGTTCAGGTTCCGAGCTTGTGCGTCCTCGACCCAGACGGCGACATCGTTCGTCATTTGAGGCGGACCGGGCAAGCGAGCCGGTGCGGGGGCTGGCCCTGCTACCATTCCGAGCTCGACCGATTTCGATTGGCTGACCAAGAGATTGGCGTAGTTGGCTGCGCCGTGGGCGCGCCCTACGCGGTGCTGGTTGCCGAGCAGATGTTCGCGCTTGGTTGCGAACTGCTCATCAGTATGACGTCAGCCGGACAAATCTTGCCTGCGGGGCCGCCACCCTACTTCCTGATCATAGACCGCGCGCTCAGGGATGAGGGCACCAGCCATCACTACATGCCCCCAAGCGCATTTGCAGGGGCGGACGCGGCTTTGATCGCCGCGGCGGCCAACGCGCTGGGTGAGACCGGCCTGCCCTTCCACGTTGGGGGAACATGGACGACCGATGCGCCCTTCAGGGAGACTGACCGCGCGATCGATGCGGCGCGTTCCATGGGGCTGCTGGGCGTCGAGATGGAAGCGGCGGCGCTTTATTCATTCGCCGCGGCTCGCCAACGGCGCGTCCTTTGTCTCGCGCATGTGACGAACACTATGGGGCAGGCCTTGGATGACTTTGAAAAAGGCGAAGCCAATGGCGCTCGAGACGCCCTGACCGTTCTCGGCTCCCTCTTCAGGTCCATGTCCTGACCAGGACTTTCAGTACGGCCACCGCCC
>JAYUBY010000382.1:0-3174 GCA_043740635.1 Alphaproteobacteria bacterium
TTCGAGGGACATTGGGATCCATCTCAAAGCACCTGGGTCGGCGTCTGGACTCAGGGCAATTCTGGTCCCCTGGTGCTGATCAAGGGCAAGCCGGAAGTACGCCGACGCCCGCAGACGCCCAAGCCGCCGTTCCCTTATCGCGCCGAGGACGTAAGCATCGATAGTGCGCCGGGTGTGCGTTTGGCCGGAACACTAACTCTTCCGGCCGGCAAGGGTCCATTTCCGGCCGTCGTTCTGATCACCGGCTCCGGCGCCCAGGATCGCGACGAGACGACTATGGATCACAAGCCGTTCCTGGTGCTCACTGACGCTCTGTCGCGGCATGGGATCGCGGTCTTGCGCAACGACGACCGAGGCTTTGCGAAGTCCACGGGCGACTTTTCGAAGGCCACGACACTGGACTTCGCCGTCGATACTGAAGCTGCCCTCGCCTACCTACGCAGCCGGCCAGAAATCGACGCCAAGCGACTAGGCCTGATAGGTCATAGTGAAGGTGGCATGATCGGCCCGATGGTCGCCGTACAGGATCCCAGCGTCGCTTTCCTGGTGATGATGGCTGGTCCGGGCGTCGCGATCCGCGACCTGATGATCGCCCAGCGTGAAGCCGTGGCCCGGACGGCAGGCGTCCCGCCGGAAGCTGTTGCGCGAAACGAGGTCATCATGGCTCGCGTCGAAAAGGCGCTTTCCATTTCCACGGACCCGGCGCAGGGCCAGGCTGACGCCACGAAAATCCTCACTGACAGTGGCATGTCCGCGCCGGCCGCCACGGCGACCGTCAAGCAACTCGCTTCGCCCTGGTTTGCTTGGTTCATCGCCTATGACCCGCAGCCAACGCTGACCAAGCTGAAGGTCCCCGTGCTGGCGCTGAACGGCGACAAGGATGTGCAGGTGATCTCCAAGCAGAGCCTGCCGGCGATCCGTGCGGCGTTGAAGGACAATCCCGATGCGACGGTGGTGGAGCTTACCGGGCTCAATCACCTGTTTCAGACCGCCGGGACCGGCGCGCCGCTGGAATACATACGAATCGAGGAAACGATCGCACCGGCGGCGCTGGACCTCGTGGTCAACTGGGTCGTGGCGCACACCAAGCCCTGAACAAGCCTTGGCGGATTGACGCTAGGACGGGTAGCTAGTCCCTATGACCAAACTCGTCCTTGGCCTGACGGCCAGTCTCGTCCTCGTCGCCCCGCTCGCCGCGTCACCGGCTGCCGCCAAGGCCCCGGTCGATCTCGTGATTTGGGGCGGGCCAATCTACACCGCCGTCGACGCCGCACCCAAGGTCGAGGCCGTTGCGGTCAGCCAGGGGCGTATTGCGTTCGCGGGCGGCAAGGCCGGAGCCCGGGCGCTGGTTGGCCCCATGACGAAGGTCATTGACCTGAAGGGCGCTGCGCTCTTTCCCGGCTTCACAGACAGCCACGCCCACCTCGATGGCGTCGGTGATCGGGAGCTCACGCTAAATCTGGAGGGTTCGAAGTCGGCTGCGGAAGTGACGCAGCTGCTGAAGGCCTACATGGCCGAGCACAAGCCCAACGGAACTGTTGTCGGTCGCGGCTGGATCGAGACCGGCTGGCCCGAGGGCCGCTTCCTGGAGCGGGGCGACCTCGACGGCGTGGCGCCCGACGTTCCCGTCATCCTGACCCGCGCCGACGGCCATGCCCTTGTGGCCAATACCGCCGCGCTCAAGGCCGCACATGTCGACGAGGCGACGCCTGCGCCATTTGGAGGTCAGATCCTGAAGGGCCCCGACGGCAAGCTCACCGGCATGCTCGTCGACAACGCCAAGGGCCTCGTAAACGGCATCACGCCCAAGGCCACTCGCGAACATAGGCTCGCCCAGTTCCGGGCAGCCATGAAGGTGGAGACCGCCTACGGCTGGACCGGCGTCCATTCCATGAGCGTGCGGATGGATGACGTGCCCCTTCTCGAGGAGATGGATAAGGCCGGCGAGGCGACCTTGCGGGTCTACAACATGGTCGACTATGACCAGGCTGCTCCCCTTTTAGCCACGGGACCGCGCGCCACGCCGGACGGGCGGATCACGACGCGCGGGATCAAGCTCTATGTGGACGGCGCGCTCGGCTCGCGCGGGGCGGCCCTGTTCGAGCCCTATTCCGATGCACCAACACTGAGAGGCACACTGATTACCCAGCCGGACGTCATGCGCGGCGCGTTGAAGAAGGCGCTGGCGTCAGGCATCCAGGTCTCGACCCACGCCATCGGCGATCGGGGCAATGCGACGGCGCTCGACCTCTACGAAGAGGCGTTCAAGACCGATCCGGCGAAAGGCAAGGCGGCGCGCTGGCGAATTGAGCATGCCCAGATCCTGCGGCCAGCCGACATTCCACGCTTTCACGCCGACTCGGTGATCGCCTCGATGCAGACAAGCCACGCGATCGGCGACTTCCACTTCGCCATGGCGCGATTGGGCAAAGACCGCTTGAAAGGCGCCTACGCCTGGAAGAGCCTGCTGAATTCGGGAGCCGTGGTGGTCGGTGGTTCGGACGCGCCGGTGGAGCGTGGGGCGCCGCTGATCGAGTTTTATGCTGCTGTAGCTCGCAAGGACTTGAAGGGCTATTCGGACGCAGGCTGGCATCCAGAAGAGAAGCTCAGCCGGGCCGAGGCTCTGAAGCTGTTCACGGTGTCGGCCGCCTATGCGCGCTTCGCTGAGAAGGACCTCGGCACGATCAGCATCGGCAAGCGCGCCGATTTTTCAGGATTTTCTGTGGATCTGATGACCGCGCCTGAAGCTTCGATTCCGAAGGGGCATGCCGTGCTGACCGTCGTTGACGGCCAGGTAGTCTACGACAAACGCTAGGCGCCGCGCGGCGGTGGCCGCGCGCGCCAAGTTCTTGGATCAATCGTCGCCGTCGGCAATGTCGGCCAGGCCGCCGGACATCTTCTCACCAAAGGCGGTCGTCACGATCTTGCCTTTGTCCTTCTGGTGCGGACGCGCGACGTGAATTTCTTCCTCGGCCGCAGGCTCAGGAGCCTTCGGATCGGTGGGGGTCGGATCAGCCATCAAAAACTCTCCTTAAGCCGAGGCCCAACGCGAATGGCGTTTGACCTTTCACCGTTAGCCTAAGGGCTGTTTCGGACGCATTCAACTGCGTGCGCTTCACAAGCTAAACCAACCTCTGCAGCAGCGCCTCGGCAATGCGGGCCCATCCCGCGCGG
>JAYUBY010000383.1:0-4162 GCA_043740635.1 Alphaproteobacteria bacterium
CAGCGCTTTCTTGTCCAGCTCGCGGGCTTTCAGGCCCATGTAGACGTCGCCATTAAAGGCGAAAGCCGCCTGCAAACCGTCCTCGCTGTCCGGCCGGAAGGCCTGGAACCGCTCGCGATTGAGTTTCGCAAGGCTGTCCGAGAGGTCCATCATCCGCTTCAGGTCGATTGTACGGAGTTTCTTGGCGACCTGGGCCAGCTCCGCTGTCTGATCGGCCAGCTGCGGCGCAGTGAGGGGGACAGACGCCGGCGCGGCGGTGAAATTGAGCGCCTTGGCCGGGGATAGGACGATGAGCATTGAAGGGGTCTTAGGCTCCGCCGAAGGCTGCGCCAAGCCCTCTAGAACGACGTCTAGAAAAGCACTCTAGGGTTCATGATCCGCTTGGGATCCAGAGCACGCCGAATGGCGGTCAGAGCCTCGATTTCGACCGGCGATTTATAGCGTCGGGCCTCCTCGGTTTTCATCGAGCCCAGGCCATGTTCAGCACTGATTGAGCCGCCCATCGACGCCACGATGTCGTGGACGATGCGGGAGCCGGCGTCGCGGCGGGCGGCGTGTTCGCCGTCCACGGCGTTGTCGCCACGCAGCACGTCATAATGGATGTTGCCGTCGCCGATGTGGCCGAAGGCGGCGATGCGGCATCCGGGTGCGAAGGCGCGAATGGCGGCATCAGCCTGCGCCAGGAACGCCGCGACCTGACTAACTGGCACGGAGACGTCGTGCTTCCAGGTGGCGCCTTCGGGCTTCTGAGCTGGCGACTGATTTTCGCGGATGGCCCAGAACACGCGGCTTTGCGCTTCCGTCTGGGCGACGACCGCGTCGCTGATCAGGCCCTCTTCCAGGCCCGACGCCAGGAACCGCTCCATGGAGGCCTCCGCCGACCCCGGCTCACCCGAGGAGAACTCCGCCAGCACGTACCAGGGGTGGGCCTCTGCCAACGGATCGCGCGTGCCGGCGATATTCTTGAGCGCGAAATCGACGCCCAGACGGCCCATCAGTTCGAAGGCCTCGACCGCCCCGCCGGTCTCCTCCTTGGCGCGGACCAGGAGCTTCAGCGCCACGTCCGGACTGGCCAGTCCGATCATCGCCACTGCGCGCGATGTCATGACCGGATAGAGCTTGAGCGCCGCGGCGGTGACCACACCCAAAGTCCCCTCGGCGCCGATCAGCAGCTGTTTCAGGTCATAGCCGGTGTTGTCCTTGCGCAGCCGTTTGAGGCCATTCCAGACCTCGCCGTTGGGCAGCACGGCTTCAAGACCCAACACCAGATTGCGGGTCATGCCGTAGCGTAGCACTTGGGTGCCGCCGGCGTTGGTGGAGACGACGCCGCCCACGGTCGCCGAGCCCTCCGAGGCCAGGCCCAACGGAAAGCGCCGGTTCACGGCGGCCGCAGCCTCATGCACCGCCGAGAGCGTTACGCCCGCCTCGGCCACCAGCACGTCATCGAATGTATCGGTCTCGCGGATCGCGCGCAGACGTTCGGTCGACAGCAGCACCTCGCCCATCGGGATCTGGCCCCCGACAAGGCCCGTGTTTCCGCCCTGGGTCGTGATCGCCGTGCCGGACTCCGCACAGATGCCAACGATGGCCGCGACGTCCGCCGTGGTCTTCGGTAAGGCCAGAAGCGGCGTCTCACCTGTCCAGCGGTCACGCCATTCGAGGAGTTTGGGCGCCAGCCGTTCCGGATCCTGACTCCACCCCCCCTCGCCTAGCACCGCCTTCAGACGGGAGAGCACATCGGCGGGAACGGGTGTGGTCATGGAGACAGTCTAACGCCGCTGGCCTAGCCTACAAACCCTGCCGCCCGTCTCAGGCGGTCGTTGATCGCCTCGCCGAGACCCGTGTCCGGGATCGGCGCAACGGCGATGCCCGCAGCGCCGTTACTGAGGTCGGCGGCGCGGAGGTAGGCGAAGAGGTTGGCGGCGGCTTCGGTGAGATCGCCGTCGGGGCTGAGGTTGAACCCCGCGCCGCCGCGCCGTCCGAAACCCAGCCAGACCTCATCGTCGCGCGGCTCCTCCGCGTTCAAACGCAGCGGCAGGTTCGGCGCGTAGTGGCGGGTGAGCCGGCCGGGCGAGCGCTTGGCGTCGGCCTCGGCTTCGAAGAGAGGCCCGATCAGCGCCTCGATCTCGGCGCGGGTGACGGCGCCTGGCCGCAGCAGGCGAGGCTTGTCTAACAGGGCGACGACGGTGGATTCCAGGCCGATGGCGCAGGGTCCGCCATCGAGCCCACAGGCGGCGGCTGTGCCGGTCTCCTCCCAAGCGTCGGCGAAGGTCGTAGGGCTCGGTCGCCCGGAACGGTTGGCGGACGGCGCGACGAGAGGGCCACCGAAGGCCTCCAGCAGAGCGCGGGCGATTGGATGGGCTGGTGCACGGATCGCCACCGTGTCGAGGCCGGCGCGCGCTAGATCACAGACCGCAGTCTCGTCAGCGATGGGAAGGACGAGCGTCAGCGGGCCCGGCCAGAATTTGGCGGTGAGCTGTTCGGCGCGGACGTCGAACTGGGCGATGCGCCGAGCTGTGGCGAAGTCTGCGACATGGGCGATCAGCGGGTTGAAAGCCGGCCGGCCCTTGGCTTCGTAGACTGCCGCCACGGCGCGAGGATTTGCCGCGTCGGCCGCCAAGCCATAGACCGTCTCGGTCGGCAGTATGACCAGCCCGCCGTCCTTTAGCGCGCCTGCGGCCTTGGCGATGTCAGCGGCATGTTCCACGGCGGCTGGTTACACCGCCGCAGCTCATGTTGTCGCTACTTCTTCGGCTTGCGGAATTTGTAGATGAACTGGTCGGTGTGGCCACGGATGGCCTTGTCAAAGACCACCTTCTTCAGGTCGTCGGCTGGATTGCGGAGGACCGAGCTTTCGCCCTCGAACACGAAGCCGGTGTCGGTCACCTGTTTCTTGACTATGGCCGGATCGATGCGGTGCAGGGTGTCGGTATCGCGCATGCCAGATCCCGCCTCGGCGGTGTGGTCGACAATCAGGAAGACGCCACCTGGCTTCAACGCCTTGAAGACCGCCCGGTTGAAGACCATGGGGTCGATCTTGCCCATGAACTTGTCAGGGTAGTCGTGATAATTCTGGACCGTAAACACCAGGTCCACTGGCTCGGGCGTTGCAAAGGCCGCGCCGGGTTGCAGGATCACCGAGGTGTTAGGATAGCCGGTCTTGGCCAAATCCTGGTTCTTAACTGGGTCGGGCTGAGCTTCCTTCGCGTATTCGTTCGGCCAGATCATGAAGACGTGGCCCTTCGGGCCTACAATCTTCGAAAAGATCTTCGTGAAATAGCCTGAGCCTGGGATCAGGTCGACGACCTTGTCGCCAGATTTCACGCCGGAAAAGGCAATGACCTCGCCGGGATGGCGACGGGCGTCAACGTCGCGGTCGGCGTCGCGGCCCTTGTCGGCGACAGCGGCGGCTACATAGGCCGGAAGGCTGGGCGCAGCGGCGAGGGCCACAGCGCTGATACCGGCCGCCATGCAGGCGGCCAAAAGTAGGATTTTCATTGTCACGTCCACGGTTGGGTGAAGCTGGGACCAAGCTCCTGCCCACCGGTCGCGCTGTCAATGACGGGCCCCTACCGCTTGTCGCTCACAGTGTTTAGTTGGACGCGAATCACAACCTTGGCGGGAACCTGGTCGGTTGCCGCGAACTCGCCTTGGCCAACACCGAAGTGCGTGCGGTCGAGACTGGCCTCGCCGCTCATCTGGGCCTTGTCGCCGACGATCTTCAGCTTGAAAGGCAGATCGACGGGCTTCTTCACGCCGCGTAGATCGAGGGTTCCGTGGGCCACGTAACGGTCGGCGCCAGCCTTCTCGAACTTGGTGGCGGTGAAGACGGCCTTGGGATGCGTAGCGGCATCGAACCAGTCGGCGGAAGGAAGCGAGGCATCGCGCTGGTCGTCGCCCGTCTTGGCCGATGTCATGTCGATGATGACCGTGACCCTCGAGCGGTCTAGTGCATCTGGGCCGAACAGAATGTCGGCCTTCCAGCTGTCGAAGCGGCCCTGCACGGCGTCGCCGCTCCAGACGGTCTGGAAGTTGAGGCTGGATCCGGGGGCGACCTTCCAGGCGAGCGGAGCGGTCGAGAGAGCAGCAGTCGGCGCCGGGGTCGCTGCCGCGGTCGGAGCCGTCGTCGGGGCTGCTGGACTCTCGGGCAGAAACGGGGCGG
>JAYUBY010000384.1:0-7318 GCA_043740635.1 Alphaproteobacteria bacterium
GCCGGCTCGCGACGTCGCCATCTGGACGCCCGCGATCGGCGGCATTTTCGGAAACGGCACTGCAAGAGGCGAGACGGGCATCACGCTCTTTGCTGGAACACCGGGAGCCGAGGGCGGGAAGCTGGCGAACTGATGGGCCTGTTTATCGGCGCGCTTCAGGGTCGCGCGCTTCCGGGCGCTGGCCAGGGGATCGAAGGCGCGCTCAAGCGTCTGGCCCACGACCTCCACGGGACAAGCGGTGGCTTCCAGAACCTTGGCGGTCGGTTTCGCCGCAGCGGGTATCTTGGTCGGATTCTTGGTCATTTATTGACCCCCTTAGTGGCCCGCGGCAGCGTCGGTGGCCCCGACAGCGGCGGCGGAGCTCCGGCCTTCGGCGCATCGGCCGGCGGCACCGTCTGGCTGGGTGCGTCGCTCTTGACCAACACCTCGACCTTGCTGCGGCCGCGCAGCTTCTCCAAGAGGTCGCGGATCTGATCGTATGTGAGGAAGCGCACGATCTGTGGCCGAGCGGCCTCAAGGGTGATCGGCTGTTCGACGCGGCGGTCCTCGACCTTGACGAGGGCAAAGCCGCCCTCGACCGGGAACGGCCCTACAATCTGGCCAAGCTTGGCGGATTTCAGCGCCGCGTCATAGGCCTCCGGCATCACGTCGATGGTGAAATAGCCCAGGTCGCCGCCGTTGAAGCGCGTGGCCGCATCAGTCGAGCGCTCCATCGCGAGCGCCTCGAACGATGCGCCGGAGGCCAGCAACTTGCGCACCGCCTCGGCTTCGGCGACGCTGCCCACGACGATCTGGCGGGCGTGAATCTCCTCGGAGCGCTTCGCGAGTTTCAGCTGCTCCTGGTAGAGACCCCGAACTGCGTTGTCGTTGACCGCGTCGGAGACCACGCTTTCCACGAGCATATCACCCAGCACCCGGTCACGCGCGGCGGCCAGACGGCGCTGGGCGACGGGTTCCTTGTCCAGCTTGCGCTTGACCGCTTCGGAGGCCAGCAGGCGCTGGTCGACGACCTCGTCCATCACCCGGCGGAAGAGGTCTGAAGAGACATCGAGCGGTTCGCCTTCGCCGATCAGTCCCTGGGCGACGGCCTCGCGTTTGACATCGGAGGACCAGACTGTGTGGCCGTCGACCTTGGCCACGGCGCGGTCGCCGCGCTCCGGCGCTTGCTCCGTTCCGCCACCGCGACCGCAGGCGATCAAGCTCAGCGCCACCGCCACCAGCAGGGCGGAGAATATCGCAGAGCGGAAGGATCGGGCGGAAGCCATGCGGATCACCCTCAAAACCGATGCGAGCAGCGTCCTGGGACACTGCCCGTCCCTAGCCATTTAAGTCTCGGGATGCAAAGGTTGTGCCTGAGTGCGCCCGCTGTAGGAGGCGCCACCGTCAATATTCCGGAGGATCATTTAAAATGCGCGAAGCCGTCATTGTCTCGTATGCCCGCACTGGTCTGGCCAAATCCGTCCGTGGTGGTTTCAACATCACGCCAACCGTCTCGATCGCGGCCCACTCGGTGAAGCACGCGGTCGCCAAGGCAGGCATCGACCCCGGTTCGGTCGAAGACGTCTTTATGGGCAATGTCGCGCACGGCGGCGGGAACATAGCGCGCCAGGCGGGACTGCTGGCCGGCCTGCCGATCACCACCTCTGGCGTGACGGTCAACCGGTTCTGCTCCTCCGGCCTGCAGACGATAGGCATGGCGGCCAACTACGTGCGCAACGATGGCGCCGAAGTGGTGGTGGCCGGCGGCGTCGAGACGATCTCCATGCCCAATATGGGCACGGGCAAGGACAACATTGATCCTGAGCTGAGCAAGATGTACCCGGCGATCTTCATGCCGATGATCGACACCGCCGACATCGTCGCCGAACGTTACAAGGTGAGCCGCGAGGCCCAGGACGAATATTCGCTGGAAAGCCAGCGCCGAATGGCCGCCGCCCAGCAAGGCAACAAGTTCGCCGACGAAATCGTCCCGATGAAGACCAAGATGAAGGTGGTCAACAAGGAGACGAAGGAAGAGTCGATCGTCGACTACGTCGTGAACCGCGACGAGTGCAATCGTCCAGACACAAGTGCTGAAGGCCTGGCCAAGCTCGAACCCGTGAGGGGGCCAGGCAAGTACATCACCGCCGGCAACGCCTCCCAGCTGTCGGACGGCTCGGCCGCGGTCGTAATCATGGAAGCCAAGGAAGCTCAACGTCGGGGCCTCAGCCCGATGGGCGTCTTCAAGGGCTGGGCCGTCGCCGGCTGTGAGCCAGACGAAATGGGCATTGGCCCGGTGTTTGCGATCCCGCGCCTTCTGGAACGCCACGGCCTGAAGATCGATGACATCGACCTTTGGGAGCTGAACGAGGCCTTTGCCAGCCAGTGCCTCTACAGTCGTGACAAGCTCGGCATCGATCCTGAGAAATACAACGTCAACGGCGGCTCCATCGCCATTGGCCACCCCTTCGGGATGACCGGTGCGCGCCTTGCTGGCCACGTCTTACAAGAAGGCAAGCGCCGCGGAGCCAAGAACGTCGTCGTCTCCATGTGCATCGGCGGCGGCATGGGTGCGGCTGGACTATTTGAGGTCCTGTAGAATTCGCCTCTAGAATTCGCCTCTCTGGCGTAAGATCAGGCCCTCCAGCCTTGGGAGGGCCTTTTCTGTTGCCCTTAGGTATCGCTGTACCCGCTGCGCCCTGCCGCCGCGTTGACACTGCGGGGTGCGCTGCTTAAGTCTCGCGCGCCCTGAAAAGAACGAATTTTCCCGGGAGGCGAAGGGCTAAGGCCTGGCCCCGCCCCGCATCAACCGGACCTTTCCCTTGAGCATCTTCCAACGGTTCTTCGGCTCCTCCAATGATCGCAAGGTCAAGGCGATGCAGGCGCGCGCCTTGAAGATTAACGCGCTCGAGCCGGAGATGCAGGACCTGTCCGACGAGGCGCTCCGCGCCAAGACCGTGGAATTCCGCGAACGTCTGGCCAAGGGCGCGACGCTCGACGACATTCTTGAAGAAGCTTTCGCCGTCGTCCGCGAAGCCGCCAAGCGTACGCTCGGCCAACGCCATTACGACGTGCAGTTGGTCGGCGGCATGGTGCTTCACCAAGGCGGTATCGCCGAAATGCGCACTGGTGAAGGTAAGACCTTGGTCGCCACGGCACCGGTCTATCTGAACGCGCTCGCCGGCAAGGGCGTGCACCTGATCACCGTCAACGACTACCTGGCGCAACGCGACTCTGAGTGGATGGGTCAGGTTTACCTCTTCCTCGGCATGGACGTGGGCGTGATTGTCCACGGCCTGAGCCAGGGTCAGCGCCAAGCGGCCTACAACGCCGACATCACCTACGGCACCAACAACGAGTTCGGTTTCGACTACCTACGCGACAACCTGGTCTACGAGGCCGCCGAGATGGTCCAACGGGGCCACAACTTCGCAATCGTCGACGAGGTGGACTCCATCCTGATCGACGAGGCGCGCACGCCTCTGATCATCTCCGGCCCAACAGAGGACCGCAGCGAATTCTATCGAACCATCGACCTGCTCGTGAAAGAGCTGATCAAGGATCCGACGACCTACGATTTCGACGAAAAGCAGCGGCAGGTGATCCTGACCGAAGAGGGCTCGGAGAAGATCGAAGAGATTCTGATGTCCGGTGGCCACCTGGCCGAGGACTCCGCGGGCCTCTACGACGCGACCAACGTTTCGGCCGTCCACCACGTGAACCAAGCTCTGCGCGCCAACGTCATCTACCAGCTCGACAAAGATTACATCGTCCGTGCGGGCGAGATTGTGCTGATCGACGAGTTCACCGGCCGCATGATGCAAGGCCGCCGCCTGTCCGAGGGCCTGCACCAGGCGATCGAGGCCAAGGAAGGCCAGGTGGTCCAGCCCGAGAACCAGACGCTGGCCTCGGTCACCATCCAGAACTACTTCCGCCTCTACTCGAAGCTCTCCGGCATGACCGGCACGGCAGCCACCGAGGCTCAAGAATTCCTCGACATCTACAAGATGGACGTTGCCGAGATCCCGACCAACCGCCCGGTTGTGCGCATCGACGACGACGACGAGGTCTATCGCACCGCCGCCGAGAAACATGTGGCGATAATCGGCCTCATCGAGGACTGCTACCGTCGCGCTCAGCCGATACTCGTCGGCACGGTCTCAATCGAAAAGTCGGAACAGCTTTCGGAGCTGCTCAAGGCCCACAAATTCGAGATCAACAACAAGAAGCAGAGCGGCATCCCGCACAACGTCCTGAATGCCCGCTACCACGAGCAGGAAGCGCTGATTGTCGCGGACGCCGGCGTGCCGGGCGCGGTGACGATCGCCACCAACATGGCCGGCCGCGGCACCGACATTCAGCTCGGTGGCAACGTCGACATGAAGGTCATGCAGTGGCGCGACGAGCAACGTGGCCTTGGCGTCGAAGTGACGCCGGAGATGGCGCTGGAGCACAAAGCGCGGATCGAAGGCGAGACAGCCACGCTGAAGGAGCAAGCGTTGGCCGCCGGCGGCCTTTTCGTGCTCGGCACTGAGCGTCACGAGAGCAGGCGTATCGACAATCAGCTTCGCGGACGGACGGGGCGTCAGGGCGACCCCGGCCACTCCAAATTCTTCCTGTCCTGCGAGGATGATCTCCTGCGCATCTTCGCAGGTGAGCGCCTGGACTCGATCATGCGCACTTTCGGCGTCCAGGAAGGCGAAGCGATCACCCACAAGTGGCTGAATTCCGCGATCGCCACCGCCCAGAAGCGTGTCGAACAGCGCAACTACGAAATTCGCAAGAACCTGCTGAAGTACGACGACGTCGTAAACGACCAGCGCAAGGCGGTGTTCGAACAGCGCGCCGAGTTCATGGCCTCAGCCGACATCTCTGATGTCGTCAACGAGATGCGCCGAGACACGATTGAAGACTTCGTTAGCCGCTTCCTGCCGCCCAAGGCCTATGCCGAACAGTGGGACGTGGAGGGTCTCGAAGCCCATGTCCGCGACTTCCTGGGCCTTGAGTTGCCCATCAAGACCTGGGCGGCCGAGGACGGCATCGCCAACGAAGAGATTGAAGAGCGGATCGTCAAGGCCGCCGATGCGCGCTCCGCCGAACGCGACGCCCAGGTCGGCGAGCACATGCGTACGGTGGAAAAGAGCTTTGTCCTGCAGATGATCGATCTGCAATGGCGCGAACACCTGATGCACCTCGACCACTTGAGGAACGTCATCGGCCTGCGCGGCTATGGCCAGCGCGACCCGCTGAACGAGTACAAAACCGAGGCCTTCACCCTCTTCGAGACCTTGCTGACCGACCTTCGCCAGAACGTCACGCGCTGGCTGATGACGGTGGAGTTCCAATTCGAGGCGCCGCCCTCGCCACCGTCGGGCCAGTTTCAGGAGATCCACCTCGATCCTCTGACCGGCGAGAACGCGGCGCTGGTGGGTGCGCTCCCCGACGGGTTGAATACTGAACAGCGCCAAGCCCTGCCGGTCACCGCCCTGCCGGAAGGCTGGGAGAACACCGGCCGCAATGCCTCTTGCCCCTGCGCCTCAGGCAAGAAGTTCAAGCACTGCCACGGGTCGCTGGTCTAGCGGCCATGACCCGCACGGCCGTCTGCTGTTGCGGGGCCGTCTCGATCACCGTGACTGGGGAGCCGTCGGTAAACGGCGTATGCCACTGCTCAGACTGCAAGCGGCGTACGGGCTCCGCCTTCGGCTGGCAGGTTTACTTCCGCGATGAGGAGATTTCGCCAAGACCGGCGTCGCGACCTCCTACATCGTCGGCGAGCCGCCGCGCCAGGAGCGTTGGTTCTGCAAGGCTTGCGGCGCGACCCTGTACTGGAAATCGAACTTCCTGCCGAACCATACCGGCCTCGCCGCAGGCAATTTCGGCGAGCCGCCGCTGCCTGAACCCACGCTGCGGGTCAGCGAGGACAATCGCTGCGAATGGGTAGGCCTGCCCGAATCTTGGGCCAGAAACTTTCAGCCGCCCAGCTGAATGCTCATCCCGAACGAAGTGGCCACACACCCGCAGCACCGCCCTCGATCACGCGACGCACAACCTCACCCCGGCCCCACCGGCTCAGTCGGGCATACCTGTGGACGTCTACTCGGATCCTCCAAGGTCACTGAAGCTTCGCAACCTCAGCTTCCTCGGTCAGGGACGAGTAGACAACCTATGGAAACCTCACATCTAGAGGTTGACCCAATTGCCGTGGAAGCCGAACGGCACGCGGCGAGGCATCTCCGCCGTGGCGATCGGACCCGCGGCGATGTCGAGGGCGTCAAGCACCACGAAGTCGCTGCGATCCTTACCGGCGCGATAGACAACCGCCGTGATCCAGCCGTCGCCCTCGTCTGCGCTCACTGAGCGGGGTACGAACACCGGCTCCGAGGTCGCATCGCCGCCATCCAACGCATAGACCCTTCGCTTGCCGGTCTGAAGATCGAGATGAGCGATGGCGTTCAGGCGCACGCCCGCCGTGCCGCCGGGATCGGCGGCATACCAGCCGTGGCGGTGTTTGCGGGTCTCGACGCGTGGGTCGACCCGCGGGAACTCGCCGTCGATGTCGTCGAGCACCTCTTCCTTGATGGCGTCCGAGTTGCCAGCGAGATCGAACGTCCAACGCACCAGCCGGGCCGCTGCCTTGTCGCCAGCCGAGCCGTCCGGATTCGGGAAAAGCGGCGCCACGTTGTAGCGCATGACGTCGCAAACCAACTTATCGCCCTCCTCCCACGAATTCAGGGGGTGGAAGACGTAGCAGGCCGGGGCGTTGAACCAACGGATGGAAGAGACGTCGCCGTCGCGGCGCATTACGCCTACGTGGGCGCCCTTGTCTGGCTCCCAGGCGAAGGGCGGTAAGCCGCTCATAGCGCGCTGCAGACTTCCTGTTAGGGGCAGGACTGGAAACAGCACGTGGTTCTCGGTGACCATGAAGTCGTGGACCATAGCCGAGAACGGCGCCTGGAACTCCTGACGGCTCACGACTGTCCCGTCGGCGGCGGTGACGCCATAGCTCATGCCTGCTGACAGCGGCATGTCGCCAACGCCATAGGCAAACCAGAACATCTCGCCGGTTTTAGGATCGATTTTCGGGTGGGCGGTGACGCGACCCTTGTAGGGACGGGCGTAGCCTTTGGACTCCAGCGTCCGGGCATCCATTTCGAAAGGGTGGTGAGCCTCCTCGAGGGCAAACAACTTGCCGGCGTGGAACATGATGTTGGTGTTGGCGACGCCGCCTTCGTTACCGAGTGCGAGCGGGTCAGTGGTCATCGGATTGCCCATTGACCCAAACAGGGCGCGACCGTGCTCGTGTTCCAGCTCCCATTTGGGCGTACGGACATAGCGATTG
>JAYUBY010000385.1:0-8263 GCA_043740635.1 Alphaproteobacteria bacterium
CAGCGCGCCGACATCATCGCCTGGTCCCTATGGCGAAGAGCCCATCAGGCCGAAGCTAGAAGGGCTCATATCCAAACCCAACTGCAACTGTAATGCTAGAGCGGGACGCGCCCCAAGATGCGCAGCCCATAGCCGCCGGAGCCCGGTAGGATCGTCTTTGACGAACTCAGAAGGCGCATGTCGCGCACGCCGAGGTCGATGAGGATCTGGGCCCCGACGCCGTAGTCGCGCAGGACATTCTCCGTCTGGCTGACGTCTGGCTGGCCATAGCGCTCGGAGAGCCAGGCGGGGTTGGA
This sequence comes from Alphaproteobacteria bacterium, assembly GCA_043740635.1. Classification (GTDB taxonomy): domain Bacteria; phylum Pseudomonadota; class Alphaproteobacteria; order Caulobacterales; family Caulobacteraceae; genus Phenylobacterium. Next base: position 297 of record JAYUBY010000385.1, read on the forward strand.
ATCCCGAATGAATACTGCCGCGCCAGCGCCGTCGTATTCGGAGATCGCCCGCAGCGCTCGGGGCACATAGTCCGCCCGCTCTTCCTTATGGCCCAACATATCGGCGGCCATGTCCACGCGATGCATCCGCACGAGCGTCGGCTTGTCCGGATCGATCTTGCCCTTGGTCAGGACCACGTGTTCGGTCCCGTCGAGGATGTTGCGGTAGATCACCATCCGGAAGCGTCCGCCGTAGGCGCTGTCGAAGGGCGTCTCCAGCACGCGCTCCACCTGGCGTTCGGTGCGCCGGCGATAGGCGATCAGGTCGGCGATGGCCCCGATCTTCAGGCCGTGTAGCTGGGCGAAGGCCACGAGGTCGGGCAGGCGCGCCATCGACCCGTCGTCCTTCATGATCTCGCAAATCACGCCCGCCGGGTTGAGCCCGGCCATACGCGAAATATCGACGGCCGCCTCGGTGTGGCCGGCGCGGACAAGCACGCCGCCGTCCTTTGCTACCAGCGGAAAGACGTGGCCGGGCGAGACAATGTCGTCCGTCCCTTTGGTCGGGTCGATCGCCACCGCGACAGTGTGCGCTCGGTCATGGGCGGAGATCCCGGTCGTGACGCCTTCGCGGGCCTCGATCGAGACCGTGAAGGCGGTACCGTGGCCCGACTGGTTGTCGCTGGCCATCGGCGGCAGACGCAGGGTCCGCGCTCGTTCGGCCGTAATCGAAAGGCAGATCAAGCCTCGAGCGTGCTTGGCCATGAAATTGATCTGCTCGGGCGTGGCGAACTGGGCGGGGATGATGATGTCACCCTCGTTCTCACGGTCCTCCGCGTCGACGAGGATATAGGGGCGTCCGTTTCGGGCGTCCTCGATGATGTCCTCGATCGAGGAAATCGCGGAGGTAAAGACGCTGGCGTCTTCAGACGGACTTCCACCGGGCGGGACGAGATAAGGACGTTTCATGTCGCAGCCTTCATTCTGGCGAACTCCATCACCTGCTCAGCGACGGTGGTCAGCTGTCCGACGTTCTTAGGATCGCGGCACTCACCGGCCTCGTCGAATAGACTTTTGGCGCTGAGCGCGGCTCCGTAGGGCGTCGGCCAGCCCCGCATGGCATGTATGATCCCGCGCACGGCCATCAAGGTCGTGCCGCCTGCTTGCGCGCCATCGGCCGTGATTATGATCCCCACGGGCTTGCCGTCGAAATAGGGTTTCGGGTCGGCGCGGGTGAGCTCCAGCGTGTCGAGTGCGTTCTTGACGACACCGGATAGAGAGCCGTGATAGCCGGGCGTAGCTAGAATAATTCCGTCGGCCTCGCGTACGGCTGCTGCAAGTTCAGCTTGCTCGGGGCTCGGACCTGCGGGTCCCGGATTGAAGTGCGGCAGGCGTTCCAGGAATTCGCCGCCGAACAACTTGGTTCGCGCACCGCCCGCCTCGGCCGCGCGAAGCGCCAGCGCCAGCGCCCGCTCGGTGGCGGAGCCGGCGCGTGGGGTGCCGCCGATACCGACGATCAGCGGGCCGCTCATGCGCTCTCCGTTTCCGGCGCGAACACCTTTTTCAACTCGGACTTGATGATCTTACCGTTGGCGTTTCGGGGCAGCACTTCCGGCCAGAAGACGAACTTCACCGGGACCTTGAATCCGGCCAGGCGCCCCCGGACGAAAGCGCGCAGCTCGCTTTCCGTCGCCGTCTCGCCGGGTTTCAGATGGACGATGGCCCCGGCCTCTTCGCCCAGCGTTTTGTGTGGGATGCCGACGATAGCCGCGTCCATCACCGCCGGGTGTTCATAGAGCGTATTTTCAACTTCAACGCAGTAGATGTTCTCGCCGCCGCGGATCAGCATGTCCTTGGCTCGGTCGATGATGAAGAGAAAGCCTTCGCCGTCTAGTCGCGCCAAGTCGCCGGTGCGAAGCCAGCCGTCGACGAAGGTCTCCGCGGTGGCCTGGGGCTTGTTCCAGTATTCCTTCACCACCTGCGGCCCCTTGACCCAGAGCTCGCCAACGGCGCCCACGGACAGGATCGACTGGCCGTCGGCTGGATCGCGAATCTGCATCTCGCCAACAGGCGCGGCGGGACCTGCGCTGTCGGGGCGGTTTTCGTAGTCTTTGCCGAGGTGCGAGGTGAACGTCGCCGTGGTCTCGGTCATTCCCCAACCGTTACCGGGTTGCGAGCCCGGGAAGGTCTCAGCGATCCGGCGCACCAGCTCTGGCGCGGACGGCGCGCCGCCATAAGTCACGGCGACCAGGGAAGAGAGATCATATTTCGCGCGCGCTGGATGCTCGATCAGCTGCCAGGCGATGGTTGGCACGCCCCCGGTAGAGCTGACTTTTTCCCGCTGAATCAGGCGCATGGCGGGCTCAGCGTCCCAGCGTCGCATCAGCACGATTTTGCCGCCGGCGTTCATCGTCGGCCCAAGCGTCGCCGAAAGACCTGTGGCGTGGAAGAACGGTACGACCAGCAGCGTGACCCGCTGCGGCAGCTTGTGTGGGTCGCTCTCCGGCACAGGCTCGCCGGCGCGCAGGAAATTTCGCACGGCCGCGATGCCACCAGCGCTGATGTTGGAGGTCATGTTGCGATGGGTTCCCAGCGCGCCCTTGGGCTTACCGGTCGTCCCAGAGGTGTAGAGGATGGTGGCGTCATCCTCCGGGCCCATCTCAACATCGGGCAGCGTCTGGTCAGGCAGATCCTTCCAGCTGGTCACCGGACCAATGACGTCTTCCAGGCGCGCAAGCTTTGCATGCGACAATGCTTCGGCCGACCTCGAAATATAGATACGCGCCAGGTCATCTAGCCCGTCGAGATATTCAGCGACGCGTCCTAAGCGCTCGTCGTCGACGATGGCGACCTTGGCTCCAGAATCAGCGAGGCCGTACTCGAGCTCCGCCCCGGTCCACCAGGCGTTCAGCGGAGTGACGATGGCGCCGGCCAAGATCCCGGCGAAAAAGGCGACAGGCCACTCCGGCAGGTTGCGCATGATCACCGCGACCCGGTCGCCTTTCTTGACGCCGTCGGCCCGAAGCTGATGGGCAAGCTTGATCGTGGCGCGCGCGAAGGCCTCGAAACTGGCGCGGTCGTCGTCGTAAATCAGAAACTCACGGTCCGGGAACGTGCGGGCATTGTTGAAAACGTCGCGCAGGGTCGGCGGCGCGTTCTTCCAAACCCGGGTCATGATCCCGCGGATTTGGATCTCCTTAATCTCGAACCGCTGACCGGGTGCGGTCAGCCTTGCGTGAGCTTCGGCGACGGTCATCACGGGCCAGGTGAAAGCTTCAGACACGTTTAAGAACTCCAGAAACTCGACGTCATCCCAGACGGCAGCAGGCCGAGCCGGGACCCATCGTTCAGGCTCTCCGCTACGCTTCAGCCGGGATGACGGCAATAGAACTGCGAGATGACGCTGTCAGGACGGCGCCTTCTCTTAGCGCTCCGCATAGGCCACTTTCAGCTCGCCCAACTCTTTGGCGTACTTCTCCTGAGCCGCCTCGCGCAGCTTGGGGATGTGATAGGCTGGGAAGAGGTCGTTGTCGGGGCGGTAGTCCTTCAGGACTTGCCTCGCGAGCGTGACCTTGTGGACCTCGGTGGGCCCGTCGGCGATGCCCATCACCAAGCTCGAGGTCACCATGTGCATGAAGGGCATCTCGTTGGAGACGCCCAGCGCGCCGTGCAGGTGCGCGGCCTTGGTGGCGATGTCGTTGTAGACCTTGGGCATCATCACCTTGATGGCGGCTATGTCCTTACGGACCAATTGATAGTCTTGGTGCTTGTCGATCAGCCAGGCGGTCCGGAGCACCATCAGGCGGAAGCTCTCGAGTTGAATCCAGCTGTCGGCGATATCAGCCTGGACCATCTGCAGGTCGGCGAGTTTGCCGTCGCGCGTGGTGCGGGAAACAGCGCGCTTGCACATCAGGTCGAGCGCGTTCTTGCAGGCGCCTACCGTGCGCATGGCGTGGTGCACGCGACCGCCGCCAAGCCGAACCTGGGCGATCACAAAGGCCGCGCCACGCTCGCCGAGAAGTGCGTCGAAGGGCAGGCGCACGTCGGTGTAACGGACGTAGCCCTCTGTCCCGCCGCCAATCTCGCCGCCACCGCCGACGGCCACGTTGCGAACGATCTCGACCCCGGGCGTGTCGGTCGGAACCAGAAAGATCGAAGTCCGGCGGTAGGGATCGTTGGCGTCCGGATCGGTGACTGCATAGAGCACCAGCACCTTTGAAAACCGGGCGTTGGTAGAGAACCACTTCTCGCCGTTGATCACCCATTCGTCGCCGTCGAGCACGGCACGGGTCTTGAAGGTCAGCGGGTCCGAGCCGCCGGTGGGTTCCGACATCGAAAAGGCTGAGCGGATCTCGCCGTTCAGCAGCGGCCAGAGGTAGCGCTCCTTCTGGGCCTCGGTGCCGTAGTGGGCGATGATTTCGGCATTGCCGCTGTCGGGCGCCTGGCATCCGAAGACCGTGGGGGCTAGCCCGTTGCGACCCAGCTTTTCATTCATTAGGCCGAGCTTGAGCTGTCCGTAGCCCTGACCGCCCAGTTCAGGGCCCAGGTGGCAGGCCCAGAGCTTCTGGTCTCTGACCTTCTGCTGCAGCGGCTTGATGAACTTCTCGCGGCCGACGGGACCGTGAGCCGCCATGCCGAGATGGGAGAGCGGCTCGACCTCTTCGGCCATGAAGTCCTCGATCCAATCGAGTTTCTTCTGGAATTCCGGATCGGTTTCAAAATCCCAAGCCATGGCGCGTCTCCCTAGCGTCCGAAAATTTTTTGAATTCTAGGTATGTTTTCAACCATTATCATACGAGCCTTGGGCTTGCGCAACGCCGCTATGCCGCGCGCCTAGAACTGGCCGCCGCGCCCCTCGCCGGCTGCGAAGCGAGCTGCGCCTTCCTGCGATGAGCCTGAGCGCAGGGTTTGCATGCCCAACGCGATCTCGGCGGCTGTGGCTTGGTCCCAGTCGAGCGACCACTGGCCGATGGCGGAGAGGCGATCGTTCCTCATGCAGAGCTGGGGGAAAGCGTTGAGCTGGGCGGCCAATTCCAACGCGGCATCCAGTGCCTCGCCCTTGGGCACCAAGCGGTTGGCGAGGCCGATCTCGTAGGCCTCCTTTGCCTCGACCGGGCGGCCAGTAAGGATCATGTCCATGGCCCGCGACGCGCCGATCAGGCGCGGAAGACGCACAGTGCCCAAGTCAATCAGCGGCACCCCGAACCGTCGGCAGAAAACTCCGAAGATCGAGCCCTCAGCCGCCACCCGAAGGTCGGCCCAGCACGCAACCTCAAGCCCGCCGGCCACGGCGTAGCCTTCGACCGCCGCAATCACCGGCTTGCTGAGCCGAAGGCGAGTGCAACCCATCGGCCCCAGATCGCCCTCACTATGCACCGGGTTGCCTCTGCCCTCGGCGACGCCCTTCAAATCGGCGCCCGCGCAGAAGGCCCCCCCTCGGCCCTGCAGGATCGCCGCGTCTAAGGCGTCGTCAGCGTCGAAGGCCTTGAAGGCGTGATAGAGCTGCTGTGCGGTGGGACCGTCTACGGCGTTGCGGGCTTGCGGCCGCTCGATGGTGACAATGAGCGTGCGCCCGCTGGGTTCAGTGCTGACAGTCTGCATGAGCTCCTCCCTGCCTCCAACTCGGCACTTGCGACGGCCTGGAATGCAAGGGCAAAAGGGTCGCTACAGGTGGAGGAACGCGATGAGCAAGGCCAAATCCCAGGGGTTCTCGACTGAGCGTCTGGCCCGCATCGATCGGTTCATCCAGGAGAAGTATGTTGGCTCGGGCCGCATGCCCTGCGCCCAGCTGCTGGTCGCGCGCAACGGCGAAACGATCCACGAAACCGTGCTCGGTCTCAGCGACGTCGAGAGGGGCGTGAACCTTACCAGCGACACGGTCTTTCGGATCTACTCGATGACCAAGCCGGTGACCTCGGTCGCCCTGATGTCCCTGGTCGAGGAAGGCCTGATCGCGCTGGACGATCCGGTGGCCAAGCACATTCCCGACTGGAAAGACCTTGCTGTCTTTGCGGCAGGCGTAGAGCCCATGTTCCTCACGACGCCACCCTCACGGCCGATGCAGGTGGTCGACCTACTGCGCCACACCTCGGGGCTGACCTATGGCTTCCAGAACCGCACCAATGTCGACGCGGCCTATCGCAAGCTGAAGGCCGAAGAAATGCATGGAGACCACGACTTGAATGCCTTTATCGGCATGCTGGCCAAGCTGCCGCTGGATTTCTCGCCGGGCGAGGCCTGGAACTATTCCGTCTCCACTGACGTCGTCGGATATCTGGTCCAAAAGGTTGCCGGGAAGCCACTGAGCCAGGTGCTGCAGGAGCGGATCTTCGGCCCCCTGCGAATGGCCGACACCGGCTTCTTTGTCCGTGAGGACCAGAGGGACCGTTTTGCCGCCTGCTACAACGCCACCCCGCAAGGTGGACTGAAGCTGCAGGATGACCCAACGAACAGCCCCTATCTGAAGCCGCCGGCTCTGGAGTCAGGCGGCGGCGGCCTCGTCTCGACCGCGGCCGACTACATGCGCTTTTCAACGATGCTGGTGAACGGCGGCGCGCTCGGCGACGTTCGGATTCTCAGCCCAATGACAGTTCGCCTGATGGCGTCGAACCACTTACCGGGCGGCAAGGACCTGACGGAGTTGTCGCGATCGCTGTTCTCAGAGAGCACAAATGCCGGAGTTGGCTTCGGTCTGGGCTTCGCCGTGGTGTTCGATCCGCCGAAGACCCTTGTCCCGTGCTCAATGGGAGAATTCTACTGGGGTGGAGCGGCCTCAACCGCGTTTTGGGTCGATCCGGTGGAGGACGTGACGGTGGTCTTCATGACCCAGCTCCTTCCGTCATCGACCTATCCAATCCGCCGCGAGCTTCGGACCCTGGTCTATGGGGCCTTGATGGAAAGTAAGGCCTAAATCCGCCTAGCCTCGCACGGGCTGCGGTTCACGATCGATCTCACGCTGCTCTTCGTCGGTGATTGCTTGGCTCTCGTCCGGCATCGGCTGGCCAAGCCCCGTGTCGGGAGCATCGGCGCTTGGCGTCATGTCGAGCATCCGTGACTTGCGCCAGGGCCCCCAAAGGAAATAGCCGCCGCCCAAGACCAAAGTCATCGTGCTGCCTACCGGGAACGAGAACCAGATGGCGTCGGCGCCCCAGTGAGGCTCCAGGAAGTGCGCCATCGGCACCCGCACGCCCCACAGCGAGAGGATCATGGCCAGCAATGGCGGCCAGACGTCTCCGGTAGCGCGGATAATGCCCGAGAAGATGAAAGCCACACCAAACGGTACGAAGCCCCACAGGACGATCGAATTGATATGCACCGCGATGGGTAGCGACAGGCTGGCGCCCTTCAGAAAGGCTCGCAAGGCGAAGGGGTCGGCGAAGTAGAGGATCAGGATCGGGAGGCCGGTGAAGACAATCGCGTAGAGGGCGCCGATAACCGCAACGCGTTCGACCCGGTCCATCTTGCCCGCGCCGATGTTTTGGGCGGCCATGGACGAGACGGCCGCGCCGAGGGCCATGGCGGGCATCTGAACGTAGGTCCAAAGCTGTGAGGCAGCGCCATAGGCTGCGGCCGTATGCACGCCATAGCGGTTGACGAAGCTCAACATGGTCACCGCCGCGAAGCTAATGACCATCATCTGCAGAGCCATGGGTGTGCCCTTGGTCAGCAGGGTCCGGATGATCGTGAAGTCGGGAACGAGCAAGCGCCACTCGCTCGGCCGCACCACCAGGATCGACCTCTGCCTGTAGAGGTGGATCAGCATGATCAGGAGCGTGAGAGTCTGCGACACCAGCGTCGATGTGGCAGAGCCCGCGATCCCCATTTTCGGGAACGGCCCAATGCCCATGATCAGCATCGGGTTCAAAACGATGTCGAGGCCCACCTGCATGAGGGCAAAATAGAACGGCGTTTTGGAGTCGCCGGTCCCTCGCTGCGCCATCATGACGAAGCTGAAGAAATAAACGAACGGCATGGCCGCGAAGATCACC
>JAYUBY010000386.1:0-6600 GCA_043740635.1 Alphaproteobacteria bacterium
CGACGAAACCACGCTGCGACACCTCGCGCAGGACCCGCAAGTCGGCGATCGCGCCCGCGGGCGCGCTGCGATCGAGAGATTGTGGGAATGCTGCCAGACGCCGGATTTCCGAAAGCTGGCCCTCGACGAGCACATGGGGCTAGCCAAGGAATTCTTCCTGCACCTGACCACCGGCCGCCAGCGAATCCCGGAGGACTGGATCGCGCGCCAATACGCCCAACTCGACCGCATCGACGGCGAGATCGATACCCTGGCGGCTCGTCTCTCGAGCGCGCGGACCCTGGCCTACATCGCCAACCGGCCCGACTGGCTGGCCGATCCGTCCGGCTGGCAGAGCAAGATGCGTCATCTGGAGGACCGGCTATCCGACACCCTCCACGAAAAGCTCATGGCCCGGTTCGTCGACCGGCGGACTAGCGCCCTTATGCGCGGCCTACGGGTGCGAGAGGATATGCTGGCGGGCGTCGGCGCGGATGGCGCGGTGACCGTCGAAGGCCACTTCGTAGGTCGGCTGACCGGCGTGCAGTTCGAAGCGGCGCACGGCTCGTCGGTGCTCGAAGAAAAGGCGCTGCGAGCCGCTGCCACCCATGCCGTCGGACCGGAGATTGCGCGGCGGCTGGGAAAGCTGGCCGCTGAGCCGGACGAGGCTTTCGCCCTGACGCCCGACGGTGTTGTGCTCTGGCAGGGCGAGGCGGCGGGTGTGCTGGCGGGCGGGGAGCCATTCCGGCCTCGCGTGCGCCTGTTGGGCGAGATCGGCCATGACGCGGCCCGGCAGCGGGCTGCACACCGCCTGGAGGCTTTCGTAACCGGCGAGGCGGGCCGCCGCCTGGGCACGCTTCGCAGGCTCGAGGCGGCGGTGGCGGACGGCAAAATAAAGGGACTGGCTCGCGGCCTCGCCTTCCGGCTGATCGAGGCCGGCGGCGTGCTAGACCGCGCAGCGGTCCGTGCTGAAGCCCGTACGCTTAGCCAGGTGGAACGGCGAATGCTGCGCGGCCTTGGTGTCAAGCTCGGCGCCTTTTCCGTCTACATACCCGCGTTGCTGCGTCCCGAAGCCCGCATGCTGACCCAGGCGCTAGCGGCTCGCGACGTGCCGGTCTGGCGCCCCGCGATCGCCGAGCCGAGCCGGCTGCCGGTCCAGGCTCCCGCGCCCCGCACCTTGGCCGCCTTCGGCCTTCGCGCCGTCCAGGGCTTGGCCGTGCCGGTTGAGCAGCTCGAGCGGCTCGACGAACTCCTGCGCGCCGGCGTCAAGCAAAACGGGGGGGTCGTGTTCTCCGATCAAGCCCGCGAAGACCTCGGATGGACTGCCGACCAGTCTCGCGAGATCCTGAAAGGCCTTGGATTTGCGGCGATCAGGCGGTCCGATCAACCCGTCGCCTGGCGCCGCCGTGCCGAACGCGAGTTTTCCATCGAACATCGGCCCATCCTCGCGCCCAACTCGCCATTCGCCGCGCTCGCCGCACTAAAGGGCGATGCCGCGCCGATGCGTCGGCCGCGTCGGCGTCGTCGCGTCGGGACATCGAAGCCATGATTGACGAGGCCTGCCGCGCGGATGTCTGGCTCTGGCGCGCGCGCTTCTTCAAGACCCGCACCCTGGCCGCGAACTTCATCGAAGAAGGCCGCATCCGCCTGACGCGAGCCGGCCACGAAAGCCGCATCGACAAGCCCGCCCGGCCGGTGAAAGTCGGCGACGCCTTAGTGTTCGCCCTCGGCGGAAAGCTGATCGCCGTGACGGTGGCCGCCCTCGGGGATCGCCGCGGGCCGCCGGCCGAAGCGCGGTCTCTCTATTCGCCGTTGGAGATTTCCCCGTAGCACCTTGGCACCGCGCCGCATTGACAAGCCCGGTCCGGACCGTGAAAAACCCGCGCCCTACCTCGGCAGCCTGGAGGCCGCTACACCGCCATGACCTACATCGTGATGGATGCCTGCATCAAATGTAAGTTCATGGACTGCGTGGAAGTGTGCCCGGTTGACTGTTTCTACGAGGGCGAGAATTTCCTGGCGATCAATCCGGACGAGTGCATTGACTGCGGGGTCTGCGAGCCGGAGTGCCCGGTGGACGCGATCAAGCCTGACACAGAAGACGACGCCGACGGAAAGTGGCTGAGAATCAATTCCGAATACTCTCGCGTCTGGCCGAACATTACGGTTAAGGGACAGGCCCCTGCCGACGCTGAAGCTTTTGAGCGCGAGACGGGCAAGCTTGAGAAGTATTTCTCCGAGAAACCCGGCCTCGGCTCCTAAGTCCTACGGGACGCTTATTCCCGCGACAGCATGTCCACCGGGGGCAACCCTTTCATTCCGCTTCATTTTATGATAGGGTTGTGCCCGATGTGGCGCTTGGGGCTTCATGCCTTGCCCCATCAGTTTCGATGAAACGCCATTGCGGCGCGGTCCACGAGGATAGCTCCGGCGATCAGGCGAAGGGTGTCTTGAAAGGTTAATTCCGTTCCAACTGACCAGGCCGCCGCGCCCCCTTCGCGGAGAGCGTGGTTTTGTCAGTTAGCGGGTGCGCGTCAAAGGTCGGGCCTGAAAGCCGGACCAAGATTTTTGAGAAGGATGCTTCCATGAGCAAGAGCAGTCACGATTTCTCGGTTGGCGATCACGTCGTCTATCCAGCCCATGGGGTGGGTCAGGTTCAAGGGATCGAAACTCAGGAAGTCGCCGGGCTGCAGCTCGAAGTCTATGTGATCACGTTTGACCATGAAAAAATGACCCTGCGCGTACCGACCGCCAAAGCGCGGACCGCTGGTCTGCGGGCCCTGGCCGAAACCAACGTCGTGACCCAAGCGCTGACCACTCTGAAGGGTCGCGCCCGCGTAAAGCGCACAATGTGGAGCCGCCGAGCTCAAGAATACGAAGCCAAGATCAATTCGGGGGACCTGATCTCCATCGCCGAGGTGGTCCGCGACCTGCACCGCGCCGAGAACCAGCCAGAACAGTCCTATTCGGAACGTCAGCTCTATGAATCGGCTCTGGATCGCATGGCCCGCGAAGTCGCCGCCATCGAACGCATCGACCGCGATGCAGCCATCGGCATCCTCAACAAGTCACTGGTTAAGGCCGTCGCCGCCTGAGGCCATCGCCAACATTTAAACTTGCGAGACGCCCGGGCTTACCCCCGGGCGTTTTCGTTTGCACCCTTGTCTATCGCGGCCCAGCCTCCATCAAAGACTAAACGGGAGAGGCAAGGCCATGGCCGACGACGCCGGCGCGATCGCCAGGGACGCCCGCGAGCGGGCCTACGCCACCCCGCTTGAGAACTTCCATGTTGCCGACGTGGGCCATTTCACCAGCGACACCCATTGGCCCTGGTTCGAACGGCTGCGCCGGGAGGATCCGGTTCATTATTGCCCGGCCAGCGAATACGGACCCTACTGGTCGGTGACTAGGTTCCACGACATCGTGGCGGTGGATTCCAACCACGAGGCCTTCTCCTCGTCCTCAGAGCTCGGCGGCATCATGATCGCCGATGCAAAGGAGCCAAATGCGGATTCCAGCTTCATTGGGCTGGATCCGCCAGACCATGACGCCCAGCGCCGGGTAGTCACTCCGACCTTCTCCACCGGCGGCATGGCTGCCATAGAGCCATTGATCCGTGAGCGCGCCGCGGCGATCCTTGACGAACTGCCAGTGGGCGAAACCTTCGATTTCGTCGACAAGGTCTCGATCGAGCTGACCAGCCAGATGCTGGCCACACTGTTCGACTACCCATTCGACCAGCGCCGCAACCTGCCCAAGATCTCCGATATGGCGCTCTCCGGCCCGCGGGAGGCCGACATGACCACAGAACAGATGGTCGAGCGGCATCAGGGCTTCATGCCGCTGGTGATGCCGTTCATCGGACTTTGGGACGCGCGCAAGGACGGCCCGCCCGCCAATGACTTGATCTCCCTGCTCAGCCACGACCCAGTGACCCGCAAGGACGACCGGCCGGAAGGCTACTTTGGCAACATAATGTTGCTGACCGTCGCCGGCAGCGACACCACACGCCACTCGATCACTGGCGCCCTGATGGCTTTTCAGGACCATCCAGAGGCCTACGACCTCCTGCGGGCCAACCCGGCGCTGCTAGATTCGGCGGTTCCCGAGATCATCCGCTGGCAGAGCCCGGTAGCTCACATGCGCCGAACTGCGACCCAGGACGTCGAACTGGGCGGCAAGACCATCAAGAAGGGCGACCGGGTGGTCATGTGGTATATCTCGGGTAACCGCGACGACGAGGTGATAGCCGAGCCAAATCGTTTCATCATCGACCGAGAGCGGCCGCGTCAGCACGTCGCCTTTGGATTTGGCGTGCACCGTTGCGTCGGAAACCGGCTCGCCGAGATGCAGCTCAAGGTCGTCTGGGAAGAGATTCTCAAGCGATTCGAACGCATCGAAGTCGTGGGGGAGCCTCAGCGCCTGAAATCCAACTTCGTGAAGGGCTACGAGGCCCTGCCCGTGCGGATCGTCCGCTGAGCTTTAGTTCGCTTCGACGCTGTCCAGGAGCACCACCTCATCGCCGGGTCCGCGAGCGAGCTCGGCCGTGAGCTTGTCGCGGTCGAGGTCGCCTTCCCACCGCGCGATGACAAGCGTACCGACGCCATTGCCGACGAAGTTGGTGAGCGCTCGGCAGGCGCTCATGAAGCGATCGACGCCGACCAAGAGCGCTAGCGCCGCGATCGGCAGATCCGGAATTACCGCCAAGGTGGCGGCCAGCGTGATGAAACCCGCGCCGGCCACGCCGCTGGCCCCCTTGGAGGTCAGCATCGCCACGCCCAGCAAAGTCGCTTCTTGGCCTAGGCTCAGCGGCGTGTTGGTCGCTTGCGCCAGGAAAAGCGTCGCAAGCGTCATGTAGATGTTGGTGCCGTCGAGGTTGAACGAATACCCGGTCGGGATGACCAGGCCGACGGTCGTCTTACCTGCGCCAAGCCTCTGCAGTTTGGCCATGATCAGCGGCAGCGCGGCTTCCGACGACGACGCCCCGAGCACGATCAGTAGCTCGTCACGGATGTAGGCCAGGAATTTCAGAATCGAGAAACCGCTGAGCCAAGCGATGGAGCCTAGGACGATCAAAATGAAAAGCAGGCTCGTCAGGTAAAAGGTGCCGACCACCGCACCCAGGTTGATCAGCGAGGCCACGCCGAACTTGCCGATGGTAAAGGCCATGGCTCCAAAGGCGCCGAGCGGCGCCAGCCGGACGATAACGCCGATGATTCCGAAGAAGAGCTTGGCGATCCCTTCGAGTATGCCCGCGGCCTTTTCACCGAATTCGCCCAGTCCCGTACAGGCAAAGCCCGTCAGGATGGCGATCAACAGCACCTGCAAAAGGTCGCCGCCAGCGAAGGCGCCGGTGAAGGTCTCGGGAATCAAGTTCATCAGATGGTCGACAAGGCTCTCGCCATGGGCGGCCTTGGCGGCGTAGCCCGCGCCGATCGACGGATCGAGGGTCGCAAGGTTGATGTTGAAGCCCGCACCGGGGTGCAGCACGGTTCCGACTACCAGGCCGATGACCAAAGCGAAGGTCGAGACGACCTCGAAATAGATCAGCGTGCGCAGGCCCAGCCGCCCGAAGGCCTTGAGATCGCGCATGTGGGCTATGCCCGCGGCCACGGTGCAGAAGATCACGGGCGCGATCGCCATCTTCACTAGCTTGATGAAGGCGTCACCCAGCGGCTTCAGGGACGCGCCGAAGTGCGGCCAGAGCCACCCGACCAAGGCGCCCATCGCTGTGGCCACCAGCACCTGCACCCAGAGCTGGCGAAAATGACGCAAGAAACCCATACGCCGCCGTCCTACTACTCACGGCGTTTGCACGCCCCCAACGTTAGGCTATCACGCACCTCGTGTGGCCCGGTAGCTCAGCCGGATAGAGCAGAGCTTTCCTAAAGCTAAGGTCGGGGGTTCGAGTCCCTCCCGGGCCGCCACGCAGTCTGACAACTTCATCTCAGACCGACCCCCTTCGGGGTAAGGTCCGGAATAGCCCGAGGTATTCGCCGCCAAGCCGATATCGGAGGGCCCCAAACCCCGCTCCAACCCGACCTCAACCTGGAGATTTTGCAAAGCCGTCTCCGCATGTCCGCGGCTGACTGACGTTTCCCTGTAGCAGGGAAATCTGCAGGCAAACGCCCAAAAAGGAGCCCGATTCAAGCCGCGCCAGCACCCTCGCAGAATGAAAAGCAGCCACGTTTCAATACCTTGAGGGGGGGGCTAGGGGTCAATTCCCTGCAGCATGCGCATCAGGGAATTTCGGAAGCTTGAGCAGGGAAAGGGCCGCCCGCTCCCAGGGAACAAACCTTACCGGTTGCGATCCTCGTTTGCAGGGAATCCGAAGACCCGCCGCTGATCGTCCCAGGAGGGGGGTACCCCCTTCGCTAGCACCCCGGCGAGGTTCAGGCCCACGGGCTGCTTGCCCTCGAGGATTTGGGCCTGAATATCCGGTGCGAGGAAGGCCAGACAGACCAGGGAGCGATCATGTGGCGCGAGGGGTCGACGATCGGCCAGCATGGTCTCCGGCCGGCCGGAGACACCACCCGTCGCCGCCATAATCCGATGGCCTCGCCGCAGGGCCTTGATGAGGATCGGGTCAGGGTCGCGGCGCGGCTGCTCCCGGTCCCGGGC
>JAYUBY010000387.1:0-4913 GCA_043740635.1 Alphaproteobacteria bacterium
CGCGGTTGGGCGAAGCTCCTCCTCGCAAGCGGTCGAACGGGATCGACGCGACCCCGTCGGTCGCCGCTATCGCCCGCGAAATCATGCGTCAGAAGCTCAGTCAGACGACCTAGAGTCCTGCCACCTTCAGGGCATGGGTGAACACCGGCATAGTGTCCGCCGCCTTAATCAGCAAGCCAACGCCGGAGACACCCAAAAGGATGAAGGTCACACGCCGGAAATTAATGTCCGACAGCGAATGATAGAGCTTCACCCCCATAAGCGTGCAAGGCAGCACGATCGGCACCGTGATCGCCACTAGCCACCAGTAGGTTTTGCCGAAGGTCTCGGGCTTGCTGAGCGCAAGCAGCGCAATCGACAGCAACTGCAGGACTAGAATGTAGGGTTGGACGATCGCTCTGGCTTCGCGCTTGGGCACATGGCGCAGGCCGTTCCAGACCACAACAGCGGCGCCCGGGAAGGCCGTGAACCCGCCGATCACGCCACCGGACATGCCCACGAGGGACGAGGCGAGCCAGCCGCCCTGCACCCTGGCGTGCACGCCGTGCGGTCGCGCCAGGGAATAGATGGCGTAGATCACCAAGAACCCGCCGAACACCAGCATTAGGCTTTGTGTCGGCAGCGAACTCAGGATCGCCAATCCCACCGGCACGCCAATCAGGCCTCCCAGCAGATAGGGCGCTGGACCGTCCGGCCACCAGTGCTTGATCGGGCGCATGTCCGCCTTCAGTTGACGCAAAGACATCAGCTGATTGGCCGCAGACAGCGTCATCAACAGCGGGACACCGAGTTTTGGCGGCAAGAGAATAAGGCACAGCGCTCCAATCGCGGAGAACCCGAATCCGGAGAGCCCGCTCATCAGCGCGGAAGCCGCCAAGATCGCGACCAACAAGGCAATCGTCAGCGGCGTAAAACCATCAATCAACAAGGAAACACCCCTACGAACTAACGCTTGGGACGGGGCTGGATCCGCGCCGCCCACACTGTGGACCGGCCGGACCATGGCGCCGCGCACAGACGATCGTTAGGCTTCGAACGCCGGGCGCGGGGCCTCGCGTCAGCGTCGCACAGTTTCTCGGCAATCTGCGGCGGGGGTGCCCCGGCTGGGACAATTAGGCGCCTGCGAAACGGGCGGTGCGACGATCCAGCGTCACGTTTTTCCGCCACGATTCCGCATATCGGCGCTTCGCCAGCTGACTTTCCGAACAACGCGCTTGGCACTGCGAGTGCCGTCGCCGGGCTGGCCACGCGCATAAAGATCAACCTATGGTCTGTGGCTGGAACCCTGGTCCAGGACGGGCGTGGTCGAGATCCCGACCCGCCTCATTCTCAAGGGTGGCGGCTAAAGGAAGACCATCATGCTCGCTTTGATCCTGGCCCTCCTCGCGGCGCCCGAACTTGCGCCGACGGCCGCTCCTGCGGCTTTACCCAACACCCTCTCCGGCGTAACCGTCCAGGGTGAGTCCAAGACCAAGCCGCCGCCTGCCGACATCAGGATCAACATGCAGGCCAGTGACGACGACGTCTATCAGCAGGTCGTCATCTGGCCGGGCGCCGCTTACCAAAGCCACGTCGACGGCCGCGTGCGGCTCCGCTGCAAGATTGACATCCATGGTCTGGCCGAGACTTGCGAAGTCGCCTCCGAAAGCCCGGCGGGCAGAGGCTTCGGTCGTGCCGCGCTTGAACTGCGCCCCACCTTCAAATTATCGCCGACCATGGCCTCAGACGGGCCGGTCGCCGTCACCAAGACTATCTCCATCAGTTTCAAAGCTCCCGACACCCAGATCTCGATGCAGCAGATCGCTTCTACCTGGCGATGAATCCCCAGGCGCCAGACGTCAGCCAGATCACTTTCGCGACTAACAACCCGATCGCCATGCGCGACGTGACCATGCTGGATCGGCCGGTCTGGGCCGAGGCGGCCAGCTTCGATGACCTCGCCCGGGTCTACCCGGCGAAGGGCGGCGGCGTTGAGGGCAATTCGGTCGACCACTGCATGGTCCGGCGCTCGGGCGCGCTCGAAAACTGCCAGGTCATCAAGGAGGAGCCGCAGGGACGCGGCTTTGATAAAGCCGCTCTCAGCCTCGCACCGCGCTTCAAGGTGATCCCCGAGCTTGCGACCATCCACCAGCGCGCCCAGGTCTGGGTCGATATCGCCATCCGCCTGCCGCCACCGGACCTGCTCAAGGACCGCTCGACTATGGCGCCGGTCTGGCTGATGGGCGTCGACCTCAACACCACGCCGAAGCTCTTCCCGCCCGAAGCTGCGGCCGCCGGCCTCACCACCGGCCGCGGCGTCACTCGCTGCGCCGTCTCCGCCGACGGCGTGCTCACCTCCTGCATTCCCGAACCTGGCAATCCAGATGGGCTGGGCTTCTCCGAAGCCGCCGCAAAACTCGCCGTAGGCATGAAGATGAACCTCTGGTCCTCTGACGCCGCTCCTGTCGAGGGGGGCGTCGTACACATTCCGATCCGCTTTAACCTGAAGTCGCCCGGCTAGCGCCTCGAGAGGGAGAAGGTACAAGGAGGGACTGACATACCGCTGAAAGACGAGCGCATTCGTCGCCGTGCTAAGCTTTGGTGGCGATTTGGACTGGGGTCTGACGGACCATGCTGGCGCAGCTTCTCGCGGCCGCCGCGCCTGACCCTCAAGCCGCTAAGCCCAACACCGTCTCGCCCGTGACGGCGACCGCAAAGACCGCCAAGCCGCAGCCTGCTGACGCGACCATCGACATGGCCAGCGACGACAACGCGGGCGGCGACTTCGTGGCCGTCTGGCCGGGGACACCTACTCCATCGGCCTCGACGGCCGAGTGAAACTACGGTGCAAGATCGACGTCCGCGGCTTGGCCGAATGGTGCGAGGTCGCCTCGGAGACACCAGCCGGCAAGGGGTTTGGCGCTGCAGCCCTCGAACTGCGCACGACCTTCAAGCTTACTACCGCCAGCGAATCGGACGGTCCAGTCTCGATAAAGACGCTCTCGATCCGCTTCCGGGCGCCCAACCGCGACTTCGACGTAGCGGCCGGAACCTTCCACGGAAATCCGATGGCCATGCGGGCCATCATCATGCTGAACCAACCGCAGTTCTCCGAGGCGCCGAATTTCGACAACGTCGTGCACGCCTATCCGGTCCAGGCCGGCGATCTCGAGGGCTATGCCGTCGCCCACTGTCAGGTGCTCTCTACCGGCGAACTGAAGATGTGCGGCATCGTCAAGGAGGTCCCCGATCGCCGCGGCTTCGGCAAGGCGGCCCTGTCCATCGTCCACAAGTTCTGCGTCGCCCCTCAGTGGGCCACCGCGCCGCACTCCAAGCCACTCTGGACCGACATCCCAATCCGCTTCGAACCCCCCAATGAGGCGGTGGAGCGCCGAGTAACTGCGCCCAAGTGGCTGGCCGGCTGGGACCCGAAAAGCCAACCAAGCGTCTTCCCGCCGGAGGCCGTCGCCAAGGGCGTCATCACCGGCCGCGGTGTCGCCGAATGCGTCGTGGGCTCCGATGGCGGCATGAACGGCTGCACGGCCCAGCCCGGCGACCCCGACGGCCAGGCCTTCTCCGAAGCTGCCGCAAAGTTTGCCGCGCTCCTGAAGATCAACCTCTGGTCAGCCGATGCCGGCCCCGTCGAAGGTGGCAAACTTCGGATCGCGATCCGCCTCAACCTTCCGCCGGCGAAATAGCCGGCTCCATCCACGCCTGCGCCGGAACGGGCCGGCGCTCCGTGCGACCCGGGGGCCGCAAGCGTGCTTGCCCTAGGGCCCGTTCTAGTCGTCGCAGCGCAGGCGATAGCCGATGCCGGGCTCAGTCGTCAGCAGGTTCGGGCTCGACGGTTCTGCCTCCAGCTTCTGGCGCAGTTGCGCCATCAGCACGCGGACGAACTGGGCGTCGGCGTTGGTTTCTGAGCCCCAGACAGCGAGAATGATCTGCTTGTGAGTGACCACCTGACCCGCGTGTCCCGCCAAGATTCGCAGCAGCTGATACTCGCGTGGCGTCAGCCGCACTTCCTCGCCTTTCACCATCACCCGCCGAGCCGGAAAGTTGATCTCCAGCTCGCCGAACTGAAACTGAGGTTGGGCTGAGAACCGCCGCTCGCGCCCGCGCATCACTGCTCGGATCCGCGCTAACAGTTCGCCGACGCCGACCGGCTTGTTGATGAAATCGTCGGCGCCCAGGTCCAGAGCCCGGATCTTCTCGATCTCGAGGTCCCTGGCCGACAGAACGATGATCGGGCAATCCGACCACTCGCGGATTCGCTGAATGACTTCCTTGCCGTCCATATCCGGCAGTCCGAGGTCGAGGATCACCACATCGCTCGGGTCATTTGCCAGCAGGGCCAGCGCCCCTTCGCCGTTCTCCGCAGAAGAGACCGTGAAGCCGGCTGCCGTCAGTGCCGGCGTAAGCGCGCGCACGATCTGCGACTCGTCATCGACGATCAGCAGCCGCCCCAGTTCCTCACTCATACACGTTTCCTCAAGACGCTCCGACCGCCGGTAATGTCAGCGACAGCACCAGACCGCTCGTGGCGTCTTTGCGCAGCGCAGCCTCCGCTTGGCCCCCCATGCCCTGCATGACGCCGCGGACGATGGAGAGCCCCAGTCCGGTGCCCGGAGTGCGCTTGGCGCTGGAGCCGCGGTAGAACTTCTCGAACAGCCTGGGCAGTTCACCGGCCTCCACCCCCGGTCCCTCGTCGGCCACCCGAACCACCACAAAACCGTCCTCAAGCACGCTGGAAAGTGAGATGGCGCTTTGCGGTGGCGAGTAGCGGATTGCGTTCTCCAGCACATTTGCCAGCGCCACCTCGAACAGCACCGGATCGCCCACCGCCAGTCCCGCGCCCTCGCCCAGCGCAACCGAAATCTTCCGCTGCGCGCGCAGCCGCTCGAAGCGCCGCCGAGTTCGGTCGATGACTTCAGCCA
>JAYUBY010000388.1:0-1952 GCA_043740635.1 Alphaproteobacteria bacterium
CTGGCCGATATCGTCCATTCGGCGTTTCAGCGACATGCGATCGAGCTTGTCGATCGGCAGGTTGATGAGGAGGTTCACGCGATTGCTGAGCATGCGGTAGGCGTCGGCGAACGCCAGCGCTATGTCGGTGTCCGACCCCGTGGCGCCGGCTGGGTCGGGAATTCCCCAATGCGCGCGCATCGGCTTGCCGGGCCAGATGGGGCAGACTTCGCCCGCCGCATTGTCGCAAACCGTGATGATGAAATCGAACTCCGGCGCCCCTTCCCTGGCAAACTCGTCCCAGCTTTTCGAGTGCAGGCCGTCCGTCGGATAGCGCAGGCTTTCCAGGAGCTGGAGCGCGAACGCGTTGACCTTGCCGGTGGGCGTCGAGCCCGCCGACCAGGCTTTGAAGCGCCCGGCCCCTGCCCTGTTGAGGATGCTTTCCGCCAAGATCGAGCGGGCGGAATTGCCCGTGCAGAGGAAGAGGACGTCGTACGGCTGATCAGACATGGGCGCCTTCCCTAGCAGCAGGCGCTGGCGGCCTTGGTGGGCGCTTCGACAGGCGCGCAGCACGCCGCGTTCGGAGCCATACCGAGCACGACGTCCGGCTCATCCTCACCGTAGGAAACGGCCTCGCCGAAGGTGTGGAAGGTCTCCCAGCGGACGCCGTTTGGATCGTTGACCCAGGCCTTGTCGGACTTGGCGTAGCAGCAGGTCGTCGCCTCCTGATCGCGGGTCACCTCTCCCGCGGCCTTCAGGCGGCCGGCCAGTTCAGCCAGCTCATCGCCGCTCTCGACCTGGATGCCGAGATGATCGACGCCGGTGACCCGCGCGCGATCCGAGATCGCGAAATTCACGCGCGGGTCGTCGAGCATCCACTTGGCGTAGTCGTCCTTGAGGACGGACGGCTCGGCGCCGAACAGCGTCGAATAGAAGCCGATGGATTTGCCGAGGTCCTCGACCGCGACGTGGACGTGGAGGCGTTTCATGAAAGGGCTCCTGTGGGTTGGTCGCAGCAGGCGGCTCGGCTCGCCGCGACGCCGAGCGGCGCGCAAACCTCGGGATGCCCCTGACAGCAATCCTCCATCAGGTAGACGAGCAGATCGCTCATCCCGTCGTAGTTCGCGGCATAGATGATCGAGCGGCCATCGCGCCGGCTGGAGACCAGCTCGGCGTTGGCGAGGATGTTGAGCTGGGCCGAGAGCGTGTTCGGCGTGATCTCCAGAAGGCGGGCGATTTCACCGGCCGCAATGCCATCGCGGCCAGCCTTCACGAGTAGGCGAAAGACCGCGAGACGGGAGTCCTGGGCGAGCGCGGAGAGGCGCTTGATGGCCATATTTAATTCCATAATTCCAGGATTATGGAATTATGGGAAGACGTCAAGTCACCAAGTCGGTCAGCATGGGAAAGGACGCCAAGGACCGGGTTCGCCCACCCCTCGGTCGGGAGCAGGTGGGCGACGCCACGGCGTCGGCTTGCGCCGACAACTTCTCCCGTACTTGGGAGAAGGAACCTTGGGCTTAGTGCGCGTATTCCGGTTCGGCGCGGACGCCCCAGCGGTGCGAGCCTTCGCCGAACGGCAGGTGGAACCCGTACGCAGCGCGGCGGCGCTCGTCGCGCCAGTTCTGTTCGAAGGAGAGGATCACCGCCTCTTCGAGTTCTTCGGGGATCTGGCGCACGTCGTGGCCGTAGTGACGGGCCACCTGTTCGATGACCATCCCACGATGGGCTTCGCCACCGAGAACAAGGAGGGCCTCGCGAACCCGCTTGGCGAGGGTCTGGGTCGCACGCGCCGGCTTTTTGCTCGGGGCGTCGTAGATGTCGGCCATTGGAGGTGTCCCGCTCGTTTCCAGTCTGTCCTGGAACACTGCGCGCGACGGGTTTAGCGCCGGGTTAAATAGCAGGTTGAACTCAAAGTTAATCTACGACCCTGGGTTTAACCCAGGCCGGAGGCTCTCGCGACCTGATAGGTG
>JAYUBY010000389.1:0-21727 GCA_043740635.1 Alphaproteobacteria bacterium
ACTTCAGCCCGACGGCGCCCTAAAGGGCCAAATCTGCTTCCACGGCGGAGACGAAGCCAACTTCATCGCCCGCCGCGAGACTTCTTCAACAGCCTGCTAAAGGATGAAATCGCTGGCGGAGGCGTTCCGCCAGGGCATGGGCGGGTCCACGGCGGCATAGACTAAGCCCACCAGCGCTGCGAGATCGGTAAAGTAGAGATAGCGGTAGTCGCAAGCGATGGAGATGATGAAGAAGCTCGCCGCAAAGCCAACGCCGGCGAGCTGCAAGGCGGCCATAATAATGTCAGCCGGCGAACGCCGCCACAGCAGCAGGCCCGCCAGGATCATCGAAATTCCCGCATAGAATCCGTGCTCGTAGATCGGGGTACCGAAAAACCATGTCGCGTAGTTGGAAAGCTGGATATCGGACTGCGCATAGCGGTGTTTGAGCTTTAATGGCGCCATCTTCTCGGTAGGCGCATCCACGCCCACGTAGATCGGTAGGCACCAGTCGATCACTGGTGGGGCGAATACCCAGCGAAAATCCTCCCATCGCACGCGTAGATAGAGCGCTGGGTGCTTGAGGATCAGCTCGGCCCACTGCTTTGAGGTGGCCTTAGCTGGGACATTCCATTCCGCGTCAGAAAGCACTTTGTCGCGGTCGATGAAATCCACCCGTCGCCCGGAATAGTCCATGGGCGCGCGCGCCTCGATAATCGCCGTATCGGCCGGATCCACGGCGCGCATAATCGAGAGCTTGTAGGTCGGATCGAGGGTGATGGCGCCCATCAGGTCGTAGTTCTGGACGATCCCCAGGCCGGTCTGGACGCCGGGCTCGGGCGGGGAGTGCGTTGGGATCGATAGCGCCGTCATCGTCTGGCCAGCAATGACTACCGCGAGGAAGCCACCAATGGCCCATTGTGCGCCGCGCCACCAAGCGCCGGCGCTAGCGACCCAGCCCAGCGCCAACGCGGCGAGGATCGCGGCGATGATGCCGTTCTGACGGACCTGGCTCGCCACGGCCAGCAGCAACAAGGCAGCCGCGAGGAAGAGCAAACGACGGCCGAGATTCGACCAGATGCGCGCGGCGTGGGCCACGCAGATCATGCCGGCAATGGCGGTATTCGCGAAGGCGACGTCCTTCCAGACGATCGCTTGATAGATCAACACCTGCGGGGTGAGCGCCACCAGCGCAGCCACCCCAACCGCCAGCCAGCTGGTCCTAGGCCGAAGTTCCGTAAACGAGGCGAGGCTCGCAAAGAGCAGGAGGCCGCTCGCCGTAACATATAGGGCCGTACCCGGAATTACAGCGTCGAACAGGCCAAGAATCGAGGCGTAGAGCGCCGGGCCCCAGGTCTCGCGCACATGGAAGTGGCCTTCGTAGAGCTGGGCCACGGAGTCGTTCGAAAGATGTCCGGGCAGGTTCACACCCAGAATGACAAGAAGGCTCGCCGCCAGCACCGCCCGAAACGCCGCACGTGGCGCGATCTGCAGTCTGAGACCCGTCATCCGCCCGCCAGGAACCCCCGAAACCCGCTATGCCAGCACAAGGTTTGGTACGGGGCTTGGCTCGCGATGAGAAGCGCAAAAGCGTGGCCGCTTGGCGGCGCCCAGCAATCATGGTGAGTTGCCGGCGCATGACCGTCGTCTACGTTCTCGCCCATTTCGACGACGAATACTGCGCCTTGCCGCTGATCTGGCAGGCCGCTGCGGACGGCCGCGAGCAGGTGTTCGTCCATGTGGTCGACTACCGCGATCCCCAGATGGCCACCCGGCGCCGACGCGAGACCCTGGCTTTCTTGGCGGGTGTCGGGATTCCGCCTACCAACCAGATCCATTTGGGCGCTGAGACGGGCTGGTGGGACGGCGAACTTTGGCGCCATGCTGGCACGGCCTACGAGGCTTTAAAGGCCGTCGTTCCGGGGCCCGTGGAACGCGTCGTCGTCCCGGCGTGGGAGGGCGGCCATCCCGACCATGACATCTGCGCGGCCCTTGGCGTCAAGCTGGCGGCCGAGCGCGGCGCGACCGTCGACCAGGTCGGCCTCTACCAGGGAAAGGGCCTGCCCTGGATTCTCTATCGGGCCTGCTCGCCGCTCAGCGAGAATGGACCTGCCCATGAGATGCGGCTCAGCGCGGTCGAATGGACGAGCTGGCTGGCTGCAGTCGGCGCCTTCCCCTCCCAGTTCAAGGCCTGGTCGGGCCTCTTGCCAGCCATGGTTATGACCTTCATCCGCCAACGCTCCTTCCGCTATCAATCACTGGATCCGGTCCGCATCTCTGAACGGCCGCATGAAGGCGGGCTGCTCTACGAGCGGATGTTCAAAACGCCCTACGCCGCCGTCCGTACCGCCGTCGACGGTCTGGCCGTGGACGGCAAGGCACCCTGGGCCAAACGATGAGTGAGCTCATCGTCCGCCCTTCCATCCGCGAGGACCTTGATCACACGGTGGAGCTGATGGGCCTGGGCTTCCCAGGGGCCCACAAATTCAGCCGCGCTTTCCTGCAATGGCAGTACTACGACAACCCGGCAGGCGAGCCGCTGGGCTGTAACATCGAAGATGGCGACCGGCTGATCGGCCACCTGATGGGTATTCCGCAAAATGTGCGGCTGCGGGGCGAGTCCGTGGTCGTCACACTGATCATGAATGTCGCCACCCATCCAGACTATCGTGGGAGGGGTCTCTTCCTGGAGCTGGTTCGAAAGGTGGCACAGATGTCGGTTGAGCGCCGACACGCGGGCGTCGTCGGTGTCGCCAATCAGCAGACTGAGCGGGCCTACCGCACCAAGCTCGGCTTCCAGAACGTCGCAGGCCTGAACGCCCACGTAGAACTGCTGCCGCATCGGATTGACATGATCCGGGCCCAGCGCACCGCCGAATTCTCCCACATCTGGACCGACGAAACCCTAGCTTGGCGGCTAAAGAACCCAGCCAACCCCTTGCGGATCGCCGGTGGGACCGCCGACAGCCTGATTGTCGAGGGCGCTTCGACGCTGCCGGTCATCCGCGCGCGAGGCGTTATTCCCCGAACGGGCCTCAGTTCATCGAAACACGGCTGGGTGGCAGGTCCCGGCGTCGTTCTGGGCCTAACGCCCAAGGGCGCCGAACGCCGCCGCCTGGCCATAACCGTCCCGGAACGCCTGCGCCCATCGCCGCTCAGAATGATATGGCTGAACCATCAGATTCCGGGAGACCAGCTGGATCCCGAGAAGATCCTGTTCAGCTTCCTGGACTTCGACGCTTTTTAGCCGCGCGCCAACGCATGTTGACCCTGCATGATCACCGCGAAGCCGCCGAGCATCAGCAGGTAGCCAACGGCAAACCTCCAATCTAGCGGCTCTTTGAACACCAGCCAGGCCACGAGAGGCACCAGTCCCGACCCCGCGATCGAGAACGCGTAAGCCGTAGAGAGCGGCACTCGCGTCAAGATGTAGAACCAGAACAATGCAGTCAGGCCGTACCAAGCGAAGGCCCCAAGCAGCGGCAGGTTGGTGACCAGCTTGACCACCAAGGGTCCCGACAGCCGAGCGTTGTTCACTGCGGCGAACTTGAACAGCGTCTGGCCGATTGGCAGCGCGAGCGAGAAGCCGGCGCAGAGCAGAGCGTCTTTGAGGATCACTCAGGCGTCTCCTCGGCTTCCATCCGCGCGATGGTGCGCAGATAGGGGTGGATCGGGCGGCTGGGCACGTTCAACACGTCAAAGTTCAATGCCTGCATCAAAAGCTGGGCGCCCAGGATCACTGGAAGGGCGGCGGCCATTACGACGCCGGCCGAGGCGGCGGTCGTGTGCGATACGCTCATGTAGTGGAGGCCGTAGCCGATACCGAACAGCATGAACGCGACGCCGAACACCAATTCCAGGCTGGCGGCGGAGAAGTCACGGACGAAGTACTGGCCGAGCAATCGCTGGAAGAAGTTCGCCAGGTGCTTCAGCGCGAACGGTCCGACGATCGCTCCGATTCTCAGGTTCGAGATCTCGCCGCCATAACGAGCCGGCATCGGCACGTCACGCACCACAGCGCGCAGCGTGCCCAGGTGATAGAGCAGGTCCGTCTCGAAGAAAAACCGCCGCGAGACCCGCTTTTCGATCGCGATCCGCGCCACCTGACCCTCTATGGCCGTGTAGCCGTTGGTCGGGTCAAAGATGTTCCAATAGCCGGTCGACAGTTTTGCTGCGAAGCTCAGCACCGCGTTTCCCAGCACCCGGATCGACGGCATGCTCGTCAGGTGGCTGATTGAGGTGAAACGGTTGCCTTTGGCATAGTCGGCCTCGCCCAAAAGGATCGGCGCGACAAGATGGGCGATGTAGCCCAGATCCATCTGGTCATCACCATCGACCTTCACCATCACCTGGCCGCCCCGCTGGATCGCCTCGCGGTAGCCGGCCATAGTCGCCCCGCCGACCCCCTGATTCTGCTGCAATCGCACGACCACGACCCGCGCGTCCTTGGTGTTGGCTTCGATGAAATCCCCAGAGTGTTCCGGGCACGCGTCGTCGACGCAGATGATGCCGTCCACCCAGGCCGGTGTCTTGGCGATCACATCCAGGATGTGCGCCTTGACCTTGTAGCAAGGCACAACCAGCCAGACGCCCGCGCCATCCAGCGTCGGATCGAAGGCGCGCAGCATCCGGCGACGTTCTTCGGTCGGCCGGGCCGGGCGTCGCGCAATCTTGTCCATGGACGTCATACGGCTTCCGCGACCCATCTCGACTCGGGCTAACATGGAAGGGCTGGCGGTAGCAAAGAACTGCAGACAGCCGTCCTTGCGCGTCAATACCTCGCCTGTTACGAGCGCCCCTTCTTCGGGAGAGCCCCTTCTCGGGAATCAATGGATACCGCCACCCACATGCTGCGAACCGGACGGCGCGGGACGCTGTTCGAGTACCAGATGGCACTGCGGGACCTGCGGGCTTCGGTCGGTCGTGCAGATCTTGCCTGTTCGCTCGCCTGGCACGATGTGAGTTCACGCTACAGAGGCTCG
Source organism: Alphaproteobacteria bacterium (assembly GCA_043740635.1). Lineage (GTDB taxonomy): Bacteria > Pseudomonadota > Alphaproteobacteria > Caulobacterales > Caulobacteraceae > Phenylobacterium. The sequence goes on from JAYUBY010000389.1 coordinate 4,962, forward strand.
ATCCTCGGTCCCTTTTGGATCACGCTTTCCATGGGACTGATGGTGCTGGGGATAGGCGTTGTTTACGCCAACCTCTTCGACATCGCGCTCAAGGATTTCCTGCCTCTGGTCGCCCTGGGAATCGTATTCTTCGGGACCGTCAGCAACACGATCATCGAAGGCTGCACCACCTTCGTTCAGGCTGCCGGAATGCTGTCGCAAACCAATCTGCCGATGTTCACGTTCGTCTGGCGCACGGTCGTTCGGAACCTGATCAACCTCGGGCACCACCTGGTGATCGTGCTCGCGGTGCTGGTTTACTACGGGTACTGGCGCCACGCGAACCTGCCGGCCGCCGCGCTCGGCTTGGTGTTTCTTGTCCTAAACACGGCCTGGATCAGCATGTTGGTCGGCATCGCCTCGGCGCGGTTCCGGGACGTCCCGCAGGTCGTCATCTCGATCATGCAGTTTGCGATGTTCGTAACGCCAGTTTTCTGGCCGGTGAACCGTCTCGGCAAGCACCAGTTCGTGCTGGTTATGAACCCGTTCTACCACATGCTCGAAGCCGTCCGCGCACCGCTCCTGGGCACTGCCGTAGCGCCACACACCTACCTTTTCTTGGCTGCCATGGCGTTGGTAGGCTGGCTCGTGACCTTCAGTTTGTTCGCGAACACGCGGCGGCGGATAGTCCACTACCTTTGAAATCCGCGAGCGGGCTGGCAGGCATCGGTTTGGACGTCATTTTCACCATCGTTTCCCGCAACTATGCGGCCCAGGCCGCCACTCTTATGGAGAGCGTGGCTCGGGCCGAGCCTACAGCGCGGCGTGTGGTCGTGACGACAGACGGTCCGATCCCGGCCTTAGAGGCGTTGAGCGACGTTATCGACGCCGCCTCGCTTGTCGGATCCTACGCGTCCATGAGCGTCTATTACGACGCGCTCGAACTGAACACGGCGGTGAAGCCCTACGTCTTCCGCCATTTCCTAACCCAGGCCGGCGTGACGTCCGCGACCTATCTCGACCCGGATATCTTCGTCTTTCAGCCGCTCGATCGCGTGCGAGAAGGCCTCGCGCGGGCGCAACTTGTCCTAACTCCGCATCTGACCCGGCCGATGTTGGGGTCGGCCACGCCAAACGACCAAGTGATCCTGCGTTCAGGTTCCTACAATCTCGGCTTCTGCTCGGCGCGCGCCGAGCCCCGGGCCGTCGAGCTGATGAACTGGTGGGCCGCCCGCTGCGAATTTGACTGTCGGGTGGATTTGAAGGAGGGCCTGTTTACCGACCAACGTTGGATGGACCTGGCGCCCGGCTTCGTCGACAGCCTCGACGTGGTGCGCGAGCCAGTGCTGAACCTCGCCTACTGGAACTACGAGGGCCGAACCCTGGCCCGCGCCGGCGGCGGCTGGACAGTAGACGGCCAGCTGCTGCAGTTCTTCCATTACTCCGGCTTCGACCCAGCGCGCCCTGACGTCCTCTCTAAGCATCAGGACCGCGTCCGCGTCATCCCGGACTCGCCGCTCGCCGAGCTGCTCAGGGACTATGCCGCGGCCATGTTGCGTAACGGCCACGAGACCAGCCGAGCCATTCCTTACGCCCATCTGCGCTTCCCCTCCGGCCGTCTCGTCACCGGGGCCATGCGTCGCCGCGCGCTGCGCGCCGCCCGGGAAGGCAAAGACTTCTCCGCTGGCCTGACCGATGCTGTCGAGACTTGGGTCGACGCGCCCGATCCTGAGGCCGCCTTGCCTTGCCTGCCCGACGTTACCCGCACCATGGAGCAGGTTTGGCGCGAAGAGCCGTCGGGATTTAAGCTCGACGTCGAGGCCGGTCGCTTGGGTTTCCACCAGTTCTTCGCCGAGAATGCGAAGACCCTGGGCGCTGACGCGATCGCCATATCGGCCGCACAAGGTCTCTTGGCCACGTGGCGAAGTGGGACGCGCGAAGCGGATCCTTCTGTGTGGGGTGAGGCGCCCTGGCATGGGCCGGCGTCGGGCGCCCTCGAATGGTTGCGCGAGCCTTCTGCCGACGGCGTACCGCGCGCCGCCAAGGCTCTGCTTGCCGCCCGAGGCGATCTACGCGCCAGGTTCGCCGGGGATAGAGTGAGCCTGATCGCTTGGTGCCTGGGCGCCGAGGCCGCCGCTGGCCGGTTTGCGCCCGACCTCTTGCCGCAGAGCCTAATAGAAGACTTAGCGCGCGACCCCGCGCCGCTTCTTTCCGCCGCGCGACTCGCCGAGCCGGGCGGCAGCGATTTAAAGCGTCGGCTTTCCGCAGGCTTTGGCGTCTCTGCCCGGGCCGGCTGGCCCGCGGTCCTAACCAACGCCTTGCGCGCGCCGTTTCTGGCCCCAACGCCTGCCCATCCCGCACCCTTCATCACCCTCTTTCTGGAGATTTGGGAAAGCCGGGTAGACCTAAAGCGCCTTTTTCCGCTGCGCAGCGCCGCCGAGCGCTTCAAATTCCTGCGATGGCTGGTGGGCGGTGGCTTGGCGGAATACGGGGTGGAATTTGATGCTCTGCCGAGGGCGGTGCGTCTACACCCGCTGACACAGGGTGCCCGGTTGTCCGTCCGCCAACACCCCGGTCCGCCAAGAATTGCGCCGAAACGCCATGTGGATGAGCTTTGGGTTGTCGAGGGCAACGACATCACCCAGGAGATCTCCGCCAATCGATACGTCTATGAGGCCACTACGGGCCAATTTAGGGGACCTCGCGGACCCATTGTTCCCCTCGCACAGGTAACCACGGTCAGGTTCCTGACGCATCCTGACCTAGTCCCCGCTGACGCCATCGCACTGCACAGTCGCGGCGTCCGCTGGAAGCGTGCGGTCGGCGTTTGGGACAATGCAGTCGTCTCAAGACTCTCCACGGACACGGTGGGCTTGAGCTTCGTCGACGAGGTCTGGGGATCTGATGTCGACCCTGGGCTGTTCCGCCCGGTCCTTCAGACGACCACAATCGCGAAATGAGCCTGCTCAGCGCCGCTCGCCGGCTCTGGCGATCTGCTCTGCCCGAACCGATCCGCAAGCTTGCCGCGCCGGCCCTAAACGTTGCGCTTCAGACCTATGTACGGATGGTCGCCCGGGCTCCACATGGGGCAGACGCCGGCCAAGGCCCAATCAAGATCGTTGGCTACTTCGCGGGCTCGCACGGCATCGCCGCCTCCGCCCGATTTGCAGCGCGGGCCTTCGAAGCCCTTGGCGTCCCTGTAGAGCGCGTAGACGTGACCGATGCAAAGCTGGACTGGAGTGGCCGCTTGCATGAGCCCGTTTCGGCTTCCGCCTGGATTTTCCACCTCAATCCTCCGGAACTGCTGGCCGCCCTGGCATGCTTGGGCCCTCGCCAGCTGATCGGACCGCGCTACGGCTACTGGGCTTGGGAGCTTCCCCGCGCGCCGGACCTATGGCTCCGAGACGCCGGCCTCGTCGACGAGGTCTGGGCGCCCAGCCGCTATACGGCCGAGGCCCTGAAAGGCGCTGCCTCGCCGGTGAGGATCGTCCCCCATCCGCTGTTCATCGAAGACTTCGCCAAGGTCACGCCTTCCCCGCGCCGGACCGCCTTCCAGGGCGTCAGCGTTTTCGACTTCAATTCATCGCTCGCCCGCAAAAATCCTGAGGGCGCAATCGCAGCATGGTCCCATGCCTTCGGCGACGATCCAACGTGCGAACTGACGCTGAAGACCCAGAACGGAGTACTCTTTCCAAGAGCCCTGGCGGACCTACGCGCCTACGCGCCGGCCAATGTCCGGGTAGTCGACGAGATCTGGCCTTATGCCCAGGTGCAGAGCCTGATTGCGGGCGCCGACGTGCTGGTCTCGCTGCACCGCGCTGAGGGCTTCGGCCTGACGCCAGCCGAGGCGATGGCACTGTCGACGCCGGTGTTGGCTACGGACTGGTCGGGAGTTCTCGATTTTATGGACGAATCTTGCGCCCTGCTTGTCCCGTTCAAACCGACGCCAGTCATCGATGCGCAAGGGATCTATCGCGGCCAGACCTGGGCCGAACCGGACATTTTGGCAGCTACAAATGGACTCGTCCGCCTACGGAACGATCCCGAATTTCGGCGGCGCCTTGGAGAGGCTGGTCGCGCCCGCGTCTCCCGTCAGCTCTCGCCGCTGGCATGGTTCGAAACCTTGCCCAGCGAGGTCCAAACTGCCGCGCGCACTGCCGCCAAGGCTTAGGGATCGAGCTCTTCCGGGGGCCGTATTTTCTGGAAACGCCAGAGCAGTAGGAGATCATAGGTGATCTTCAACGTCCCGCCGATCACCAGCGGCCAAGCAAAGGGGCTGATGGTGAACAGCAAGCCCGCCAAGGCCGGACTGAACGTTGAAGCGAGGCTGCGCGGCACATTGGTCACGCCCGCTGCAGCGGCTCTCTCCGCTGGTGTGACGATGGCCATGACGTACGACGTGCGCGCCGGCACATCCATGCTCGACAGAAGCGCGCGGACGAACAGCAGCGCGAAAGCTGTGGTCACGTTTGGCGCGAAAGCCACGGCGATAACGCAGAGGCTCGCCGGAATATGGGTAAAGACCATCGTTCGGATCAGCCCGATCCGCCGAGCCAGCACCGGGGCGGCCAGCTGTGATAGGGCGGAGAGCGCGCCCGTCCAGAAAAAGAAGGCGCCGGCCTCCGCTAGAGACAGACCAAATCGGTGGATTAGCCACAGCGCAAACAGCGACTGTACCAGGAAACCACCGCCGAAGGCGTCCACGCAGAAGATCGCAGCGAGCGCATAGACGTTGCCTCGCGACGGCCCTAGTGGCGTGCGTCCCGCATCGGCCTCCAACGTCTGGTCGGGGAGTTTGCGGTAGAAGATGTAGGCAATAAGACCCAGGAGCCCATAGAGGACGAAGGCGGTCTCGATGAGAGTGAGCTGGGTGAGGCCCGTAGCGAAGCGCAAAGGTCCAAGCAGCCCGACCGCTAGGGCCCCTATCGCGGTCATCAGCGAGCCGGTTAGGGCATAGAGGGCAAAGAGGTGCGTGCGCTGCGAGGGCGCCCCGGCGTGGGCCAGAAGCGACTGCTCCAGGGGTAGAAACGGGCTCACATCCCCTCCCGAGGGATTGAGGGTCCCCACGAAACCCACGACCACCAGAGGCCAAAAAGCGTGCGCCTGCGAGAAAGCCACGCCGGTCAATCCCATCAGACCGCAAGCGGCGAACAGCAGGCGCTTGGCCGGGACACGGTGCCCAGCCAGCCCCACCGCCAGCGTCAGCGCCGCTGATCCAAGCAGGGTCGCGGTCGTGAGCACGCCAACCCTGAAGGCGCTGAACCCGAGGGCGGTCAGATAGACGGGAAGCAAGAGCGCGGTGAAACCGTCGCCGAACCCGCGAACCCCGCGCGCGGCGATGAGGGTGAGAGTTGGACGCAAGACCTCAGGGCCTGCGCGTTGTGATGTCGGTGAGTGGGCCACCTTCGCGAACGGTTTTGTTGCGATAGATCACGGTGCCGATGTCGTTTGGCTGTCGCCCAACGGTGGCCAGGAATTCCGGCCAAAGCTCAGATGGCACCCATAGGCAAGGCGCCCTTGGGTCCTCGTCAATCGCCACGTCAATAAGGTCGCGCGCCTCCATGGCCGCCAGACTACGCCGGCTAACACAAGCCCGTCGAACAGATGCTGCGCGACCTAACCGCGACCAGTTTGTGCTCGGCCTCGGGCCAGGACGCCCTCTACAAGCGCGTGAATGTCCTGCAACTCGGTTCGATGGTTGACGATTGCCGCGCGGATCGCAGTACATCCGGCAAGCGTCGTAGTCGACGGCGCGACGCGGCCGGCCTCCTGCAGATCAGCCGCGATGGCCGCGTTGTCGGCGCCGCGATAGCCGAAGCAGACGATATTCAACCCCACCGGGGATAGAAGCTCCAGTTCTGGATGGGCCTCGACCTCGGTGGCGAGCGCGCGGGCTAGATCGCAGGCCCGATCGATCACCGCGCCCAAAGCGTCGAGCCCATAAGTCTTGAGCATGAACCAGACTTTCAGGGCTCGGAAGCTGCGCGACAGGTCCGGCCCGAAGTCGCAAGGCCAAAACTCGCCGCCCGCAAGACCTCTTTCGGCATGACGCAGATAGGGTGCGTCGCCGTAGGAAAAGGTGCGCTTGTGGGCGGCGGGGTCGCGGACCAGCAAGAGGCCCGCGTCGTAGGGCGCCTGCCCGAGCTTGTGAAAATCCAGGGCCAGGCTGTCTGCGCGTTCGATCCCCTTCAGCTTCGGGGCCACCTGGGCGGCCAGGACCCCGAGCGCCCCCAGCGCGCCATCCACGTGGAAGGTTGCACCCTCGCGGGTCGCGATATCCGCCAGCCCATCCAGGTCGTCGATCGCGCCGATGTCCACCGTTCCGGCGGAGCCCACCACGAGGAAGGGCTTGAGGCCAGCCCTTCGGTCCGCGGCAATCGCGCTCTCCAGTGCCGCCAAACTGATTCGACCTTCGGCGTCGGTTTCGATCAGCCGCAGCCGGTCGGTGCCCAAACCCGTCATGTCCATGGCGCGCACGATGCACGCGTGCACTGCTCTCGACGCATAGGCCACGATGCCTGGATCGCGAACGCCGCTAGCACGCACCTCAACGCCCAGTGCGCGATCGCGGGCGATCATGACGGCGCAAAGGTTCGCAAGGGAGGTCCCGGTCAGGAAGATGCCACTCGCCTCAGTCGGAAAGCCGAATAGCTCAGCCATCCAGGCGACCACCTGGCGCTCGACTTCGATCGGCATGTGGTCGCGGCCGCCGAGGTTGGCGTCCAGCCCACCTGCCAGCATCTCGGCCAGCATGCCGACCGCCGTGCCGCCGCCCTGCACCCACCCCATAAAGCCCGGATGGCGATTGCCACTGCCATAGGGAGCCACGTCGGTCATGAACTGAGCGTGGACGTCTTCGAGTCGACCTCCCGACCGAGGCGGGGGCGTGCGATAGCGCGCTCGCGCTTCACTTGTTGGAGCCTGCCATAGCGGACGCTCTCGAAGGGACGCCAAGTTATCGAACATGTCGTCCAGCATGCGATGGCCCTGGGCCCTGAGGTCGGTCCAATCATCTGGATCGAGGCTGACGACCTTGCGGTCCGCTTGGCTCATGGGAACTCCCAATTCGAAACGCAGGCCCGCCGATCGCGAGCGCCGCTGACGACGAATACTCCGGCGCCGCGTCTGGCCCCAGCCGGAACTCGTGGACGCTCAGAGCACCGACGCAAAAGCGCGACGGCGTTGAAAGGTCGACCTCGAGCCCTCGAACCGTGGCCTTTTCGTGCCGCGGGTCCTTCGAGAACGATTTTAGTCCTGGATATGTGTCAGCTGCGCCTGCAGGGCCTTAAACACGGGCGGGATCTCGGCGTGTTTAAATGGGGCAAAGGTCTTCTTGGCCGTCGCCAATTGAGCTTTCATCGCCTTGACGACCTCAGGGTGGTTCTCAGCGACGCTGTAGTTTTCAGCGCGGCGGCTGCGCTCGTCGTAGAGCTCCTCATAGCCTAGCAGGCCGATCGGCATCTTCAGTCCGCGATAGTAGAGAGTTTCGAGGTATTTCCAGTCCTGGGTGCGGATGCCGACCGGAACCTCGTTGTCGAACAGCACCAGTTCCTCGTGCGGCGAGGGCGAGCCCTTGGTCAGCACCGAAGTGATGTCGCGGCCGTCGAGCTCGACACCCGAGAGCGGCGGAAGTCCCGCCATGGCGCGGAACGTTGGCAAGAGGTCGATGCCCATAACCATCGAAGAGGTCCGACGACCCTGAGGAATTCGCCCTGGCGCCCAGGCCACAAACGGCACGCGATAGCCGCCATCGTAGCCGCCCCCACCCTTGCGTTCGCGCAGCCACCCTGGCGAACCCTCATACCAAGGGCCGTTGTCTGACGTGAAAATCAGAACCGTATCGTTCTCAAGCTTCAGTGCACGCAGCTTCGCCGTCATCCGACCGACGATCGAATCGATCTCGGCCACTACAGCGCCATAGGGGCCAGCATCAGTCTTGGTGTCGAAGCCCTTGTGGGGATGCTCCGGCAAGTGAGGGGCGCTCAGCGCCAGCTCCAGGAAGAACGGTCGGTCTTTGTGCGCATCAATGAAACGCTCGGCATGGTCATAGAATTGCTGTTGCAGCTGCGGATAGTCGACCGCGCTCTTCGTCACTTCAGTGGAGCCTGCATGAGCCTCGTAGAGGGCTAGAGGGCTCATGTCGTGGCTGTAGGGGATCCCGAAGAAGGTGTCGAAGCCGTGCTTGGTTGGTGGCCAGGCCGGACCGAGATGGCCTAGGTGCCACTTGCCGAACAGGCCTGAGACATAGGCGGGCGCCAACGCCTTGGGGATGGTCACCTCGCTGAGCGGTAGGCCCCGGTCATCCTGCTGCATAATAACCTCGTAACCGAGGCCGGTTCGCACCGGATAGCGTCCGGTCAGTAGGCCCGCTCGCGAAGGGCTGCAGAGGTTGGCCGGCGCGTAGTAGTCGGTAAGCACCACGCCTTCGCGCGCCATCTTCTCGACGTTCGGCGTCTTGAGGCCGTCCGGTCCGTAGATACTTACGTCGCCATATCCGAGGTCGTCGCAGAGCACGACGATGAAATTGGGCGGCCGCTTGGGTGGCGCGGCCGCGCGCGTCACGGTGCCGGTAAGCAGCGCGTTTGCAGCCACTGCGGCGAGCAGGCTTCTGCGGTTCATAGAAGGTCCCCTGGGCTCCCATTGGCAGGCGCGCACCCTACACCGACATCTCCGACGGGGGGGAAGGCTACGCGCTAATCTGCCTCTTCATCGCTTTCTTGTATGTCCCAGCCCGAGTCGAAGTCCGGCAGAAGCGCGATGAGGGCGAAGATTCCGCCAATGAAGCAGAATAGGCCCGTGATTTGGCCGAGGGTCAGAGTGAATGACATATCGGCATCACGCGCCTGACGCTCTTCCGGCGAGATTTCCCAGCCGACCGGCATCGCTCCAAGCGTTCCGCAGCGCCTCATATTGCCATTTCGATCGACGCAGCCTGGAGCTGCCAGGGCGGCCGATGAGATCAGCAGAAGCGACGTGACAAAAATGACCAGGACCGACGCCCGCACGAAGTTACCCTCTAAGTGTCGGCGGCTAGCCTGCGCTCGTGCCCGTCTGTCGTCAAAAGGGAGTGACCGCTTCGCTACGTCGAGGTTAGCGCCACCGTGAACTGCTAAACGCAGTTATTGAACCCCCTATTTGCCCCAAATGCAGGTTCTCCTCAGTTCGTGAGGCGAATATCGTGCAATTCACATCACATCAGGATCGATCACGTCTTCAACCAGGACAAGCGATTCACCGGTCGTAGGACTTCTCGACGTTCGCGACGACACCAACCGAATTCGTTCAAGCCGCTCGATTTGATCTCTATGCGGCCACCCTTTTTCGGCTTTTCAGGAGAGGTGGCCGAGGCGGAGGGGGGAGTGGTGCGCATCCTCCTGCGTCCGATCACATTCCGAAAGCACGGAAAGCAATTAGCGCGAGGGTCACCGTGATCGCCCCACCGATGCGGGTTGATATCTGTGCGAAAGGCATCAACTGCATGCGATTGGCGGCGGACAAGATGGCGACATCGCCGGTTCCGCCCTGCCCCGAGTGGCAGGCGTTCACGATGGCGACGTCGACCGGGTACATGCCGACGAAGCGCGCCACGACAAAGCCGGTCCCCATCAGGGTGGTTACCGTGGCGACGATGGTGATCAAGGTGGGCGCGTTGAACGCCGCAACCAGCTTGTCCCACGGCGTCATGGACACGCCGATCGCGAATAGCAGCGGGTAGGTCACCGCCGTGCGGAAGAACTGATAGACGCTGAAGGCGCCTTGCTCGAGGCTCGGCGAGACCAGCCGGCCAAGCTTCAACACCACGGTCAATATCAGCATCACGACCGGAGCGGGAAAATCCCAAAGCTTCTGCACCACCGTGCCGATCAGGTAGAGCGTCACCGCCAGAATGGCCGCGGCCGCCACAGTCTCGACGCCGGAGTGCGGACGCACGGCATCCTCGCCGGCCAGTTCAACGTCCAACTCGCCAGGCTGCAGTCGGCCTTCGCCCGTCAGGCTCGGCCGTAGCTTGCCCAGGTAGTTCAGGCCGCCTGCCAAGATGATCGCAGTGAGCCTGCCCAGCATCACCGAGGGCAGAACTTCGGCGAAGAGGTCGCCCTGCGGCTGATGGGCGATCGCGGCGTAGCCGATCGAAAGCGGCATGGCACCATCGCCGATGCCGCCAGCCATAATCGGAATGACGATCTTGAAGAGGGTGTGATTGATCCCGAGCCCAAGAGCTGAGCCTACCGCGCAGCCGACGGCGCCGGCCACGAGCAAGCCCACAGCCAGCGGGATGAAGATCTTCACGAAACCGCCGATCAGCACGCGCCGGTCCATGCCGAGGATCGAGCCGACGATGATCGAGGCGATGAACAGGTAGAGGAAGTTGCTGGCCTTGGTGAAGCTGGTGATCGAGGTCACCAGCGGCGCCGGCAGGATGTGGGCAAACACCAGGTACGACGGGATGAAGGTAGCGAAGATCGCCGCCGCCCCGATTTTGCGGATCGGCGGTAGCAGGCGGCCAAGCTCGGCGCAGGCGAAGCCGCCCACGGCCAGAACCGCCATGTTCATTAGGATGTCCGACGGGACTTTGCCCTGACCCACGAACACCGCTGCGACATCCACGATGGCCACGAGCACGGGTGCCGGCACGACGCCGATCCGGAAGTCCATGATCCGCCACTACCAGGCCATACCCCCGGCCGCCTCAGGCAAAGATAGAGCCTTGTCTGCAGCGATTAGCGCAGCTTTCTTGGACATCTCAGATCCTTCCTGGAACGGCCGGCGTCGGCGCCTGGCCATGTCCTCTCCGTTGGCGTCGCGCCTCTAGTGGGCAACGATCCGCTTGAAAGGATAAGCGGCGCAATTTCATAGCGGTGCCGGCTAGATCGGCGCCGCGTGATCACCCTCGATCTCAGCGGCGCTATTCGAGCCTCTCGAGAAACCCCTCAGCCTCCGCGAGGATCGCCGCCTGGCGTTCTGGCGGCCAACCCGAGAGCGTCCGGTAGGGCATGGCGAGCCTAGGATTATTTGCAAGGCGGTCCTTCTGCCGGATCAGAAACGCCCAGTAGAGGTAGTTGAAGGGACACGCGTTCTGGCCCGTCTTCCGCTTCACGTCGTAGGCGCACCCAGAACAAAAGTCCGACATTCGATCTATATACGCCCCTGACGCAGCGTAGGGCTTGGATGCCATTTGGCCGCCATCCGCAAAAACGGCCATCCCTAAAGTATTCGGCATCTCAACCCATTCGAAGGCATCGGCATAGACGGCCAGGTACCAGCGCTCGATTTCGCGTGGCGCGACGCCCGTCAGCAGCGCGAAATTGCCGGTCACCATCAGACGTTGGATATGGTGCGAGTAGGCATAGCGCGTCGTGTCGCTGATCGCCTCGCGAAGGCAGCGCATGGGCGTGTCCCCGGTCCAATAAAAGGCTGGCAGCCTTCGCGTCGCCTGGAGCGCGTTGCGCTCCGCATACTCGGGCATCAAGCTCCAGTAGACGCCACGCACGTATTCCCGCCAGCCCAGTATCTGCCGCACGAAGCCCTCGACCGCGTTTAACGGCGCGGCCCCTGAACGCCAGGCGCCTTCGGCGGCCTGGCAGACCTCCCGGGCAGAGATAAGCCCAAGGTTCAGGGCCGGGGCCAGGAGCGAGTGAAACAGGAACGGCGCGCCCGCCTTCATAGCGTCCTGGTAGTCGCCGAAGCGCGGCAGTCCCACTTCGATGAAATCGCTCAAAGCGCGCAGAGCCTCCTGGCGGCTCACGGGCCAGCCGAAGTCTTCAATGCCCCCAAAGTGATCGCTGAAGCGTCGCTCCACCAGCGCCATCACCGCCAGCGTGGTCCCATCGGGCGCGAAGCGGAGCCGGGCCGGCGGGCGGGTTGTCGCGGGCAGAGACTTGCGGTTTTCCGCATCAAAGTTCCATTCGCCGCCTGCCGGCTTGTCGCCCTCCATCAGGATTGTGTGCTCGCGCCGCATGTCGCGATAGAAATGCTCCATACGCCACGCCCGGCGCCCGCGCGCCCAAGCCGCGAACCGGGCCCTGCTTGCAAAGAAGCGGTCATCGGTGCGAACTTCGACCGGCAGGCCCGTCAAGGTGGCCCAGCCTTCGACCATCGCGTGCACACGCCACTCCCCCGGCTCCGTCACGACCACGCGGTCCGGGGCGCGCCTAGCGATTGCGCGTTGGAGTTCGCTTGTCAGCGCGCCGGTGTTGTTTGGGTCGTCCAGCGGCACATAGTCGACTGACACTCCCGTTTCACGCAGTTCGTCCGCGAAATGACGCATGGCGGACAACACCAACACAATCTTCTGCTTGTGATGTCGGACGTAGGTGTTTTCTTCCATCACCTCCATCATCAGCACGGTATCGCGCTCGGGATCGAGACCGGCGAGCGCGGAGATGTCGGACGAGAGCTGATCGCCCAGAATAATTCTTAGGACGCTCATAACGGGTCAAACCGGCTTCGAGGGGGCGGCGCAGCGCTTCGACAGCGTCGTGAGCAATATTTTACGTTCGCCCACTCCCGCGCCCACTTCTTGCGCCAGTCAAAAGGCCGACCGCAGTGGACGCACAGTTTGGCTGGAAGGTCTGACTTTGATCGCATCTTGGCCACCGCGCTACTGGCCGCCCCGGTGGAAAAAGTCGCTATTGGCCTTTGTCACGAGTTTTCGCCGACGGCCAACGGGCCTGTAAAACCAACACTTTGGCGCCGTCATTTTCGTGTCTCGTCCGGTGATGGAGTCTTTGGGAGACGTGCGCGGTCGCCGGGCCTCTCCTTTTGTCTTCCCTAAAACACGACAGCTGCCGCCCGACATCAGAAAAGCGGCTGAAGCGAAGCCAGCCCTGCGGATTTGGCCTGAGCACCCCCCGTGACGCGGATACATTCGGTCAGCTTACTTGACGCTTTTGCAGCTTGCGCGCGAGCGTCCGTCTGTGCATCCCCAGCCGGCGCGCCGTCTCGGAGATGTTGAAATCGGTTTCGGCGAGGGTCTGGTGAATCCGCTCCCATTCCAGGGTTTTCAACGACGTTGAGCGCACCGCCAGGGGTGCGGACGCATCGCCCTGGTCCCGGCCGAAGGCGGCTTCGATGTCGTCTGTGTTGGAGGGCTTGGCCAGGTAGTGACAGGCCCCCAACTTGATCGCCTCGACGGCTGTTGAGATGCTGGCGAAACCGGTCAGCACGACGATCAACATCTCGGGATCATGGGCATGCAGGGCCTGGACACAAGCCAGGCCAGATGCGCCGTCGAGTTTTAGGTCCACCACGGCGAAGCTTGGAGCAAAAGTCGACAGACAAGCCGACACTTCTTCCAACTGGGTGGCGAGCTGAACATTATAGCCGCGCCGCTCAAATGACCGGCTAAGGGTTCGAGCGAAACGGGCATCGTCTTCGACGATCAGCAGCCGCCGCATGGCATCGTTAGCCTCAACTGGCATCGTGGCCGCTCCCAATCGCCAGGGCCACGAGCGGTAGGGTCAGGGTCACCGCAGCGCCCTCCACTGTGTTTTCTGCCTCGACCTGGCCGCCGAGCTTGCGCAGCACGTTGACCACCAGGAAAAGGCCGAGCCCGCCGCCGCGCCGCCCCTTTGTCGATTGATACGGCTTGCCCAGGTTGCTCAAGACGTCCGGAGAGAATCCAGAGCCGCGGTCCTGGATCACGAGCTTCAGGTTGTCGTCATGGCGGCCTGCCCACAGTCCGACCCAGTGCGGCGAGGCCTCCGCCGCATTATCGAGGACGTTGAAGATCACTTGCTTCAACGCGGAGTCCGCCACGATCACCACGTCTTCAGCAAAGGCTCTGTTGTAGATCAATTCATCCGCAAGGCGCTTGGAGCGCCAATCTCGAACGACCTCATCGAGGAAGCCCTTGACCGTCGTGACGTCGGCGCCCTCGCCGCGCGCCTCGCCAGCGGACATCAGGATCTGGGTGACGATAGTCTTGCAGCGCTGGACCTCGCCTTCCATGTCCGCCAATTCCTGTGAAAACTCTGGATCCGCGGTCAGGGCGGGGATCCGTCGCCAGTCATTCAGGATCACCGACAGGGTCGCCAACGGCGTACCGAGTTCGTGCGCCGCGCCAGACGCTAGGAGACCCATGCGGACGATATGCCCCTCTTCCGCAGCCTGCTGGCGCAGATCCGCAAGTCGCGCGTCGCGCACTCGCAGATTGCCGCTGATCCTGTTGATGAACACGACGACGAGGGCTGCATCGAGCAGGAAGCACGCCAGCATGCCGTAGATATGCAGGTGGAAGAGTACAGGTAGCCCGCCCAAGGGTAGCACGAGCGGGCGATAGAAGATGGTGAGCGCGCAGAAGCCTAGCCCGGCAAGGCCGACAACCGCCCATGTCGACCAGGCTTCAAGAAGCACAGCACTGATGGTCACCTGCAGCAGGTAGAGCGAGATGAACGGATTGGTCGCCCCGCCGCTCAAATAGAGCTGCGCGCTAAGCGCTGCGACGTCGAGCAGCAAGGCGGCCAGAAGCTCGCTGTTGCGCACCCGGACACGCGACCTCAGCCTCAACAGACCCACGACGTTCAGAACAATGAGGAAGCCCAGTACCACGGCCATGGCTGGGATCGGTAAGGCGATATGCAGCACCGCTCGAGTAGCGACGATCGTCACCACCTGGCCCACGACGGCGATCCAGCGCAGCTGGATAAGCTGCATCATGTTTTTTCGCCCAGTGTCGTCGTCTGGGCGCGCGAGGCTGAGCGCAGGCTCGACCCCGTTCATGATGGGCGGTCCTTTCGCACGGCGATATAAGCTCCATAAGCCGCCCAGCCCGCCACCATTGCCGCGAGCCCAAACCAGGTGATTGCGTAGACCAGGTGGCTGTTGCGGAAGCTGACCACGGTCATGCCGCCCGCTGGCCACCCACCCGCATTGGGGGTCGCATCGGCGTCGATGAAATAGGGCGCGACGTCACTGAGACCTTCCGCGCGCGCCATCGCAGCGACATCGCGCGAATACCAACGTCCAGCGGCCGGATGGTTGCGCCGCAAGAAACCGCCACGCGGTTCACTGATCCGCAAAAGGCCAGTGACTGTGGTTTCGCCGAACACGCTGCCGGCCTCCCGTGCGGACGCCGCACGCTGCTCCAGGGGGGCAAAGCCCCGGTTAACCAAGATCGTGAAACCCAGGTCGGTCTTGAGCGGCGTCATCACCCAGACACCAGGCCCCTTCGCGGTGACCGCTTGCACAAGCGTCTCGTGGCCGTTGAGGAACAAGCCGCGAGCGCGGACCCTTCGATAGGCATCGCCTTCTGGGCTAAGGCGGCTCCACGTATCGGGTCCAGGCGCGGGGACCGGCGGGGCGTGCGTGCGGCGATCAACGGCTGCCATCAGATCGAGCTTCCAGGTCCGACGTTGGAGTTGCCAGGCGCCCAGCGCCAGAAAGACGGCCAGCATCACCGTAAGCAGCGTCGCCATTGTTAACTGGCGCGTCCTGAACGCAGCCCCGACGTGCGCGGTGTCGGTCACGGCGCGTTGCGCATGTCCTGGGCGGACATGGGCATCATGTTCGCATTGAGGTGATACATGACCCAGAGCGAGCCGATCAGGGTGACTGCGACGAACACAAGAGTGAACAGCAGCGCCATCATCGTCCAGCCGCCCTCCGACTTTGTGTTCATGTGGAGGAAGTAGACCATATGGACCACGATCTGTATGGCGGCGAACAGCATCACCGCGACAGCAGTCTGGACGGGCGTTCCCAGGACGTGGCCCATCACCAGCCAGAACGGCGCGACCGTCAGGGCGACCGAAAGCCCAAAGCCGATCATATAGCCCCTGCGCGAACCATGGCCGATGGCCTCGCCGTGGGTTTGGGCTTGGGCTTGGGCGTCAGGGTGGGACGTCATCGCAGGGCTCCGATCAGGTAGACGAACGAAAACACCCCGATCCAGACGACATCGAGGAAGTGCCAGAACATGCTGAAACACGCCAGGCGGCGGCAGGCGGCGGTGTTCAGACCGCGCGAGGCCACCTGAAACATCAGCACCGCGAGCCAGAGCAGGCCGACGCTGACATGCAGGCCATGGGTCCCCACCAGGACGAAAAAGGCCGAGAGGAACGCGCTACGCTGGGGCCCGGCGCCGCTATGGACGAGGTGCGCGAATTCCCGCAGCTCCAGGCCCACGAACGCCAGTCCGAAGATCCCGGTGACCCCCAACCAGACGAGCGCGGCGTCGCGCCGGCCGTTGCTGACACTGAGCATCGCGAACCCACACGTTATGGACGACAGCAGCAGCATCGCGGTGTTGAGCGCTACGGTTGGCAGTTCGAACAGCGTGCCGGGCGATGGCCCTCCGGCGTAGCGGTCGCCCAGGACGCCATAGGTGGCGAACAGCACCGCGAAGACCAGGCAATCGCTCATCAGGTAGAGCCAGAACCCCAGCAGCGTTCCGTTCTGCGGATGCGGCTCGTTTTCATGCAGTAGGTGAAAGACATCCGGCCCAATGGCTGTCTGCGACGAGGCGTACGCGGTCATGAGGTCAGCCCCCCGCCGCCAGCAGGCGTGTCCGGTGGGCTTCGCTCAGCTGGACCGCCTCGGCGGGGATGAATTGGTCGCGCTGAATGTTGAAGCTGTGGCCGATCGCCACCGCCACCAAGGCAACGAAACTCAGCGCCGCAAGCCACCAAACATACCAGATGAGGCCCACGCCGCAGGTCAGGCTGAGCGCCGCAAGGATCAGGCCAGCGCTAGTGTTCTTGGGCATGTGGATAGGCTGGTATCCGTCAAGCGGACGGACGTAGCCGCGCGCCTTCATATCAGCCCAGGCGTCATGGTCGTGGACCACGGGG
>JAYUBY010000390.1:0-3577 GCA_043740635.1 Alphaproteobacteria bacterium
ACGCCACGGAAATGAGATTGAACCGTCCGTAGACGGCTAGGCCGAAGGCCGCGGTCAGGGCTAGACCCATCAGCACGGTCAGGACGATTGCGCCAACGATCCGCGCGGATCCGACCGCCAAGCGCAGGATCAGCAGAACGGCGACTAGGGCCAGAACGGCAAGAATGCCAGTCGCCTCGCCCAATGAAGCGAGTTCGTCAGCCTCCATGGCGACTTGCCCGGTCAGACGCAGGCGGACGCCATGCGCCGGGTCAAGGCCCAACCGGCTCGCGGTGGAGCGCACCAACGCCAGGCCGGCGAGACCAGGCCTAACCTGCGCGTGGTCAAGGTTGGGATAGAGTTGAACGAGCTGGCGCGTCGCGCCGGGCTCGACTGCTTCTCCGGTGATCAGCGGCCGCCAAGAGAAGGCCACCAGTTTGCCCGCAGCCGCGCCCGCCGCCGCCTCGGTAACGGCCGCCAGGGGCCTTGCCATCACTTGCGGCGGCACGTGGCCAGAAGCGACGCCCTGGCTTGCCGTGGTGACGCCGGTAAGAACGCCGCGCAGGCTTTGGTCGCCAGCTACCGAGGCCATTAGCGGCTGAGCCTTGATCAGCGCCTCGGTGAGCGTCCGGACATCGGGCAGCGGCAGGAAGAGAAGCGCTTCGCGCTCGAAATAGGGCCCGGCGCCCGGGCGGTCGACGCGACGGAATATGTCGGTACGCGCCTCCAGGGCCTGGGTCAGGCGGGCCGCCGCAGACTCTGCCGCTTCGGGCGTCTGCCCATCGATCACCACCGTAATGTCATCGCCCTGCTCGACGAAAGCGTGCTCCAGCGCCAGTTCGTGCGCCCGCCATGGGACGTCGGCAGGGATCAGGGCCGCCATTTCGGTGTGGACCGAGAAATGGGTCAGGGCGAACAACGCCGATGTCAGGCCCGAGATGAGCGTCAGGGCGACAACGCTGCGTGGATGGCGGCAGGAAGAGGCCACCAGCCGGCCGATCAGCAAACTCAACCGCTCCACGGGAAAACCTACAGGCTCGGGCTAGACGGCGAAGGGGGAGCCGCCGCGGGCGTTGGCGTGGGAACCGCAGGCGGCTCGGGTGGAAGCTCCGGCAGGGTTTCCAACTCCGGTTCCTGCCCGCTGATCTCGGCCTTTCGTGACTGCAGATAGACCGAGCGCATAGTGGCATAGGGATCAGCCGCAACCGCATCCAGGGTCTTAAGATCCTTCTCCGCCTCCTGCCTCTGATCGATCAGGGACAGGGCCGTGATGGTCGCATGGACACCGCGGGCATTCTTCAACCTCCCCCAAGGCAAGGGATCGGCGACCAGATCGATGCCCGCGCCAATCGCGTCTCGCAGGTCGGTGGGACCAAGCAGTGGAACGTAAAAATACGGACCCGGACCCGCGCCATAGCGTCCCAGAGTGTCGCCGAAGCCATTGTCGTGATGGGCCAGACCGACCCGCGCAGCCGGGTCGAATAGACCGGCCAGTCCGAAGGTCGAGTTGCCGACGAACCTGACCGCTGTCTTCGCGCCCGTGCCGAACCGGGCCTGAAGCACGTCGTTCACAACGACGAGGGGTTCGCCCAGGTTCTGCAGCATGTTGTGCAAGGAGCGCCGCACGGGACCTGGAACCACCGCGCCATAACCGCCCAGGACCGGTCGAATAATCCGTTTGTCGATTGCGCGACCAAGGCCGAACATTCCGCGGTTCAGGCCCTCAAACGGATCTCCAGGCGACGACGACGCAACTCGGGCGGGGGATTGGAGTCCGGGGGCCTGAGGGAGGCCTGATGTCGTCGTGCAGGCGGCCACCGCCAGAAGGCTGATAACGGCGAGGCCGCGCATGCTGAATTTGCAATCCTTCGCACGGCGCGCCGCCTGTCGGCATCCCTACCCGGCAGGACGCCACTGCCACGGCGGGTCCTCATTTGTAAGGCCGACTGTAGGAGCTAGAGATTTTCCCGGAGCCAGGAGGCGGCCTTGGCCACGGGATTGGCGCGCGGGTCGAGGGGCTCACGGCGGAGTTTGGCGGAGGCCAGCGCCTTGGCGCTAACCGCCTCGCGAGGTCCGAAAGCAGCGCGATGCAGGATGCCGGCGGCGGCGGTGAATGCGGGGCCTGAGGCGGCGTCAGCCAGATGGGGCACGCGGCGAGGCCGGCCCAGGCGCACCGGGCGATCGAACACTCGAACGGCGACCTCGCGAACGCCAGCCAGCTGGCTGGCACCACCTGTCAGCACCAGACCGGCGCCGGGCTCCACCGGAGCGTTTGATGCCTTCAGGCGGTCGCGGAGCAATTCGAGAGTTTCTTCGACGCGCGGCGCGATGATGCCCTTCAGAAGGCTGCGAGGCGCGATCACGGGACCGGCGCCTGGGTCATCGCCACGAGGAGGCGCCTCGATCATTTCGCGATCTTCGTTGGCTGAGGCGATGGCCGAACCGTGAAGGGTCTTGATGCGCTCGGCGCCGGCGATTGAGGTCGACAGGCCGCGAGCGATGTCCTGGGTCACATGCTGGCCGCCGACCGGCACAGTCTCGACGTGGACCAGGGAGCCCGCTGTAAACACGGCCGCTGAGGTCGATCCACCGCCCATGTCGATACAGACGCTGCCGAGATCGAGTTCATCTTCCTCCAGGGCGGCCAGCGCGGAGACGAAGGGAGCGGCGACGACGCCGTCGAACTGCAGGTGGGCCCGCTCGACACAGGCGCCCAGGGTCTGGAAGACGGCCTCTGATACCGAGACAACCAGTAGCTCAACGCCGAGGGTACGACCGAACATAGCGCGGGGATCGCGTACGCCGCCCTGCCCGTCCACCGACCAGGCGATCGGCAAGATGTGGGCGGCGCGACGGCCCGGCAGCTTTATCTGGGCGAGCGCGTGGCTGATCGCGCGGACCAGGTCGTTGTCGGAGATCGGGCGGGCGCCGATGGAGACACGGCCAGCGACGCGGTTCGAGGTGAGCTGGCCGCCAGCGGTTGCGACAGTAACGCCCTGAACGTTGACGCCCGCGACGTTCTCGGCACGCTCGACGGCTTGGGCAATGGCCTCGGATGCCTCGTCCAGATTGACGATAGAGCCGCCGCGGATACCGCGCGACTGGACGTAGCCGACGCCGGCAGTGGTCAGGGTGCGATCACCCTTGCGGACGCCGTCGGGCTTCATGATGAAACAAGCGACCTTTGAAGCGCCAAGGTCGACGGCGGCGACCACGGGCGTTCGGACCAGCGCCGCCTTCAGGCCATCCTTGCGGTCCGGCGCTTTGCGATCCGGCGCCTTGCGATCGGCAAACTTGCGATCTTCGGACGGGGGTTCAGCGCGGGTCGCGAACTTCAGCATCGAGGCGTCTTCCATCTTCAATCAGGCGCCCGTCGCCGCGAGGGCGACGACGGCAGGTTGGTTCTGGCGGGGCCGGACGGCGACCACATCGGGGTTGCGCAGGTCGATGCGATCAAAGCCCAGTTCGAGAATTCGCGATCGCTGGTCAAGGCGTTCCAACTGCATCAACGCGCCCTCGAGGCCTTCGGCGGGCAGCTGGATCAGTGAACCGTCTTTCATCCGCACGTCCCAGCGACGGTCATCGACGCGGACCAGGG
>JAYUBY010000391.1:0-1519 GCA_043740635.1 Alphaproteobacteria bacterium
TTGGGGGTAGTGGTCCGGAACGCCTGGCGGGAATTTAGTAGCGATCGAATTCCCGAAGTCGCGGCGGGCGTGACGTTCTACAGCCTCTTGGCGCTCTTCCCGGCGCTGGGGGTCCTTGTCTCGCTCTACGGATTCTTCGCCAAGGTCGAAGACGTCCGCCTGCAGATCGTCAGTCTTAGAGGTATCTTGCCGCAAGGAGCGGTGAGCGTGCTGGGTGACCAGATGACCCGTCTGGCCACTATGCCCCAAGCCAGCCTCGGCCTCTCCTTTGCCGCCAGCCTGATGCTATCCATATGGAGTTCAAACGCCGGGGTGAAGGCGCTGATTTTCGGCCTTAACGTGGCGTATGAAAAACCTGAGCGCCGCGGCTTCATCGGCCTGAACATCCTCTCCCTGGCGTTCACTTTGGGGTTGATCCTGTTCTCGCTGCTCACGGTCTCCGCAGTTGCGGCAGCGCCGGCGACCCTGAGCAGGTTCGGCCTGGAACACCTACAGGGCGCAAGCCTGCTTCGGTGGCCACTGCTGTTTGCCATCGTGACCGCGTTCATTTGCCTATTTTATCGCTACGCGCCTTGTCGCCAGCCAGCGCCATGGCGCTTGATCATCCCCGGGGGCCTCTTTGCAGCAATCACCTGGATGGCCATGTCCGCGGCTTATTCCGTGTACGTCGCCAATTTCAGTCACCTCGACCGAACCTATGGTTCGCTGGGCGCCGTGGTCGGGTTCATGACCTGGATTTGGCTTTCCGTGATTGTCGTGCTGTTCGGCGCGGAACTGAACTCAGCGCTGGAACAGCGGGCCAGAGCGCACATCAATTCGGGTAGCTCGCCTCCTAGTTGAAGCACACCCCGGCCCGTAAAGGCGAGCCGGAAGAAGCCCCGTACCACGACGTCAGGGAGCGTAACTTTGGGAACTATTCGATCCAATCCCTGCTCGATCTGCCGGAAAATTCGGGCTCAGCGAGCGGCGGGGTGGCCTTGGTGCGGGATTGGAACGACCCCGCGCTCGGCGCCGGATTAACCGCGCGGCGCCGGGTCGTTACTTCGCCGCTGCGGCGGTCTGCTTTTTGGCCTTGGTCTTGGCCATGTGATGGCCCACTGCGCCGCCAACGACCGCGCCGGCGACGCGGTGGTGCTTTGGCGCAACGACAGCGCCTACCGCGCCCCCCGCGATATGTCCCTGCGCAAATACATTCGTCGAACTCACGGCGAACCCGGCAGCGATCAACAACCCGATGACTTTTTTGGACATGGATGCCTCCTCGGACGGACGCCCATCGCCCGCTGACACCGATCCAACGCTCGACGAGCGACATGGAGCCATGCTGCTGACAAGAAAGTTGGTGCGGTCAAACGGACCAGCACTTCCGCCTAGCGCAGTCCGTGTCGGGGTCCTTGGCGTCACAACGCCACTTTGGGGTCTGCGATCGGCGTCGCGCTTACTTGCTTATCCGCGACAGCTCGAATTCCACCAGTTCGGGTCGACTTCGGAGGTGAGCCGCGAGGTCATCGAATGCGCC
>JAYUBY010000392.1:0-10962 GCA_043740635.1 Alphaproteobacteria bacterium
TTCGCGTTCAACGACGAGCTTTCCTGGGGCACCTTTATCCAGTTCGCCCTGCTGGCGGTGATTACGGCGAGTTCTGTGGGCGCGCTCGGCGAAAGCTGGGGCGACGTGCAGAAAGCAGCAGGCGCCATGGAACGGGTTTCCGAGCTGCTGGCGGCCCAGCCCAGCATCGCCGCACCCTCGCATCCCATCTCTCTAGCAAGTCCGCCGCGCGGCGAGGTAGCGCTGGAGAATGTCACCTTCGCCTATCCGGGACGGCCGGATCTCCCGGCGTTGAAGGGCTTTACCCTGGCAGTGAAGCCGGGCGAGCGTGTGGCCCTGGTTGGGCCCTCAGGAGCCGGTAAGAGCACGGTCTTCCGGCTATTGCTGCGCTTCTATGATCCGCAGACAGGCCGGGTTCTGGTGGACGGGGTCGATGTGCGGGACGCCGATCCGGTAGAGGTTCGCGCCCGCATGGCCCTGGTGGCCCAGGATTCGCCTCTCTTCTCCGGCTCAGCCCTGGATAACGTCCGCTTTGGCCGGGAAGACGCCACCCTGGAAGATGTCCAAGCTGCTGTCCGTGCCGCCCAGGCCGAAGGGTTCCTTGCCGCACTGCCGGAGGGTATCGACACCCAGATCGGCGAACGCGCCCGAAGCCTTTCCGGCGGTCAGCGTCAGCGGCTGGCTATCGCCCGCGCCCTAGTCCGCCATTCGCCGATCCTGTTGCTGGATGAGGCCACCAGCGCGCTCGACGCCGAGAACGAGCGCCTTGTCCAGCGTGCCCTGGATGAAGCCATGGTCGGTCACACCACCCTGGTCATCGCCCACCGGCTTGCAACGGTGCTCAAGGCCGATCGCATTGTGGTGATGGATGAGGGTCGGATGGTTGAAGAAGGCACCCACCACGAGCTGGTAGCCCGCAACGGACTCTATGCGCGCCTGGCGGCCCTGCAATTCGGCCAGGCGGCCTAAATCCTTGGGGGCGCCGTGTGCTCCACCGCCGCAGCCGGGGCCACTGGTCGGCGCTGCGACTTAGAAAGGGCCCTCCACGCCGCCGCTCATCGGTCGGGATCGAGCATGATGTTCAGGACCTTATCGTCCTGGCCAGCCAGCGAGGTGCACAGCAGCTGGGCGGGCTCTGACACCGAGGCGTTCTTGAAGTAGTGCACGGTGACCTCGGGCGCTTCGTAGGTCGTCGTTCCCTGCGCGGCGCGTCGTTCCGGCGCATCGCCGATCTTCACGAGGAAATCGCCCTTCGAGATGAAGCAGATCACCGGGACGGTGTGCTTGTGTGTCGGCATGGCCTGACCGGGTAGGAAATCGACCCGATTGGTCTCTACGCGAGAAACCACCTTGCCTGGCGCCAGTGGGATGACCGCGAGCGGTGTGCGGGTCGGAATCGGGGCTTGGGCGTGTGCCAAAGATGTGTTCGTGGCGCAGGCCAACACCAACGACGCTAGGAGACGCCTCATCCCCGCGCCTTTGCCGCTAAGCCAGGGAAATCGCTGAAGAGGCCGTCGATGCCGGCGGCGAAGAGAGCCTTATATACCGCGTCGACGTCTCCGAAGTCGCCGGGTGCGGTTCCGTGGCGCAGCTTTGGTGGCAGGAAGACGTTCTCCGCTCGCACCGTCCAGGGATGCACCGCAAGGCCGTTGGCATGGGCGTCCTTCACCAGGCTTGTGGCTGGCCCCAGACCGCCATCCACGGTCGGGATCACCATCGACCAGACCGGCCCGATGCCAGTGGCATAGGTGGCGATGGTCTTCATGCCTGAGGCTGAGACCATGTCCTTATAGGATGTCTTGGAATCCGTCGGGTTGCCGAGCGGAGAGACCAGCTGGATGCGTGGGGCCTTGGAGAGGGTCCTAAAGGTCTTCAGCGGCTCGACGTCGAAGCATTGGACGAAGACCGGGGCCGTCAGGCTGTCGAGACCATTCTTCTTCAGCATTTCGGCCAGCGGCCGCTCCATGGCCAGGCCCAGGGCCGCAAAATGGCTGGCGTGCTTCAGTTCGGGATAGGTCCCGATGGTCCGACCGAGCCGCGCGCTCTCCGATTTCGCCAGGTCGATGACTTCCTGGTAGGTGGGGATCTGCTCCTGGCCGTCGAACTTGGCGCTGCCGGGCCGAAGCTGCGGCAGCCGCTCGCGGCAGCGTATGGTCTTGAGTTCGGCGAGAGTGAAGTCCTCGGTGAACCAGCCGGCGACTGACTGACCCTGGACGCTCTTGGTGGTCTTGCGGCCCGCAAACTCCGGGCGGCTGGCGACGTCGGTGGTCTGGGAAATCTCGTTCTCGTGGCGGACCACCATGTGGCCGTCCTTGGTCATCTCCAGGTCCGGCTCGATGACGTCGGCACCCTCGGCAATGGCGAGGCGGAAGGCCGCCAGAGTGCTCTCGGGCCGTTCACCGCTGGCGCCGCGGTGGGCTATGATTAGCGGGTGTCGCTTAAAGGTCTGGGCGGCGAAGGGCAGGGCAAAGAGGGCGGCGGCCGTCGCCGTCGCGCCCAAGGTGCGGCGGGTGATGTGCATGGCGCTCCCCTAGTCGTCATTTGTGACAATCAGTCAGCGCGCGGACACCGGGTCAACCGATGGATGCTACTTCGCGGCTTGTCGGAGGCGTTCCACCAGCTGAGGTTGAATATCCAGGTTGCCGGCGCAGACCGAACCCGTGGCCAAAACGTCATCGTTCCCTTCGGCGTCGGTGACCCTGCCGCCAGCCTCAGTGACGAGAAGAACGCCCGCAGCCAGGTCCCAGCGGTTGAGATCGCGCTCCCAGTAGCCGTCGTAGCGGCCGGCCGCGACCCATGCGAGGTCGAGGGCCGCTGCGCCGAAGCGGCGCACGCCGGCAACGCGCTGGCTAATCTGATGCAGTTCCTTGAGGAAGGTCGCGTGCTGTCCGTGTCCCATGAACGGAATGCCGGTGGCCAGCACCGACTCCTCCAGTCGGGTTCGGGCGGCGACGCGCAGGCGCTTGTCGTTAACGAAGCAGCCCTTGCCCTTTTCGGCCCAGAACAGCTCGTTGGTCACGGGATTATAGGTCACGGCCGCGACCACTGCGCCCTCGCGCTGAAGGGCGATGTTGATCGCAAAGTGCGGGATGGCGTGTAGGAAGTTGGTGGTGCCGTCGAGCGGGTCGACGATCCAGGTGTGAGTCTTGTCGGTGCCCTCGATCATCCCACGCTCTTCGCCCAGGAAGCCGTATCCCGGGCGGGCCTTGGTCAGAGCCTCGAAGATAGTCTGCTCTGCCTTGAGGTCAGCGGCAGAAACGAAATCGGCAGGAGCCTTCTTGGCCACCTGGAGCTCGGCGAGCTCGCCAAAGTCGCGGTTGAGTCCGCGCGCAGCTTTGCGCGCGGCGTCGCTCATGACCTTCAGGAGGGCGGATTGAGTGCTCACGATGGAAAAGATCTCGGACGGGTTTGAGGGCGCGGAACCTAGTGGTCGCGCTTCATAGAAGCAAGGCGACCGGTCAATCCCGCACCGCGACACCTTGTGCGATCTCGGCGTTGAAAGCCTGAACGGCAGCGGCCGGACCTTCACCATAAGTCCAGACGCCGGCCGAGACGGCGAGGAAGTCCGCACCGGCTGCAGCGAGCTGACGGGATGTCGCGACGGTTATGCCGCCTATGGCGACGCAAGGGATGACCATGTCGAGCTGCCAGCCGGTAAGCAGCTCCGCCTCTGCTCGGATAGGCGTGTCTTTGGTGTTTGTGGGGAAGAAGGCTCCGAAGGCCACATAGTCTGCGCCGCCTTCTGCGGCCTCCATGGCTAGGTGGAGGCTGTCGTGGCAGGTGACGCCCACCATCCGGTCAGTGCCGACGAGGCGGCGCGCTTCTACCAGCGTGCCGTCTTCCTGGCCGATGTGAACACCATCGCAGCCAAGGCGGGCCGCAAGATCAGGCCTGTCGTTGAGGATAACGGCCACATCGCGGCTCGCCGCGATGGGCAGGATCGCGTCGACGGCCGCGCAGATAATGTCGTCAGAAACGTCCTTCAGGCGGATCTGCATGGCAGCTACATCGCCAGCATCGAGGGTGTGGGCGAGCACATGGCCAAAGCCGGCCAGGTCGTCCAGCTTGGGCGGAGTGATCAGGTAGAGGCGACAGAGCGGCGGAGCCATGTCCAGTGTTAGGTCACCGGAGCAGCGCCCTCAAGGCGTAAGCCGCCAACGCAGTCGTCAATGCGCTGCCGATCGAGAGGGTCGCAAACCAGCTCAGACGGCGCCTGAGCGGGGCCAGCGGCGCTCCGGGCTCTGGCGGCGGCTCAATGATAGGCCGCATCGGCGGTCACCTTTCCACGGAAGATCCAGTAGACCCAGACGCTGTAGCCAAGGATGGCCGGTAGCAGGATCCCGACGCCGATTAGCATCAGCGCAAGCGCATTGTCGGCATTTGCCGCCTGCCGAAATGTCATGGAATAAGGCACGATGTCGGGGAAGAAACCCGCCGCGAGACCCAGATAGCCCGACAAGAACACAAGAAGTGCGCCGGCGAACGGCCAGATGTGGGAGCGGAGATTCAAGCCTAGCGCGGCGACTCCCACGCCCGCCGCACCCAGGATCGGGATCGGCGCCAGGCGCGCCAGCCGCCCAAGCTCAAAGTGATCTCGGGCCCAGCCCCAACGCGCCGCGATCTCCGGATGCACGAGAAGCGTGGCAGCGCTCACCGCCGCGAGCAGTACCGTAACCGCCGCCAGTGCGATCTGCGCCCACCGCCAGGCACGGTCATGGAGTTCATTCTCCGTGCGCCAGATCAGCCAGCACGCGCCGAGCAGGGTATAGCCGGCCACCAGACCCAGCGCCACCAGCGCGGTGTAGGGCGACAGCCAGTCGAAAACCCCGCCAGCGAATTGCTTGTCCCGAAGTGTTACGCCCTGGATGAAACCGCCCAACACCAGACCTTGAGCCAACGTGGCAATCACCGATCCCGCCGTGAACGCTGCTGTCCAGAAGGGCTTGCTGCGCTTTCGTCCATGCAGCCGGAACTCGAACGCCACGCCGCGCAGGATCAGAGCCAACAGCATCAGGAGGATCGGGATGTAGAGCGCCGGCAGCAGCGCCGAATAGGCAAACGGGAAAGCTGCGAAGAGCCCGCCGCCGCCCAGCACCAGCCAGGTCTCGTTCCCGTCCCAGACCGGCGCGACGGTGTTCATCATTAGGTCGCGCTCCGCCGGCGACCCTGAAAAGGGGAACAGGATACCTATCCCCAAGTCGAAGCCGTCGAGCATCACATAGAGCAGGACAGCGACGGCGATGATGCCGGCCCATATCAGGGGCAGGTCGAGGTTCATGCGTCATTCTCCGGCTCGTTCGGCGCGGCGGCCATCGCATAGCCGGGTGGACGGGTCATGGCCGGCGCCGGTTCGATACCGCCGGCCACCGGTCCCAGGGCCATCAACCGCAAGATGTAGAGTGCGCCGAAGCCGAAGATGACCGCGTAGATGATCATGAACGCCAATAGTGAGATCGAGACCTCACCGCGGGTCACCGGCGAGGTGGAGTCGGCGGTCCTCAACACGCCATAGATCAAGTAGGGCTGGCGGCCGACCTCCGCGACTGTCCAGCCGGCTATTACAGCTACGAAGCCTGCCGGGCCCATGGCGACGCAGGAGCGGAGGAATAGCTGTTCTCGGCCCACTTGGCCTCGCCAGACCAGGACGCCACCCCAAAGACCCAACCCGATCATGGCGATACCTAAGCCCACCATTACACGGAATGCCCAGAATACGACGCCCACGGGCGGCCGATCGGCCGGTGCAAAGGCCGTCAATCCCTTGATCTCTGCGTCAGCGTCGCCGGCGGTGATCAGGCTGCCGAGCTTGGGGATCGAGATCTCCCAACGGTTCGTCTCGGTCGCGCCATCGGGCCAGGCAGCTATGTGGAAAGCCTGGTTGGACTTTGTGTCCCAGAAAGCCTCGATGGCGGCGAGTTTGGCGGGCTGCACCTGCAGCACCTGCTTTCCCGACGCGTCACCAGCCAGCAACTGCAGTGGCGCCACGATGGCGAACATGCCGATCGCCATCTTCAGCGCCAGGCAGCTCACCTCTTCCTCAGGATCCTTGAGTAATCGCCAAGCAGATGCCGCGCCCACGACCAGCGAGGTGGTGAGGAACGCCGCAAGCGTCATATGCGTCAGCCGCAGGGGAAAGGTCGGCGAGAAAATCACTTGGCCCCAGTCCACCGCGCGCAGTGTCCCGTCGGCCAGTTTCACAAAGCCGGTCGGATCCTGCATCCAACTGTTGGCCGAGATGATCCAGAAGGCCGAAGTCAGCGTCCCAAACGCAACCAAGGCGGTCGATGCGAAATGCAGTCGCGGCCCGACCTTTCGCCAGCCGAACAACATGACGCCCAGGAAGCTCGCCTCCAGGAAGAAAGCGGTCAGCACCTCGAAGGCCAAGAGCGGCCCGATCACCGGCGCCGCAGCGGCGGCGTAGCGACTCCAATTTGTTCCGATCTCGTAAGACATCACCACGCCGGTGACGACGCCCATGCCGAAAGAGATGGCGAAAATCTTGACCCAGAAGAGATACAGGACCTTGAAGGCATCGTTTTTTGTCGTGAGCCAGAGACCTTCCAGAACGGCCAGAAAACTCGCCAGACCGATCGTAAAACTCGGGAAGATGATGTGGAACGCGATCGTAAAGGCGAACTGCAAACGCGACAGCATTAGAACGTCGAAATGCATAGCCTGATCCTGAACGCGCACCCGCATGTGGCAGGTGAGCGGCTCACGCGACTAACAGCGCGCCATCTCAGATTACAACCATGCGACAGACGGTCGCGGGTCTATGAGATCAAATCCAGCTGACCGGAACCGGTGCTTTAGCTCGCGGATTTGGGCTAAGACGTTCGTTCCAAGGAGGCCCACTATGAGAGAAAACCCCGTACGGGGCGCCGTTGACGACTTCGCCAACAGCCGTGGCCGCTCCACACAGCACATCTTGATTGGCGTGGGCCTGACGGTTGGCGCCGTCGCAATCTCGGCGCTGGTGGCGCGCATGAACGCTCCCGTCGAGGACGACTATGAAATCTATTCTGACTACGACGAGCCTGTGACCATCGCTCCAAAGCCGCGCTCAGGGGTGTTCGCCACCCTTTGGCCGCCCCTCTTCATGGCCTTGACCCTTTCTGGTCTGCGCATTTGGAATGCGCCCAAGAGCTCGGAACGCACGCAAGCTCTGACCCTGTGGGGCGTTGTACAGGCGCTGAACGCTGTATGGATGGCGCTAGGGCCGAAGCGGTTGGGTGGTCAACTCGCCACCGCAATCGCGTCTGTGGGTACGGCTGGAGTCTACGTCTGGCGCGCACGGCAGGTAGATGCGCCGGCGGCCAATCTAGTTGGGCCTTACGTTGGCTGGATCGGCTTCGCCAATGTCGTGTCCGAAGGGCTTTCGCGCCGCCCCAGCGAGTCCAGGATCATCCACTAGCGGAGGCGTAGGCTTCGCCATAGGCTCCCTTCCGAGACTAAGGGTTGGGAGCGAAACGATGGTGGCGGCAGCTACGGGTGCTGAGGCGCGGGCGCGTGGGTCGGACCGACTGGTGATCGCTGGGGCTTCGGCGGGCACCGTCTTCGAGTGGTACGACTTCTACCTCTACGGCTCGCTGGCGACTTTTATCACCGAGCACTTCTTCTCGGGCGTCAACGCCACCACCGGCTACATCTTCGCGCTCCTGGCCTTCGCGGCAGGCTTCGCGGTTCGCCCATTCGGCGCCATCGTCTTTGGCCGGCTGGGCGACCTTTGGGGCCGCAAGAACACATTCCTGGTGACCATGACCCTGATGGGGCTGGCGACTTTCGTCGTTGGCCTCTTGCCCAGCTACGACCGCATTGGCGTGGCCGCGCCTGTGTTGTTGATCATCATGCGGCTGATCCAGGGCTTGGCCCTGGGCGGGGAATACGGTGGGGCGGCCACCTACGTCGCGGAGCACGCGCCCCCGGGGAAACGTGGCCTCTACACGAGCTGGATCCAGACCACAGCGACCTTCGGCCTATTCCTGAGCCTGATCGTCATCATCGTAGTGCGCACGCGCCTGGGCGAGGACGCGTTTAAGGCATGGGGTTGGCGAATCCCGTTCCTGGCTTCTGCCATTCTGCTTATCGTATCGCTGTGGATTCGCCTCAGGCTCAACGAAAGCCCCGTCTTCCAGAAGATGGTTGCGGAGGGGTCGACGTCGAAAGCGCCGCTCACCGAAAGCTTCGCCCGCTGGCCGAACCTGAAGCTGGTGCTGCTCGCGCTGGCTGGCCTCACCGCGGGCCAAGCGGTGGTCTGGTATACTGGCCAATTCTACAGCCTGTTCTTCCTGGAAAAGACCTTGAAGATCGACGGCGTCCTGACCAACGAGCTTGTCGCTGTCGCTCTGTTGCTCGCCACGCCGTTCTTTGTGGTGTTTGGCTGGCTCTCTGACAAGATCGGGCGCAAGCCGATCATTCTGGCGGGTTGCCTGCTGGCAGTGTTGACCTATTTTCCGATCTTCAAGGCGATCACGGTCGCGGCAAATCCGCAGCTCGCCACGGCAACGGCGTCCGCGCCGGTGACGGTGGTGGCCGACCCCGCCGACTGCGCCTTTCAATTCGATCCCGTGGGCAAGAAGACGTTCGCGTCCTCCTGCGACCTAGCGAAGTCGGCGCTGGCCACCGCTGGCGTCAGCTACGCCAACCAAGCCGCTCCGACCGGCTCAGTGGCCGAGGTCCATATCGGCGCGGTCGCTATCCCAAGCTTCAAGGGTGAGGCCCTGCCCGCCGCGGAGCTCAAGAAACAGAAGGCAGCCTGGACCAAGACGCTCGGCGCAGCGCTGAAGACGGCTGGCTATCCCGCCAAGGCTGACCCAGAGAAGATCAACACTCCCCTGCTTGTGGGCCTGCTCTGGCTCCTGGTGCTCTATGTCACCATGGTCTACGGGCCGATCGCCGCAGCGCTGGTTGAGATGTTCCCCGCGCGGATCCGCTACACCTCGATGAGCTTGCCCTATCACGTGGGCAATGGCTGGTTCGGCGGCTTCCTACCGACCACGGCATTCGCCATGGTCGCGGCCACGGGCAACATCTACTACGGGCTTTGGTATCCGGTCGTCGTCGCCGGCGTAACCTTCATCGTCGGCCTGGTCTTCGTGAAGGAGATGCGCGGCGCGAAGATCGAGGCGTAGTCATCTCTGTCAGGTCGGCAGGAAAATCACTCTGCCGCTTGGCGGGTGATGCCGATTTTGGGCGCGAGTTCACCTGATGAATAGCGCTTGGCCATGGCAGTCATGGGCAGCGGGGTGATCTTGCTGGCCCAGCCGGCCGTACCGAATTCCTCGAAACGTTGGCGCACCACGGCCCGCATCGCGTCCATCGCGGGCTTCAAATATTTGCGCGGGTCGAACTCGCCAGGGTTCTCGGCAAAAACCTTTCGAATGGCGCCGGTCATGGCCATGCGGTTGTCGGTGTCGATGTTGATCTTGCGCACGCCATGCTTGATGCCGCGCTGAATCTCTTCCACCGGGACGCCCCAGGTTTGGGGCATCTCGCCGCCGTACTGGTTGATGATGTCCTGCAGGTCCTGCGGCACCGAGGACGAGCCGTGCATCACCAAGTGGGTGTTGGGCAGGCGGCGGTGAATCTCTTCGATAACGTTCATCGCCAGGACGTCGCCGTCTGGCTTTCGGGTAAACTTGTAGGCGCCGTGGCTGGTGCCCATCGCAATGGCCAGGGCATCGACCTGGGTTGCCTTTACGAATTCAACGGCCTGGTCGGGATCGGTCAGCAGCTGATCGTGGCCGAGCTTACCCTCGAACCCGTGGCCGTCTTCTTTCTCCCCCATGCCGGTTTCGAGGCTGCCTAGCACGCCGAGTTCACCCTCGACGCTGGCGCCCACCCAGTGTGCCATGTCGACCACGGCCTTGGTGACGGCGACGTTGTAGTCATAGTCGGCTGGCGTCTTGGCGTCGGCCTTCAGCGAGCCGTCCATCATTACGCTCGTGAAACCGAACTGGATCGCCGTGGCGCAGGTCGCCTCGTTGTTTCCATGGTCCTGGTGCATGCAGATCGGGATATGCGGATACATCTCCGCCAGCGCGTCGATCAGGTGCTTTAGGACGATGTCGTTAGCGTAGGATCGCGCGCCGCGGCTCGCCTGGATGATCACCGGGGCGTCAGCGGCGTCGGCGGCCTCGAGGATCGCAAGACCCTGTTCCATGTTGTTGATATTGAAGGCAGGCACGCCGTAGCTGTGCTCAGCGGCATGGTCGAGGAGCTGTCTAAGAGTAATCCGGGCCATCGTCTCTTACCGTTCGTTATCGGGACAGTGCTGCAACACCGGGCAGCGTTTTGCCCTCCATCCATTCAAGAAACGCGCCGCCTGCCGTCGAGACGAAGGTGAAATCGCCCACAACTCCGGCCGCGTTCAGGGCCGCCACCGTATCACCCCCGCCGGCCACCGCCACTAGCTTGCCGTCAGACACGAGTTTCGCGGCATAGCGAGCCGCTTCCACCGTACCCCTGTCAAAGGGTGGCATCTCGAAGACGCCGAGGGGCCCGTTCCAGATCAGGGTCTTGGAATTGGCCATGGCGCGGCACAGGCGCTCGACGGTCTCGGGGCCGGCGTCGAGAATTCGTTCATCCTCATCGATGGAGCCTACGTCGCGCACCCGGGCCGGCGCGCCGGGCGCAAGTTTCTCGGCGACGACGATATCCAGCGGCAGGAAGAGCTTGCAGTTATTTTGGCCGGCGAGGCGGATCACCTCGCGCGCGGTTTCAGCCAACTCCTTCTCGCAATAGGAGGCGCCGACGTCATGGCCTTGTGCATAGAGGAAGGTATTGGCCATGCCGCCGCCGATGGCGAGCTTGTCGAGCTTGGTCACGAGGTGGCGCAGTAGGTCGAGCTTAGTCGAAACCTTCGAGCCGCCGACGATGCCCATTACCGGCCGCTCCGGATGACCCAGTGCG
This sequence comes from Alphaproteobacteria bacterium, assembly GCA_043740635.1. Taxonomy (GTDB): domain Bacteria; phylum Pseudomonadota; class Alphaproteobacteria; order Caulobacterales; family Caulobacteraceae; genus Phenylobacterium. The sequence continues at coordinate 10,891 of JAYUBY010000392.1, forward strand.
CGGTCGAGTGCATCCAGTTCCAAGCGCATCTGTTCGCCGGCGTAGGCGGGCAGGCGGTGGGCCAGGGCCTCG
>JAYUBY010000393.1:0-4821 GCA_043740635.1 Alphaproteobacteria bacterium
CTCCAAGGTCTCCTGGACCCAGGTGGAAACCGGCTCGGCGATCACCTGGAAATATCCGTCCTGCATCCTGCGCGGCGATGGCTCCTCGGGAGAGTTCTATTCGATCGCAATCACCAATGGTCGTCAGCAGGCTGACACTGGCACCAAGATGATCCACCTCGGGGCCAATACTCGCTCGCGAATTATCTCCAAAGGGATCAGCGCTGGGCGATCGTCCAACACCTATCGCGGCCTGGTTTCGGCCCACCCAAAGGCGAAGGGTGCTAGAAATTTCACGCAATGCGACAGCCTGCTGATCGGTAAGCACTGCGCCGCCCATACCGTGCCTTACATCGAGGCGCGCAACGGACAGGCGAAATTCGAGCACGAGGCGACCACCACGCGGTTGTCCGAAGACCAGCTCTTCTATGTGATGCAGCGGGGCCTAAGTCAGGAAGAGGCCGTGCAGCTACTGGTCAACGGCTTCGTCAAAGACGTGCTGCAGGAACTCCCGATGGAGTTCGCCGTCGAGGCGCAGAAGCTAGTTGCGATCAGCCTGGAAGGAAGCGTCGGGTGAGCCTCCCCACGCGCAAATCGCCCCCCAAGACGCTCTCGCTGCGCCATGCCTTCGAGGTCGAGCAGGCGCGTCGGGGAGCCGAACGCTTCGCCCGCGAGGAGGCCGAGCGCCGGCAACAAGAAGAAGACCTCTTTCGCGCCGAGCAGCTCTACGATGCGGTGATCGGCGACCCGACTTTTTTGACCACCCATGGTCTGACGGTGGACTGGCGCCGCTACACCGTGATCATCGAGAGCGACACCTTCCGTATCCGCGCATATTTCGAAGCCGGCAAGGCGAGCGTCGCGGTCGGCGACAAGCGCCAGGTCACAGGCGCCGGCACGGCCGCCGCGCCTATGAAGCACGAAGAAGTCGACAGTGTCGCCGATGCTTTGCGGCTGGTGGCCCAATTTCTGGCTGACGAGATTCATTGATGTTGAGCGTTTCGAACCTTCATGCCTCGGTCGACGGCAAGGAGATCCTAAAAGGGCTTTCGCTCGAAGTTCCGGCGGGCGAAGTCCACGCCATCATGGGTCCGAACGGCGCAGGCAAGTCGACGCTCTCGTATGTGCTCACCGGCCGGGACGGCTATGAGGTGACAGCCGGCTCTGCGATCTTGAACGGTGAGAATCTGCTGGCGTTAGCGCCGGATGAGCGCGCTGCGCGAGGTGTGTTCCTATCGTTCCAGTACCCGCTCGAAATACCAGGCGTGCCAGCACTGACCTTTATCCGAACCGCGCTCAATGCGCAGCGACGCGCCCGCGGCGAGGCCGAGATTAATGCGCCGGAATTCCTGAAGCTCGCCCGCGCCAAAGCCGCAGACCTCAAGATCGACTTCGACATGCTGAAGCGCGCGCTCAACGTAGGGTTCTCCGGCGGTGAGAAGAAGCGGATGGAAATTCTTCAAATGGCGATGCTTTCCCCCCGCTTCCTCATCCTCGATGAGACCGATAGTGGGCTCGATATCGACGCGCTACGTATCGTTTCGGACGGCGTGAATGCGCTGCGCAGCCCCGATCGCGCCATGCTGGTGATCACTCACTACCAGCGGCTTCTCGACTACATCAAACCCGACCGGGTCCACGTCCTGGCTGGCGGCCGCATCGTTGCGTCCGGTGGCCCGGAGCTCGCGCATGAACTCGAGGCCAATGGGTACGAACGCTACGAGCAGGCAGCTTGAGCCTGGCGGCAGCCATACGCGACCGCGACGTCGCCGAGCTCCCGAGCAAGCGGGACGAAGACTGGCGCTGGACGGATTTGCGCGGCCTTGTCCGTGTGTTGCCGGAGCCGTCGCAGCCGGCGGGTCCGTCGTCAGCAGGCCCTTTCGACGTATTGGCGGGGGATATGCGCGTTTCCACGAACGGCGCTGCCTTAGCGCCAATTGCGATCGCCGCCGGCGAAAGCGCGACCATTGCCTTGCGCTTCGTCGCGCGAGGCTCTGGGTCCCACGTCACATCAGCCAATGTCACCGTGGGCGCCGATGCTCGCTTGATCCTTCTGGAGAGTTATGAGAGCGATGACGGCTCGGTTGCTCAAGCGTCGCTGACGATCACGATAGCATCCGGCGCGAGCGTCGAAAGGATCGTCTTGGCGCGAGACGACGCCGAAGCCGTTTCCGTCAGCCAGGCTAAAGTTTTGCTCGCCCCTTCGGCGAAATTTCACCAGACAATCGTGACCTCAGGCGCTCGCCGGCAGCGACTCGAGACCCGCGTTTTGCATCCGGGTGGTGGCGCTGAGCTACGCCTTGACGGCGTCTATCTGCTGGCCAACAAGGCGCACTCTGATCAGACCACGGTTGTCACTCATGCGGGGACCGATGGCGTCACCGCGCAACTTACCAAGGGCGTCGTGCGCGATCAGGCCCGGGGTGTATTCCAAGGCAGGATCGTTGTGGAGGAAGGGGCCGACCGCACTGACGCTCGGATGGGCCATCATGCGCTGATCCTCTCCAACCGCGCCGAGGTTGACGCCAAGCCGGAGCTGGAAATCTACGCGGATGACGTCGCCTGCGCGCACGGCAATACCGTCGGCGCACTCGACGCGGATGCCTTGTTCTATGCCCGCCAGCGTGGCATGTCGGAGGTAGAGGCACGCTCGCTGCTCACCGAGGCCTTCATCGGCGAGGTGGTCGACAATATTGGCCACGTTGGCGCGCGCGAGGTTGTCCGCGCTTGGGTCGCTGACCGGTTGAGGGCCTGACAATGGCTTTCGATGCTGAAACCATTCGCGCCGAATTCCCTATTCTGGCCCGCCAGGTGAACGGAAAGCCGCTAGTCTACCTCGACAGCGCAGCCTCGGCACAGAAGCCGCGGGCGGTGATCGAAGCCATGGTCCACGCCATGGAGCACAGCTACGCCAATGTGCATCGCGGCCTCCACACACTCGCGAACGAAACAACCGAGGCTTACGAGGCCGCGCGCAAGAAAGTCGCGACCTTCATTGGCGCGGAGCCCACCGAGATCGTCTTCACCAAAGGTGCCACCGAGGCGATCAACCTGGTCGCCGCCGGGCTCGGCGCGAGCCTGAAGTCGGGTGACGAAATCCTGCTCTCCGAGATGGAGCATCACGCCAACATCGTCCCGTGGCACTTTCTGCGCGAGCGGTTGGGCGTGGTCCTAAAGTTCACTCCGGTTACTGATGACGGCCGGCTGGACATGGAGGCCTTCAAAGGGCTGCTGACCGAGCGCACGAAAATCGTGGCGCTGACCCACATGTCCAACGTGTTGGGCACGGTGAATCCCGTCGCCGAGCTAGTGCGTCTCGCGCATGACGCCGGTGCGTTGGCCCTGCTCGACGGATGCCAGGCCGTCGTCCACCAGTCGATCGATGTGAAAGCCCTCGACGTCGATTTTTACGTCTTCTCTGGGCACAAGCTCTACGGTCCGACCGGCATCGGTGCGCTTTACGGCAAGGCCGAGCGATTGGCTGCGCTGCCACCCTACCAGGGTGGCGGCGAGATGATTGGAACCGTCACCCTCGAGGCCATTACCTACGCTGAGCCGCCACAACGTTTTGAGGCGGGCACGCCACCGATCTTAGAGGCCATTGGTCTTGGCGCGGCCATCGACTGGTTGTCCGGTCTCGATCGCGCGGCCGTCGCTGAGCACGAGCACGCCATCTATGATCACGTCCGCGAACGCCTGAACGGCGCCAATTGGCTGCGCGTGCTGGGAGAGGCGCCGGGCAAGGGCGCGATCCTCAGCTTCACTTTAGACGGCGCGCATGCCCATGATGTGGCGCAGATTCTCGACCGGTATGGCGTGGCCGTCCGCGCCGGAACGCACTGCGCCGAGCCCTTGATGCGGCGTTTCGGCGTGACCTCGAGCGCCCGCGCCTCCTTCGCCCTATATAATACCCGCGAGGAGGCTGACGCCTTCGTGGATGCGCTTAACAAGACTCAGGCTTTCTTCGCTTAAGATGACCCCGATGGATGATGCAGGCCACCTCGACAGCTCGACCAAGACACCGCTTTCGCAAGCGCAGCTGGATCAGCTGACGGACAAGCTCATCGAGCAACTCAAGACCGTTTTCGACCCGGAAATTCCAGTCGACATCTACGAGCTTGGCCTGATCTACAAAGTCGACGTCTCCGACGACAAGGACGTGGTGATCGACATGACCCTTACCGCCCCGGGCTGCCCCGTGGCAGGCGAAATGCCGGGCTGGGTTGAGGACGCCATCCGCGCGATCCCGGAAGTGAAATCCTGCAAAGTCGAGTTGGTATTTGACCCACCGTGGGACCCTTCGCGGATGTCTGACGAAGCCAAGCTTCAGTTGAATATGTTCTGACCATGAATGACGTGACCCTCACCTCCACGCCTCGCATTCGCCGCGAACGACCCAAAGTGGTCAGCCTGACCGATGCCGCCGCCGACCGCGTGCGCGATATCATGGGCAAGGCGGAAAAGCCCTACGCGGGCTTACGCGTGGGCGTGAAGAACGGTGGCTGCGCCGGCCAGGAATATATCCTCGAATATGCTGACGCGGCGGGTCCGCTCGACGAGGTTGTCGAAGACAAGGGCGTTACCATTCTCGTCGAGCCCAAGGCGGTGCTGTTCCTCGTCGGCACCGTGATCGACTACGACGTGACGCGCCTTTCGTCGAAGTTCACTTTCCGCAATCCCAACGAAACTGATGCCTGCGGCTGCGGCGAGAGCGTCACCATTCAACCGGCCAAGCCGGACTAGCTGCGTCCGACTAACTGCGTCGGGGATTTCGCAGAGTCTCAAAACCCAACGCGATGGACGCCAGGATCAGCGGCAGGATGTAGTAGACCAGCCGATACC
>JAYUBY010000394.1:0-3838 GCA_043740635.1 Alphaproteobacteria bacterium
GTGACCTGCCTTTACGTGGGCGCCGAGGACGGATCGCCGTGGTCCCGCCTGGGCGCCATGGCGCTGAACTACGGCTTTCTGCCTAACGCCGTGCTGGGCAAAGTCCTGGGCATGGCCCAGCCCTGCTTCGGTTCGACCATCGCGCTGACCTCCACGACCCTGGCCAGGATTGGCGGGTTTCAGGCCTTCGCCAATCACTTGGCCGACGATTATGAAATAGGCCGGGCCGTTCGGGTGCTGGGCCTGACCATTGCCATTCCCCCGATGGCGGTGTCGCACGTCTGTATCGAGGTCAGCGGGAGCCACCTGCTGGACCACGAGCTGCGCTGGGGCCGCACCGTGCGCCAGGTCGATCCAGCTGGCTACGCCGGCAGCCTGATCACCTATCCTTTCGCTCTATCCTTGATCGCCGGCGCCCTACTCGGGTTTTCCCTGCCGTCGCTGGCGCTGATTTTCGCCGCGCTCGGGGTGCGTTTGGCCTGCAAAGTCTGTATTGATCGCGCGACGGGAGCGCGAGCTGGTCGTTGGTGGTTGATTCCGGCCCGCGATCTCTTGTCTTTCGGCGTCTTCGTCGCCAGCTTCGCGGTTAATAGCGTGGGCTGGCAGGGCCGGCGTTTTCGTGTGGGGCGAGACGGCGTCCTCTCTCATCCTTGAGGTTTTTCATGTTTCGCACCCTGTTTCTCCAGGCTCCCAGCTTTGACGGTTTCGATGGCGGCGCCGGCTCGCGCTATCAGGCCAAGCGCGAGATCAAGTCGTTCTGGTATCCGACCTGGCTGGCCCAGCCCGCCGCCCTGGTGGAAAACAGCCGCCTGATCGATGCCCCGCCCCACAAGCAAACCATGGCCGACATTCTGCCTTTGGCCCATGATTTCGATCTTGTGGTGCTGCACACCTCGATCCCCTCCTTCGCCTCGGACGTGAAATGCGCCGCGGCGATGAAGGCCGAGAACCCCAGCCTGAAGATCGGCATGATCGGCGCCAAGGTCGCCGTGGACGCCGATGGCAGCCTCAAGGCCGCGCCGTGCGTCGATTTCGTCGCCCGCAACGAATTCGATTTCACTATCAAGGATGTCGCCGACGACAAGCCCTGGGCCGACATCCTCGGCCTGTCCTATCGCAACGCCGATAGCGTTATCGTGCACAATGGCGATCGGCCGATCCTGGAGAACATGGACAGCCTTCCCTTCGTCTCGCCGATCTATCAGCGCGACCTGAAGATCGAGAATTACTTCATCGGCTATCTGAAGCACCCCTACATCTCGATCTACACCGGCCGGGGCTGCAAGAGCCGCTGCACCTTCTGCCTTTGGCCCCAGACCGTCGGCGGCCACCGCTATCGCACCCGTAGCGTCGAGCATGTGATCGAGGAAATCGCCTGGGCAAAGAAGGCCTTTCCGCAGGTGAAAGAGTTCTTCTTCGACGACGACACCTTCACCGACGACCTCCCGCGCGCCGAAGCGATCGCCAAGGAACTCGGCAAGCTCGGTGTAACCTGGTCGTGCAACGCCAAGGCCAATGTGCCCCACGAGAGCCTCAAGGTGCTCAAGGAGGGTGGTCTGCGCCTGTTGCTGGTCGGCTATGAGAGCGGCAATCAGCAGATCCTGTACAACATCAAAAAGGGCATGCGGGTTGAGGTGGCGGAAAAATTCACCAAGGACTGCCACGAACTGGGCATCGCCATTCACGGCACCTTCATCGCCGGGCTGCCGGGCGAGACGCGCGAGACCCTGCGCGAGACGGCCGCCTGGGCGGCGAAGATCAATCCCCACACCATCCAGGTCTCGCTGGCGGCGCCCTATCCGGGCACGTTTTTGTACAAGCAGGCGGTGGAAAACGGCTGGCTCGACGCCGAGCACGCCGAACTGGTGGACGATCACGGCATCCAGATCGCCCCTTTGCACTATCCGCACCTTAGCCACGACGAGATCTTCGCCAGCGTTGAGACGTTCTACAAAAGCTTCTACTTCCGCCCGAGCAAGATCGGCTCGATCGTTAGCGAGATGGTGCGTAGCCCCGACATGATGAAGCGTCGCCTGCGCGAGGGCGTGGAGTTTTTCGAGTTCCTGAAGGAACGCAAGAGCGTCGCGGCCTGAAGCGTCGCGGCCGGATCAGAAACGAGTCCTGATTCCGAAAACGACGCTTGTGGCTTGGGCGCGGTCTCTGGCGACGCGAGCGAAACGGGCGGCGGCGCCGACTTTGCCGTCCCACGATACGCCCACATACGGGGCGACCTGGCGGGTGACCTCGTAGCGCAGACGCAAACCGACTTCGGCGTCCGATAGTCCGGCGCCGATCCGGTTGGCGGGCACATCCTGCGCCGCCAGATTCAATTCAACGCGGGGCTGCAGAATCAGACGCTGGGTCAGGTGCTGATCGTAATAGCCTTCGAACCTGGCCAACACGTCACCCCTTTCGGACACAAACAGCGCCGCCGAGACCTCAAACCAATAGGGCGCAAGACCTTCGACGCCGAGGGTTGCATAGGTGCGGTTTGGACCGGGTCGAATGTCATGGCGCACGCCCGCCTGGAGATTGAAATACGGGGTGATCGCGTGGGAGAACAGCGCCTGCGCCTCGGCGCTGTCGATGGATCGACCTATCGTCGCTTCACCCTCGGTCTTGACCACCAGGCGATTGATGTCGCCGCCGAGCCATCCCGCGCCGTCCCACCGCAAGCCGTCGCCGCCCTTCTGAACGCGATATTCGGCAAGATTGATGAGGACGCCGGCGGCCGACATCCCCCCGTTTTCGTGGCGCGACATGTGGCGCGACGAGGCCATCGCGGGGCCGCCGAACACCACGTCGGCCGCGTGGTCGGTTGGCGGCGCCGGGGCTGGAACGGCGCCGATCATCTCGTCTTGCGCCGCCATTCCCGGCGCGGGCGCGGGGCCCGGAACCTCCATCGTCGGGGGAGCCGGTTCGAGGGGGGGCGCCGGTTGTGCGTTGGGTGTGGCGGTTTTGGACGCCGGTTGCGGGGCGCCGGACTTGACCTTGGAGACCGGCTTAGGCTTCGCGGGCATGGTCATACCCGGCATCGACATGTCCATCTGGGCCGCGGCCGGTGTCGAGAGCACCAACGCGACGATCAGTGTAACCGCGCCCTTCATGCCGCATCTTCGCCGGGGCGCACGGTCACGACACGGAACATCCCCGCGTGCATGTGCAACAGCATGTGGCAATGGAAGGCCCAGTCGCCGAGGGCGTTCGCGGTCAGGTCGAACGCCACTTTGCCGCCGGGCAGCACGTTGACGGTGTGTTTGACCGGGTGGTGGCCGGTCCCGCCGGTGACCACTTCGAAGAAGTGTCCGTGCAAATGGATAGGATGCGGCATCATGGTGTCATTGATCAGATTGACGCGCACGCGCTCATTGTGCCGAAAGGCGATCGGCTCGGCGCGATCACTGAACTTCACGCCGTCGAACGACCACATATAACGCTCCATATTGGCCGTCAGATGGATGTCGATCTCGCGCGACGGCGCGCGCGCGTCGCGGGCGGGTTCGAGCGATTTGAGGTCGCGATAGGTCAAGACCCGGTGATCGACCGTTTCCAAGCCGGTGGGGCGCTCGCCGGTGCGATCGGTCGGCATAGGCGACAGCGTCGCGACGCCTGGACCCATTTTCACCTGCGGCGCCACCGACGGATCACGCATCTTCATCGCGCCCATTGGTGCGCCGCCCATGGCGCCGCCGGTCATATCCATGCCGGCCATGTCGCCGGACATCGCCATGGCGCCCATACCCATGTCCTTCATGGTCAGCAAAGGGCGCTCCCGAATCTTCGGGATCGCCGCAACCATCCCCAAACGCGGGGCGAGCGTGGCGCGGCATTGTCCCGA
>JAYUBY010000395.1:0-12658 GCA_043740635.1 Alphaproteobacteria bacterium
TTATGGCCCGCGCGCCGGCCAGCTTGCGCGCCAAGTTGGAAGCCCATGGCTACCGCCTGACCGAGGTCGACCTCGATCCCTTCATTCTCTCCGGCGGCGCCGCCTACTGCATGACGCTGCGCCTCGACCGGACGAGCCAAACCCAGCGCGCCATCCTCGCCGCCGAATGAGGTTCTAAGCATGAACGACATCGTCGTTTCCCGCTCGCTCACCGCCGACTTAATCGCCCTTGAGGGCCTCTACGGCGCGAAGAACTACAAACCGCTGGACGTCGTCCTGACCCGAGGCCAAGGCGTCCACGTCTGGGACGTCGAAGGCAATCGCTACCTCGACTGCCTTTCGGCCTATTCGGCGGTGAACCAGGGCCACTGCCACCCGAAGATCTTGGAAGCCATGGTGGAGCAGGCGTCCCGCTTGACGCTCACCTCGCGCGCCTTTCGCAACGACCAGCTCGCGCCGTTCTACGAGGAGCTTTGCGCGCTAACCGGTAGCCACAAGGCCCTGCCGATGAACTCCGGCGCCGAGGCCGTAGAGAGCGCCATCAAGGTGGCTCGCAAGTGGGGCTACGAGGTCAAGGGCGTGCCCGCTGCTCAAGCAGAGATCATCGTCGCCGCAGACAATTTCCACGGCCGCACCGTCGCCATCGTCGGCTTCTCCACCGACCCGCAATCTCGCGGCGGCTTCGGTCCTTTCGCGCCTGGGTTCAAGGTCATCCCCTACGGCGACGCGGATGCGCTGGCGGCCGCCATTGGCCCCAACACCGTGGCCTTCCTGGTCGAGCCGATCCAGGGCGAGGCCGGCGTTATCATCCCGCCCGCCGGCTATCTGAAACGCGCCCGTGACCTCTGCACGCAGAACAATGTCATCCTAATCCTCGACGAGATTCAGACGGGCCTTGGCCGTACCGGAAAGCTGCTGGCCGAACAGCATGAGGGGATCGAGGCGGACCTCACCCTGATCGGCAAGGCGCTGTCGGGTGGCTTTTACCCGGTCTCCGCCGTGCTCTCGAATTCCGAAGTGATGAGCGTGCTGCATCCCGGCGAACACGGCTCGACCTTCGGTGGCAATCCGCTGGCCTGCGCCGTGGCCCGCGCAGCGCTCCGGGTCCTGGTCGAGGAGGGCATGGTCGAGAACGCTGCCCGTGTCGGTAGCCGCCTGAAGGCCTCGCTGGCCTCGATCCGTGCCGACATTGTCAAGGAGGTCCGCGGCCGTGGCCTTATGCTTGCTGTGGAACTCCACGCCGAGGCGGGCGGCGCACGCCGTGTCTGCGAGGCCCTGCAGGCTCGTGGCCTGCTCGCCAAGGAGACCCACGATCACACCATCCGCATCGCTCCGCCGTTGATCCTGACCGATGCGCAGGCCGACTGGATCGCCGAGCAGTTCGATGCGGCGTTGCGTTAACTGGCGCCTACTTTTCCGCCACCGTCGTAGCGCCCGGCAAAGGATCTCCCCTGCCCTGGCCGACCAGGAACGCGCGGATGTCCTCCACGTCTTGAGCTTTCAGGAAGCGTGAGAAGCTGATCATGCCGTTGTGGGCTTTGACACCTTGGATCACCACTGAGTTGAAGTCCTCGGCGGTGGTGATTAGCGGCGAGCGCTTCAGGTCCGGGAGCCAGGAGCCTGTAGCGTTGGCGCCGTGGCAGACCTGACAATTGTTGTTGAACACGACATAGCCGTGCTTCGGATCCCCGTTGGTGGTGACCTTGGACAGGTCGATGTCGGGCTGGGTCGGCATGACGAAGTCCGGGGCTTTGGCGGTTCCGCCGATCTTGAAGACCAGCAGGCGACCGGGCAGACGCGGGCGCTTGGGCAAGAGCGAAGGCGCCGATACCTGTCCGCCGCCGCCGGAACCGACCATCAGGGCCACGTATTGCTCGCCGCCCAGTTCATAAGTCATTGGCGGAGCGATCACGCCGTTGCCCGTGGCGTAGGCCCACAGCTGTTTCCCGTTGGTCGCATCATAGGCATAGACCTGCCCCTCAGCCGCGCCCTGGAAAACCAAGTTGCCGCCCGTCGCCAAGACGCCCGCGTTCCAGAAATAGGGACGCTGTACGGTCCATACCGCCTTCTGCGCGACGGGATCCCAAGCGATTAGGCTGCCCTTGATCATTGCAGCCATGGCCGCGGTCTGGGCCGGGGTCATGGGGGCAGCGTTGGCCAGGAGGTTCACCCCGAGGTTCCAGGCTCCAGGCTTATATTTGAAATCTTCTTCGTTCTGGAAGGCGAACGGCATCTGTTGAGCGGGGATGTAAACCAAGCCCGTCTTGGGGCTATACGCCATCGGGTGCCAATTGTGAGCGCCTAGCGGGGCCGGCATCTGCAGGTCGACGTCTTTGCCGTAACGCGCCGCTGGGTTCTCGATTGGACGGCCGGTTGTCATGTCGATGCCCGTCGCCCAGGTCACGGGAACGAAGTTCTTGGCCGAGAGCAGCTTTCCGTTGGTGCGGTCGAGCACGTAGAAGAAGCCGTTCTTCGGCGCCTGCATCAACACCTTATGCGGCGCGCCAGCGATGGTCAGATCGGCCAAGATCATCGGCTGCACGGCCGAATAGTCCCAGCTCTCGCCGGGGTTCACCTGATAGTGCCAGACGTATTCGCCAGTGTCGGCCTTCACGGCCACGATGGAGGAGACGAAGAGGTTGTCGCCCTTGCCGCCGGAGCGTTCCTTCTGGTTCCAGGGTGTGCCGTTGTCGACGCCGAAGTAGATCATGTCGAGCGTCGGGTCGTAGACGATGGCGTCCCAGACCGTCCCGCCGCCACCTACCAGCTTCCAGGCGCCTTCAGGCCAGGTCGCCTGGCCCTTTTCCTTCATGACCTTATCGGAAGCCGCGCCATCCGCAGCGCCCGTCGGGTTGGGGATCGTATAGAACCGCCAGATCAGCTTTCCGGTCGCAGCGTCGTAAGCCGAAATGTATCCGCGCACGCCGTATTCCGCGCCCGAGTTGCCGATCAGCACCTTGTCCTTCACCACGCGCGGCGCGCCGGTGATGGTGAAGGGCATCTTCGGATCTGTCGTCTGCACAGACCAGGCGACCGCGCCGGTGCCGGCATCCAAGGCCACTAAGCGCCCGTCCAGCGTTCCGACGTAGACCTTGCCCTTCCAGATCGCGACGCCGCGGTTCACGACATCACAGCAGGCGTCAAAGCCCTTATTGCCATCGACCTTTGGATCATAAGACCACTTCAGCTTCCCGGTCGCCGCGTCGAACGCATAGACCTTGGACCAGGCGGTTGTGGTGTAGAGCACGCCATCGACCATCAGGGGCGTGGCTTCCTGCCCGCGGTCTGTGTCGAATTGGGCGTACCAGGCCAGGCCCAGCTGACTCACGTTGGTGGCGTTGACCTTGTCCAGCGGCGAGAAGCGCTGCTCAGAGTAGCCCTTGCCGTAGGACAGCCATTCGTTGCTGGAATCGGCGGTGGCTATTCGCGCGCCATCCACCGTCGCCGCCGGGCCCTTCTGGCAGGCCGCTACGGTGAAAGCCAAGGCCAGCGCCAAGCCAAGCTTGATGATCCTCATGGTCGCCCTCTCCCGATTGGCCTTCGACGCGGCCTTGGGAGCACTATGCGCGGAGTTCGCGCCCCTGCAAGCGGTCCGCCGCGTCAATGGGCCCGGGTCGAGCAGCCCGCGTCGCCTCTCCCCGTTCCACCAGCCAAGCGATCAGCCCCACCGTCAGGTAGGCGACGACGCCCGTAAGCCCCAGCTTCACCGGGTCATTGTCCTGGGGCGAGACGGTTACATAAATCTGCAGGGCAACCTGCAGCGAAAGAAAAAGAGCCGCCGGCCAGGCATCGCGTCCGTCACGAATGCGCCATGCTGTCCAGAACACGCCGGTCACGGCCAGGAGGCCCATTTCGAGCGCTTCTTCTGGCACCGGGTAGCTCCAAAGGTCGAGACCAACCTTCGCGCCGCCGAACCACAGCGCCAGATCGGGCCGATGCACCGCAAAGTCGGCGGTCCAGTGCGAGAAAACCACCAAGCCCACAAACATCGTCGCACGCACCGGCGGCTTCATCGCAAATCGTGCCGCTAGCGCTGCGGCCACCGACCAGGCGAGCGCAGCGGGCAGGCTGTGGGTCCAGGGCATTTGATAGAGGTCAAGGCTGGAGCCCGGAAGGCTGGGATCGATCCGCACCTTCTCGACGCCCGTCGCGATGAGGCTGGACCAGGCAACGTCCAAAACCTGGCAGCCGATCACATAGGTCCACAGCCCTTGGCTCAGCCGCCTTGGCGGCCAGCGCCGCCGAATAGTGCCCCACGAACATGACCCGCGCCCTCGCCGTTTGTGACGGACGAGGGCCAGCTCAACCGCACGCGCCCGACGACGCCCATAAGCGTGCGGGAGCCATTCGGCTTTGCATAGCTAACGAGCGTTAGCGCTTCTGGTTAGTGCTCAGCGAGATCTGCTCCGGAGGCTTCGCCTTCGGCTGCTTCGGTTTGCGAGTTTCTTTGTTGGACTTCTTTTGACCCTTGGCCATAGCGGCTCCTATCGGCGGTTGAGTTTAGCGGGTGCTGCGGCGATCGTTGAGCAGCTGCGCCCGCGGGGTCGGGATTTTCTTGCCGGAAGAACGCGGATCGCTCAGGTCGCGCCGTGCCGGAGTCATCGTGCCTTGGTAGGTTTTCATAGCTGTCCTCCCGTGCGGGCAGACCTACACGAGCGCGTGAGCCTGCTTCGCCCGTCGCTGGTTAAGTCTCAGTCTAGCACGGCCCGCAAAAGCGCCGGGCAATCTTTCAGGTCCAGGCCACGGACTCGATGCGCCGAACAATCTCGTCAGCCGCTGCGTCAAGGTCGTTGGATCCAAGCCCAGAAAGATCCACCGAGCCTAAGCTCGGCCGCGTGTCCTTGCGGCTTGAGCGGCGATAGGCCGGGTCGTAATGTAGCTCCATCAGAGCCAGCGCCAGCTCTTCGAAGGCTCCGGCGTCGGCGAGCTGGCGCCAAGCCTCCAGCCGCTTGCGACCGGGCGGGGTCGGCAAACGTCTCAGCGCCTCGTCTAACGCAGCGCGGTTATCGACGATGTCGCGATAAGCCGTCACTAGGTAGCGCGCTCGGGCGTCGAGGGAAGCCAAGAGTTCGATACGCGGTGCGATCGACATGAGCCGCCAAAGCGCCGGCGGGACCATGCGTTCGCCCACCTTGCTGGACTCCGCTTCGACGACCACGGGCCGTGAAGGATTGAGGCCGTCCAGGAGACCAAGCAGCCGTGACTCGAACATCTTCTGGCTGGGTTGGGGTTTGTCGGCCAGACCGCCGAACAGAGAGCCGCGGTGTGCTGCTAGGCCCTCGAGGTCGATCGTCTGCAGCCCCCGAGCCGCAAGCCGTTGGAGCACTTCGGTCTTCCCGGAGCCGGTGTATCCGTCGATCAGCATGAGCCGGAAGGGCAAGTCAGCATCGTAGAGCCGGGCCGTCACATGACGCCGCCAGGTCATGTAGCCCCCGGCCAGCAAGGTCGTCCTCCACCCGATCTGCGACAAGATGGTCGCCATGGCGTTGGAGCGCATGCCGCCTCGCCAGCAGTAGATGAGAGGCCAGAACCCACCCGGCTTTTCCAACAGCGCGGTCTCCAGGTGGCGGGCCACGTTTCGCGAAACATAGGCGGCGCCGATCAGTCGAGCCTTGAAACGGCTGTCTTGCACATAGGTCGTTCCGACCTCGGCGCGCTCGGCGTCAGACAGCACCGGCAAGTTGATTGCGCCGGGCACGTGGTCCTGGGCGAACTCGCCCGGGCTCCGCACATCGATGATGGCGTCGAACGCCACCAGTCGCGCGGGGTCAGCGGTTTCAAGGATTTCGATGCCGGACAAACGCAAACGACCTTCGGCTTGGAGGCGGAGCCGCCCTATAACTGAGCCTATGACAGTGATTTCGTCCGAAGCCATCCCCCAGACGATCCGTCTGACCTCACTTGCCCACGGTGGAGGCTGCGGCTGCAAGCTCGCGCCAGCAGTCCTGCAATCGATCCTGACGGGAATGCCTGCGACTGCCGCCTTCTCCAACCTCATGGTCGGAACCGATACCTCCGACGACGCTGCGGTCTGGAGACTGAACGAGACCCAGGCGCTGGTGGCGACCACCGACTTCTTCATGCCGGTTGTTGATGACCCCTTCGAGTTCGGCCGAATCGCGGCGACCAACGCACTCTCAGACGTCTACGCGATGGGTGCGACTCCGATCCTGGCGCTGGCCATTGTCGGAATGCCGATCGACCGCCTGGCGCCGGAGACGATCCGCGCGATCCTGCAAGGCGGCGCCTCGGTCTGCGCGGCGGCAGGAATCCCGGTCGCTGGCGGCCATTCCATCGACAGCGTCGAGCCGATCTATGGCCTGGTGGCCCTGGGTCTCGTCCACCCTGACAAGGTTTTGACGAACCGCACGGCGCAAGTGGGCGACGTCCTGATCCTGACCAAGCCCCTAGGCGTTGGCGTTTTGAGCGCTGCCTTCAAGCAGGAGACTATCGCACCAGAGGGCTACGCTGCCCTGATCGCCTCCACCACACAGCTCAACAGCGTCGGCCGAGAGCTCGGTGATCTGCCAGGCGTACACGCCGTGACCGACGTCACCGGCTTCGGTCTCTTGGGCCATACGCTAGAGATGTGTCGAGGCTCCGGCCTCGCCGCGGAAATCACCACGGCCCCGCCGCTGTTGGCCACAGTAGAGGCCCTGGCGCGAACTGGAATCCGTACCGGAGCCTCCATCCGTAACTGGGCAAGCTATGGCGAGGCCGTGCGCCTACCCGCAGGCATCGAGGATTGGCGGCGTGATCTACTGACCGACCCTCAGACCAGCGGCGGCCTGCTAATCGCAGTCGCTGAGGCGGACTCGGAAGAGGTCCTGGCATTGGCCCGCAGCCACGGGTTCGCGTCGGCCGCGGTCATAGGTCGCCTGGTCGGCGGTCCGCCAGGGGTCCGGGTTCAAAGCTGAGCTCGCGCGCCCTGCGATTAACCGTCAATCTCTCGACGCCGTGACTTGACGGT
The DNA here is from genome assembly GCA_043740635.1 of Alphaproteobacteria bacterium. Taxonomy (GTDB): domain Bacteria; phylum Pseudomonadota; class Alphaproteobacteria; order Caulobacterales; family Caulobacteraceae; genus Phenylobacterium. Next base: position 6,971 of record JAYUBY010000395.1, read on the forward strand.
TCAATTTACGACTGTAACTGTTCGTGGAAATCACGGACGTAAAGCTATGACTCGGATATCCAGCGCTGAAAGCCGGGTGATGGAGGCGGTCTGGAGCAAGGGCCCGCTCACCGCTGACGAGATTGTGGCCGACGTTGGCGCCCCGCAGAGCTGGGGCGAGGCCACCGTCAAGACCCTGATCAACCGGCTCCTGAAGAAGAAAGCACTGATCTCCGAGCGCAGCGAGGGCCGAACCCGCTATCGCGCCCTGGTCAGTCGCGCCGACTACGTCCAGGGCGAAAGCCAAGGGCTGCTTGACCGCCTGTTCGGCGGCGAGCTTGCCCCGCTAGTCGCCCACTACGCCAAGCACCGAAAGCTAGCTCCCAGCGAGGTGGCGCGCTTGAAGCGCCTGATCGAAGGCCTCGACAATGGCGACTAACGTCCTCGCCGGCCTGATCCACCTAAACCTCGCCGCTGCCGCCGCGATTTTGGTGGTGCTGGCGGTGCGGACCAGGGCGCGAAGGCACTTTGGAGCCGAGCTCGCCTACGGCCTTTGGGTCTGTGTACCGATCGCCGCGGCGGCGGCTCTGTTGCCGGCGGCGGCGGCGACGCGAATTTATCCTCCGGGCGTTGGCCCGCACTTCGATCCGATCTTCATGGCCTCGCAGGCCCTGGACCAGTCGCCGTCTGGGACCTTACTGACGCTCTGGCTGCTCGGCGCAGTCCTCGGGACAGTCGTGGTCGCGCGGCGTCAACTGCGGTTCTTGCGTATGGCTCGCCGCGGCCTCGCTGGTCCGGCGGTCACAGGCTTTTTCACACCGCGCATCATCATGCCCGCCGATGCCGATACCCTCTACTCACCCCTCGAGCGCGCCCTGATCCGGGCTCACGAGCGGACCCATATCGACCGCGGCGACCCTCGCACAAACGGCTTCATCGCCTTCGCCCAGTGCCTCTTCTGGTTCAATCCGCTGATCCATCTGGCGGCGCATGAGGCGAGACTCGACCAAGAGCTTGCCTGTGATGCCGCAGTACTGGCGCACCGGTCGGGCCAGAAGCGCATCTACGCTGAGACACTGCTGAAGACCCAAATCGGCGGCGTCGCCACGCCGCTCGGCTGCCACTGGCTGACCGGGGCCGCGCAGCACCCCTTAGAACAACGCATCCGCACGCTTGGTCGGACCGCGCCCAACAATCAGCGCCGAGATATCGGCCTGCTTGTCATCGCCTTCGCCCTGGCGCTCGCTGCTTATGGCGCTTGGAAAGCCCAGCCAGCGGCTGTCGCCCAGGGCATGCCACCCATCTACGTGCCGGTCGAGGTGGAGCACAACATGCAGGCGGTCATCCTTTCACCTGCCCAACGCTAGCTTCCACAAAGATCGCCCGATCACCTGGGCCGTGGGCGGCGGACTGCGAGCGCTTGAGCGCTTTCGAAGAAACCTGGCTGCCTTGATGCTGCTCGGCCTCGTAGGCTGCGACGGAAGCGGAGACACCGAAACCCAGGTCCGCGCACGACAGCAGGCGATCGATCCGCCGCAGCTCTGGATCGTTCAGGTGATCGCAGGCAACGGCGAGGCGACCGCCTCGACCTTCGTCTGCGCGGACGCGGCGATCCGCGAGACCTTCGCGCGCACCCGCGCCGAGGTGAATGGCAAACGTTGTGAGGACACCACGGGGCCCGTGCAGAAGGCCCACGAGTGGGCCCTCAGTTGCCGGGCGCAGGGACGAGAGTTCGCCATCAGCGCTTCGACCCTCGGCGACGTCAGCCAGGATTTTTGGCTGAACTTCGCCCTCACCCCGCTGTTCGACCCCACCGGGATCGGGACCGTGCGACAAACGCGTCACTTCCGCAACGTTGGGCCCTGTCCAAACGGCTGGCGCATCGGCGATCAGGCCAAGCCCGGCCACCAGCCGCGGAAATCTAGACTTTACGGCTTGAGGCCTAGCGTCCGTCCCGGCATGCCGGCGGCGTCGAGGTAGGTCTCACCGCCCATGGCCTGGGCGTTGAGCACCGTCACGAAACCGTTGGCGCCAGGCTTGGAGCGGAGCGTGATTGGACGCAGGGTGGGAGGCGCTCCGCCCTTCACCAGCGCCTCGGTCATCACCCGCCCTATAGCGTGGCCGTTGGTCGATAGCTTGAGGCCCAGGATGTGCGCCACTGTATTCGCCCAATCGGCGTTGCTGACCGGCGCTGGATCGATGAAACCGGCCTTAAAGTCTGGGCCGATGGCCGCCATGAAGTTGTGCGTGTCCTGGCGACCCAAGGTGCCGTGGATCCCCTGTCCTTGCTGCTGTCCGCTGTCGGCGATCTCGACTCCGCACATCTCTGGGTCAGCGCAGCCGGTGGAGAAGCTGCGGAATGAGACCACGATGGAAGGCTGAGGCGTCCGCGCAGATCCGATCAGGTTGATCTTGCTCATCGGCAAGGCTCCGGGGATGCTTCCCAGCGCGTCATTGACGAAGATCGCCGCCACATAGTTCTGGCGGGTGAGTTGGTCGACCACCCTACGCGCCAGCGCCCTGGCATTATTTTTCGGCAGATAGAGGAAGCTCGTACCGCCATTGGGCGCCACGACGATGTCAGGGTGCGCCGGATCGTCGCCAAGGAGCGCACCGCCCTTCGGGGACGCGCCTTCGGTCGGATGGACGGCGTCCCCACGGATGGTGAAGAGCGGCATGTCCAGAGCCTTGGCCATATCGATGGCCAGGAAGCCGCGCGGGAGAAAGCCTGCTTTCACATCCGGATAGGTTAGCGATGCGGCGTAACTCCCCGGACTCTGCAGTGACTTGGTCGAAAAGCCGTGGTCGGCGGTCACAATGATATCGGTTTCGCTATCGAGCCCCTGCGACTTCAGCGCGTCGCGCAGCGCCTGCAGGTCGTTGGACGCATTGCGGATCGCCGCGCGAGAGGTTGGGCCGTTTATCCCAGGGGTCAGGCTGTTCAGGCTGTCACCGTTGCCGTGCTGGGTTCCGTCCGGATCGAGCGACCAGAAGACCATGACAAAAGGCTTCCCCTCGGCCTTGAATTTCGGCAGCAAGACCTTGGTGGCGACGCCGACAAACCAGTCTTGCTGAGCCACATTGGCCTTCAGGGTTCCGGGCGTCTTGAAGTCTCCGCCGTTGAATTCTGGACCTCTGCGCGGAGGCGTCGGCGCAAGACCCGCGACCTTGATCGCGGCGGCAATCTCAGGGGCCAGGACAATGCCCTTGCTTTCGCCATAGGCGCTATCGAGAATTATGGGCCCTTTCCCATCACGGGCGGTGACGTCCTGCACGCCGACAGGGCCCTCCTTACCAAGCGCTGCCGTGGCGTAGCCTTTGGCGCGCGCCGCCTGTAGAAGGCTCGTCTCGCCCAGATAGTTGCCGCCGAACCGCTGGTTCATCAGCTCCAGCATGGCGTCGTCCTCGAAGTCGCCGAGCACGGAGCTGTTTGGTGCGGGAAACGGATGCGGACCTACGTAGATCGTGTTGCCGAAGTCGCCGGTGTCAGCGAGCAGATGCCCCGTGGCGATGGCCGATCCGTTGGCCGTTGTGACCGTTGGATAGAGCGAGTGACTGTTCGCGAAATCGACGCCCTGCGCGCGGACTGCGGCCAACGCCGGAGCGGTCTCCGGCGTCACGCTGTGCGAGCGCAAGCCGTCAGCCACGAAGATGATCACATTGCGCGGCCCGGCCTGAGCTGGAGTCCAAAGCGCCAGGGCTGCAGCGAGCACGCCCGCCGCCGAAGCGAGTTTCGAGGTTTGCATCATCGGGCCATAGCTCGCCTTCGTGACAGATAAGTTTCAGGCGAATCTCTGCCCCGCCATCTTTCGATCCGACCCCTCGCCGTTAACCCCTGACTAAGGTCTCCGAAACGCGTCCTTTACGCCTGCCGTGTATCAATTCGTGACAACAGGAGCCTTCGTCCATGAGGCGGATGGCCAGTTACGGTGGGTGTCTTCGTATGGCTAAAACGGTCCTCGTCGTCGATGACGACCCGACACAGCGTCGGCTGATCCAGGCGGTCCTCGAACGCGAGGGCTTCGCCGTGGTTCACGCTGAGAATGGCGACCAGGCGATTGAACGCCTGTCGTCCGGTTCAACGATCGATGTTGTTCTGCTCGACCTTGTGATGCCCGGAATGACCGGACAAGACACACTGATCGAGATGCGTGCTCGCAGCTTCGCCCAGCCGGTGATTGTGGTCACCGCCACAGGCGGCGTCGACACCATCGTCCAGGCCATGCAGGCGGGCGCGCTGGACTTCTTCGTGAAACCCGCCGCCCCTGAACGCATCATTGTCTCGATCCGCAATGCGCTATCGATGGGTGCGCTGAGGGGTGAAGTCGACCGTCTAAAGAAGCACACCGCTAATCGCAGCAGTTTCGGCGACCTAATCGGATCGTCACCGTCCATGACCATGGTCAAGCGCTTGGGCGAGCGGGCAGCCAAGTCGTCGATCCCAATCCTGATCACGGGCGAGAGCGGTGTCGGCAAGGAAGTCATCGCCCGTGCCGTCCACGGCTCGTCCGAGCGCGCCGGCAAGCCGTTCGTGGCCGTGAACTGCGGTGCTATCCCAGAGAATCTCGTCGAGTCGATCTTGTTCGGCCACGAGAAGGGCAGTTTCACCGGCGCCACCGATAAGCACCTGGGTAAGTTCCAGGAGGCCAACGGGGGCACCCTTTTCCTCGACGAAGTCGGCGAACTGCCGCTGGACATCCAGGTCAAGCTGCTACGGGCCCTTCAGGAAAGTGAAATCGACGCCGTCGGCGGCAAGCGCGCGATCAAGGTCGACGTGCGCATCGTTTCGGCCACCAACCGCGACCTGTCGCTGGCGGTGAAAGAAGGCCGCTTTCGCGAGGATCTTTTTTATCGCCTGAACGTCTTCCCGATCGAGGCCCCCGCGCTGCGCGATCGCAAGGAAGACGTGCCGGCGCTCGTCGACTGTTTCGTGAAGCGGTTCAACGTTGAGGAAGGCAAGTCCGTGGTCGGCGCGACGCCCGAGACCATGGCCTATCTGTCGGCCTTCGATTGGCCGGGCAACGTCCGGCAGCTGGAAAACGCAGTCTATCGCGCCATCGTGCTGGCCGACGCACCCTACTTGCAGCCCCACGATTTCCCGGCAATCTCGGGTGTAGCGCCGCCGATTCAGGCCCTCGACATTGCACCTGCCACCCTGGGCCTGCCGCCCACGGTCGACCAGCTTATGAGCGACCTGCCGCTGGCCGTGCCGGTGCGCATCCTTGACGCGCGCGGCCACCTCCGCACGCTGGAGGAGATCGAGCGCGACCTCATTCAGCTCGCCATCGAGATCTACGCCGGCCACATGAGCGAAGTGGCGCGTCGCCTCGGCATCGGCCGCTCCACTCTCTACCGCAAGGTCCGCGAACAGGGCCTGGAAGACGTGATCAAGGGATCAAGCGATGAAACCGCCGACGAAGCTGATGCCCAAGTCGCGTGATGGTCGATCTCGCGAGCAGCGGCTGGCGGCTCTGATCGGCCTATCCAAGCTCAGCAGCCGCAAGCCCAAGGCCGCCTGACGACCAAGTCGACTCCCGCTTCCCTCGCGGAAATAACGCCGTAACATTGGCGCCGACCCTTCACGGTCAAATCGAGAGGGAGGCAACCATCATGTGCGACGACGACATCCATCAAGGCCTAGTTGACCCCAGCTTTTCGCGCCGTGCCTTTGGGCTCTCGGCCGCCGCCGCTGCGACACTCGCGGCCACC
>JAYUBY010000396.1:0-3746 GCA_043740635.1 Alphaproteobacteria bacterium
CCCCGCCGGCTGAACTCTAGGTCTTGGTCGCACGTCGTTCCGCGAGGAAGCGCGTCATGGCCTTGGTGGGCTCGTCGGTCGTCCAGGCGTCCTCGAAGGCGTCGACGCCGGCAGCGATCGCCTGACTTGCGGGAAGCTCTTCCCAAGCCTGGATCAGCTTTTTCTGGATACGCACGGCTTGCGGCTCAGCCTCGAGCAGCTTGTCCAGAAGGAAGCTCACGGCGCTCGAAAGTAACCCGTGAGGATGAATCTCTTCGACAAATCCCCAGGCCAGGGCGTCGGCTGCGCCGAAGGTCTCACCTGTCATAAGAATACGCCGCGTTCGACCCCACCCGATTAGTGAGGGCAGGAGCGCGGCCTCCACGACGGAGGGCAGTCCTAGCTTCACCTCCGGCATTCCGAACTGGGCGTCGTCGACGCAGAGCCGCATGTCGCAGGATGCGGCGACCTCAAGCCCCGCGCCCAGACACCAGCCGTTGATCGCAGCGATCACCGGAACAGGCGTGTCGCGGATCGCCTGGCAGCAGCCGTGTACTTTCAGAATGAATGTACGCGCCGCGTCGGAACCCAAAAGCTCCGCCATTTCGTCAATGTTGGCGCCGCCGATGAAAGCCTTGTCGCCGGCGCCTGTAAGCACCACAGCGCGAAGGTCGGCCTCTGTGGCCAGTTCTTCGAAAACCCCTGTGAATTGAGCCATCACCTCTGAGGAAAGGCTGTTGAGCTTCTCCTGATTGTCGATGGCGACGAAAGCGACGCGTCCGCGAGCGCGCTGTTCTGAGCGGACTGTGACGTAGGTGGTCATGGAAAAGTTGACGCCTTGAGCCTTCTTACCGCTGCTGAATAGGCTCAGGACGCCGGCTGCGCCACCACCTCAGTCGGCTACCCCTTGATTTTGGCGCGTCGCCCAGGTGGTTAGGAGCATGAGCCGAGGGCCGAATGTCACCGTGGCCGGCGCTGGCGCGCTGGGTCTGAGCGCTGCCCTTGCCCTGGCCGACGCCGGCTGCACAGTTACCGTTTGTGACCCAGCCCGCGGATCGCAAGCCTCAGCCGTGGCGGCTGGCATGCTGGCTCCCGTGTTCGAGGCGGTCTTGGACCCAGCAGCGGCCAGCGATCTCGAACTGCTGTTGGCTGCGCGCAATCTCTGGCCGGGTCTGGCAGAGCGGACGGGGATCACCGTCGACCGTTCTGGCGCCGCGGCGGTTGGATCGGACGATTGGCTGGCGGGTATCCGTGCGCAACTGGCGCGGTATGGATTGCGAGGGACCGAGCTTCCTCGAACGATGCTGGAAAATCTCGTCCCAGGTCTCGCCTCAAATTTGGAAGGTCTGCTGGTGCGCGAGGATTGGCGCCTGGAACCGCGCGCGGCGCTCCAGGCTTTGCGTCACGCGGCGGAGGGCGTGGGCGTGACCTTCAGGTCGGAGGCGGTCTGCGAACGTGGCCAAGCAGATTGGCTGGTGGTCGCGACCGGCGCCGGTCAGGAGCTTGCAAATGTCGCTCCTGAACTTAGCGAGCTCAGTCCGATCAAGGGTCAGATCTTACGGTTCATGGATCGGCGCGGCGGGCGTATCAGCTTGAGGGCTGAAGGGGCCTACGCCGTGCCAGGCTCGGACGGTTTGGCGATCGGGGCTACCATGGAACCAGGACGTAACGACACGACAATTGATCCGGTGACGTTTCAGCCGCTGGCCGAGACCGCGGGGCGCTTGTTCCCTGAGCTGGCGGAGGCGACGTTCGGGGTTTCAGTCGGTGTGCGCGCCGCGACGCCCGACGGCCTGCCGATGGTTGGTCTGTCGCAGACGCCCAAGGTGGTCCTGGCGGTTGGCGCGCGCCGCAACGGCTGGCTGTTGGCGCCTCTGGCCGCATGGATCGTGACGGCTTGCGTAATGGGGTCTGACTCTGGTCCCTATGCGCCGCGACTCGCGCCCTCCCGCTTCAAGGGAACCGGTGTCGAGACGGGGAGGGCGCGATGAACGGCTTCTGGTTCACAGAGGAGCAGGAGGCGATCCGCGATGGCGTACTTCGGCTCTGCGCCCGCTTTGACGCCGACTATTGGCGCAGGACCGACGAAACCGGAGAATTTCCCGAGGCGTTCGTGAGCGCGATGGCTGAGGCCGGTTGGCTGGGCGCGGCGATGCCGGTGGACCTCGGTGGCTCCGGGCTCGGCGTCACTGAGGCGGCGATCGCCATGCAGGCAGTTGCGGAAAGTGGCGCAGGCTTTTCCGGGGCCAGCGCCCTGCACCTCAACATCTTTGGCCCAATGCCACTCGTCCGGTTCGGAACCGAGGAGCAGAAGCAACGCTTGATCCCTCGGTTGATCTCCGGCCAGGACAAGATGTGCTTCGGCGTCACCGAGCCGGACGCAGGCCTCGACACCACGAGCCTTGCGACGCGCGCGACCCGCACCAACACCGGCTACGTGATCCGCGGCCGTAAGATGTGGACGACGATGGCGCAGCGGGCGACCAAGATGCTGATCGTTGCGCGTACGACGCCGAAGGACCAGGTGAAGAAAGCGACCGACGGGATCAGTCTGTTCTATGTCGACTTCGATCGTTCGAGGATTCAGGCGACGCCTATCCCGAAGATGGGGCGCAAAGCCATCGAGTCGAACGCTGTGTTCATTGATGATCTGGAAGTCCCGGCCGACGCCTTGGTGGGTGAGGAAGGGAAGGGCTTCTACTACCTGCTGGAGGGCCTGAACCCGGAGCGGATCCTTATCGGGGCTGAGGCCGTGGGACTGGGGCGCGCGGCGCTGAAGAAGGCTACCGCTTATGCCAAGGAGCGGATCGTGTTCGGTCGACCCATCGGGCAAAACCAGGGCGTCGCCCATCCGCTGGCCCGCGCCTGGGCCGAGCTGGAGGCGGCAAACCTGATGGCCTTCAAGGCCGCTGCGCTCTACGACGCCGGCCGTGAATGCGGCGCCGAAGCCAACGCGGCAAAGTACCTTGGTGGCGAAGCCGGTTTCGGAGCCTGCGAGGCCGCGGTAATGGCCCACGGAGGCATGGGCTACGCCAAGGAATACGACGTCGAGCGCTATTTCCGCGAGGCGATGATCCCGCGTATCGCCCCGGTCAGCCGCGAGATGATCTTTAACTACATCGCCGAGCGCGTATTGGGCCTGCCCAAGAGCTACTGAGCCCCGCCAAGGTGGTTTTGCTGGCGGACGGCGAAAATCTCTCCAAAAGTCGATCCGGACAGTCGGGGGATTCCAGCAATGGGTGTGCGTGATTTGTGGGTTGGCGCGGCGATGGCCGCGGGCCTGATAGCCGTCGGCGTGAGCGCCTCGGCGGCGGAGCGTTTTTCGCTACCGGAGGCGTTGTCCTATCCGTTCGTGACGGGTCTGGTCAGCGCCCACTACGGTGAGCGCATCGCCTGGGTGCGAGTTGTCCGGGGCGTACGGAACGTCTGGGCCGCAGAAGGCCCTGCCTTAACCCCGAAACAGGTCACCCAATTCACCGATGACGACGGGCAGGAGTTGACCCAGCTCACCTTCTCACCTGACGGCGCAACCTTGGTCTTCGTGCGCGGCGGCGATCACGACGCCAACTGGCAAGACCCTGGCGGACTGCAGCCCGATCCGAGCTCGAGCCCGACGGAGGTCAAGGTCACCATGTGGCTGGCCGATCCGACCGGCGCCAAGCCCGCCACAAAGATCGTCGAGGGCGATGCGCCGACGATCTCCTCCAAGGGCGAACTTGCCTATGTGAAGGCGGGCGCAGTGTGGACCGCCAAGCTGGACGGGACGG
>JAYUBY010000397.1:0-14688 GCA_043740635.1 Alphaproteobacteria bacterium
TCCGACGGATAGCGCTTGGTCTTCTTGGCGATCTTGGCCATCCAGCCACGACTCTGCTCTGTCCACATCCAGAGCTTGAATCATAACCCCAGCCCCCGCTGGAATCCCTCAGAGACGATTTCCCAAACGGTCTCTTAGGACAAGGCGAAGGTCGAGCAGTCAGTCCTTTTGGCTCAGCGATGGGTGCTGGCCAGACTGCGTAATCAACGCTTCTTCAGCCAGGCCGATCTCAACATCGCCATCGCAGCCCACGTCGCCGACCTCAACAACCGGATCATGCGCGCCTACGGCGCCAGTCGTTCCCAGCTCTTCGCCACGATCGACGCCCCAGCCCTCAAGGGACTGCCATTCGAGCCGTTCGCGTTCGCCACCTGGAAGCGCTGCCGCCTCGGCCTCGACTATCACGTCGAGGTCGACGAGTGTTTCTACTCCGCCCCCTTTCAGCTCATCAAAGAAGTGCTGGACGTCCGCGTCGCCGACCGCACCGCCGAGGTGTTCCACAAGGGCGCCCGCATCACCAGCCACGCGAAGTCCCCGGGTCGGCGCCTCTTCATCAGCCTCCCCGAGCACATGCCCAGCGCCCATCGGCGCCACGCCGCCTGGACCCCCGCGCGCATCATGGCCTTCGGCGACAAGATCGGCCCGGCCGTCGCAGCCTTGTTCGAAGCCATCATGGCCGACCGCCCCCATCCCGAGCAGGGATTTCGGACCTGCCTCGGCATCATCGCTTTGGAGAAGAGCTACGGGCCGGCGCGTCTCGCCGCCGCCTGCCAGCGCGCCGGCCTGATCAAGGCCAGGTCCGTCGGTTCGGTACGTTCCATTCTTCAGAACGGCCTCGACCGCGCCCTGACACCCGGCACGACGGCTATCGCCTTCCTTCAGGCAGAGGCGGCGGCTATCGCTATCAAAACTACGGCGGCTATTCGTCGTATGGCTCACCGTACGGTTACAGCTACTGTCCAAGTGTGACGTACAGCTATGGTCGCCGCTGGTAGCAGTGAAGGGTTGCCTGCCGTTCCGTCTATTCCCGAGAACGCCCCCCGTCCGCGCCTTTTACGTGGACGGCTAGAGCCTCAACGAGGGGCTGCTCTAGGTGAGCTGGCGCTTAACGAACCAAACAGCGACGAGCGGCAATATGATCCACTGCATCACCGGGGCGAGGCCCACGTGAACAAGTGGCATGATCGGCATGGCGGAAGAATATCGCCAGCCCAGTGATTGATCGCTGAGGGCTAGTCGCTCGATCACGACGGTTACCAGAACGCCAACCACTACGAAGCCGCTTAGGCGACCGATTGTTGGTCTCTCAAACCAGCTAACCGAACGCGCCGTCAACGCGATGCATCCATAGGCGAGGACCATGATGACGACATCGCCCAGGGTAGCGAGCGTGCACCGTTGGGTTGCTTTCCAATGTGCCGCGTCGAGCATCGATTGATAGAGCGGTGTCTGCAGGAACTCCCAGGGGAAATTCAATAGGAAGGCGAAAACCGCGATATTGGCCAAGGGCGACCGCAAAATTCGGTTCATGGGTGCGTGCGCATTGAGGCGGGATTGAAACCCGTATTTGCCGGGGACGCGAGGGGATTATCATTTCATCCTTCGCCGTGTAGCGGGCCCTTGCTGGCGGCGGACCAATCTTGAGCCAAGCGCGGCAGTGCCGGGCGCGTCGAAGCCGGCGCTGAGACGGCCATGGTCTGCTGTGACACCCTGGCTCTTGTGAATAATGGACGCGTGTTGGGCACGACAGAATTGCCTGTCGAACGTGTCTCCGAGCCTCGAGTTGTACGTGCGTCTCACGCGTCAGTTGACAACGTTTTGAGGTGACCCGGATACGAAGGTCGCGATGTTGCCCAGTGTGGTTTCAATGATCCGGGCGACCGCTTCCTCGGTGACGTAGGTGATATTTGGGGTAACGATCACATTGGGCTGGCTGAGCAGGGCGTGATCGGCAAGCAGCGCCCGCATCCGCGCGGCCGGGACGACGGCATCGGTGCGGAAGATTTCGGCCTCCTCGCCCAAGGCGCCCTCTTCGACCACCACATCCAAACCCGCCCCCGCCAGGCAACCAGAGAACAGGGCGCGGACCAGGGCCTCGCTGTCCATGACGCCGCCGCGGGAGGTGTTGAAGAGCACCGCGCCAGGTTTCATCCGTGCAAATTCGGCCTCGCCGATCAACTGTCGCGTGGCCTCGCCTCCGGGCAGGTGGAGGGTGATGACATCCGCCGCGGCGAGCAACTCGTCCAGGCCGACGAAGCGAAAGCCGAGCTGTTTGGCCGCGATGGGATCAGGGCGCGCGTCGAAGGCGATCGCTTCCATGCCGAAGCCCTGGCCGATGCCGATCACCCGGCGACCAATCCGCCCCGCGTCGACAACGCCCAGCGTTTTGCCCGCCAAGTCAAAGCCACGTAGGCCCTCTTGCGAAAAGTCGCCGCGCCGAGTTCGCTCGACTGCCTCAACGATGCGGCGGCTGAGCGCCAGCAGCAGCGCGAAGACGTGCTCGGCGACGGTGTGGTCGCCATAGGCCGGCACGTTGCAGACGGCGATCTGGGCCTGCCGGCAATAAGCCAGGTCGATGTGGTCGGATCCAGTGGAGCGTGTGGCGATTAGCCTTAGCTTTGGCATCCCGCGCAGGACCATCGCGCTGAGGTCGGAGCGAATGAAGGTGGTGATCGCCTCGGCGTTGGCATGGCGATCCGCTGTGTCGCCGGTGAGCGGACCAGCAAGGCATTCGACGACGTGACGAGGGGCGAGGCTGTCGCAGGCCTGACGCTCCCATTCCGTGGCTTCGAACACGACGACCTTCATCAACTTCACCATTGCCTTCGCACGTTCGTCTCCGGCCAAGTTCGCCGTCGTCTGCCAGTGAACCCATCTGCCGCAGTCGGCCCGCACCCTTAGAGAGCGGCTGCGGCCAACGTTTGCCGCTCCCTAGGCAGCGGCGTTCTCAGGCTCGCGCAGGCTGACGTGGAGAGCTCCATCGCGGCGCAGGGTGTAGGCCTTTCCGCTTACGAACAGCGTCATGGGTTCGCCGGCCTCAAGCGTAGCGTCGAGGCTTTGCTCCGCCTGCGCGATCCGGATTCTGAGCTGCCGGCTACGCCATTGAACGCTGAAGGCAAGGTTGCGCCAACTAGCCGGCAGCTTTGGATCAATCGCGACCCCGTCGGCCCCGATCGAGAGCCCGGCGAATCCCAGGACGGTCATCTGCCAAATGCCTCCCAGGGCGGCAATGTGGACGCCGCCGGCGATCGCCGCGTGGGTGTCCGTCAGATCGATCATCGCCGTCTGATGGAAATAGCGCAGCGCCGTCTCGGACTCGCCCAGGCGGGCGGCGGCGAGCCCGTGCATAGCCCGGCTCAGCGAGCTTCCGTGGCCGCAGCGGGGTTCGTAATAACGGAAGTTCTTCGCTCCCGTCGCTCCGATGAATAGGTCCGGTAACAGCGCCAGGAGCGCGATCACGTCAGCCTGTTTGATGACCTGGGATCGCTGCGTCCGCTCTCGCCCGAGCACCACGTCCATTGGCACCGAACGGCCCGCATAGTTAGCCAGGTCGATCTCCTCGAGGCCGAAGAACCCGGCGAACTGTTCGATCAAACCACTGCTGGGATCAACGCCGGTCGTCATCGTGTCGGTGACGGTCCGCCATTGCTTCAGCTCGACATCGGCGAGACTCAGGCGCGTTGAAAGCTGGGTCCAGCGTTCGGGCCATCGCTCCCGCATCAATGCGGCCACTTCGAGCGCGCGCTCGATGTTCCAGCGGGCCATGAGATTGGTGAAGGCATTGTCGTCGACGTCTTCGTGATATTCGTCCGGCCCGATGACGCCTCGGATATGACGGCGGCCATCCGCTTCCAACTGGGCTCGGCTGGCCCAGAACCGGGCCGTCTCCAGCAGAATTTCGGCTCCAAAGTCGAGCAGGAATGTCTCATCCCCCGTCGCCTGCCAGTATTGCCAGACGGCGTAGGCGATGTCGGCGCTGATGTGCTGCTCCTGTTTGCCAGACAGCACGTCGACCACCTGCCGGTCTGGTCCGATGACCTTCTCTGGGGTCGCTTCGTCACCGGTGTCGGCGGACTCCCAGGCGTAGAGGGCGCCGCGCCAGCCCATCCGCGCCGCCTTCGCGCGCGCCGCGTTCAGCGTGTGGAACCGGTAGACGAGTAGGGCCCGGGCTGCTTGTGGCCAAGTCAGGACATAGAACGGCAGCAGTAAGATCTCGGTGTCCCAGAACACATGTCCCCGATAGTCGTCACCCGTGAGCGCACGGGCGCCGATCGAGACCCGCTCGTCGCCGGGGTTGGCCGCGCTATTCAGGTGATAGGCGGCAAACCGCAAAGCCTGCTGTGCGACCGGATCGCCATCGACCTCGACGTCGCTGCACCGCCAGCGGGTCGTCCAGGCCGCTTCGTGGTCCGCGACCAGGCTGCGCCAGCCTAGGCGCCGCGCCCAGCCGAGCCGGTCCCTGGCGCTGGTCGCGGGATCAATGTCAGGAGCGTCGCTTCGGGTGACGGCGACCAGGCGCTCGAAACAGGCGACCTGCCCGGGGCGAGATCTCCAGGTCCAGGACCATTTGAACTCGCCAAGCGCAGCCCCCGGAAGATCGTCGCCGTCGACCTGCAAATTTGGTGCGACGGCCATCGCCACGCCCTTGCCAGAATGCGGCGTGCGCCACACCCCAAGATCCTGCTCGATCCGCTCTGCGACGAGCCCGAGGTTCATGCCCTCGAAAGAGGCTTCGAGGCTGACTTCGACCTCTCCGTGCTCAATCGCCAATTGGATCAATTGCAGTCCTATGGAGCGATCTCTGAGCGACGCCAGGCGCAGCGTGCGCAGGCGAACGGCGACCTCGGGCACCTTCATCTGGAGGCATTCGGTGAGCAGTACGCCCCGCCGCATGTCCAGCGTCATGCGATGCGACGAGAGGTCTCCGGGGTCATCAACAAAGGGCTTCCCGTCCAGCAGGATGCGGATACGCAGCCAGTCGGCCGCGGGGACAAGCTCCGGTGTCGCGCCCTCTGCGGTTGAAGTGTCGAAAAGCCCCGCGACGTAGGTGCGCGCCGGGACCGCCCAACGGCACCCCCCCGTGGCCGCCCGCGCGCCCCTGACGCCCAGAAACCCGTTGCTGATCGCGAACCGCGACTCGTGACTGCTCTCGCGGAGCGGATCATGACCTTCCTCCGCAAGAACCCAGGCTGCGTCGGCGGTGGGCCGCAATATCTGATCCATGGTCTTTGGTCCGATCATGTCCGCCGACGGCGGAGCCGCCCGGCCGCTAGGTCATCGATTGCGACGTCGTCGAGGCTTGTCACCACCAGGTTGGCGCCCGCCGCCCTCAGGACGTCGGCGTCCCCACGGCGAGCGACACCAAGCGACGCCATGCCGGCGGCACGCGCAGCCTCAATTCCTGCCGATGCATCCTCGACGACGAAGCAGCGCGCAGGCACCACCCGCAGTTCCGCCGCGGCCAACAGGAAGATCTCCGGGTTTGGCTTTCCCTGCCGAAGATCGCGTCCGTTGACGTTCGCCTTGAAGGTGTCGAGCAGGCTTGCGCCCCCGTCCAGCCGGATGAGCCGCATCATCGCGTCGGCGTTCTTCGACGACGAGGCGCACGCCATGGGTAGACGCAGCGCGGCCACCGCCTGAACGAAACGCAGCGCGTCGGGGAAGGCGTGGACGGCGCCGGCCTGGACCAGAGCCTCCAGGCGGGCTTGCTTTAGCTCGGCGTAGGTGGGGGCCTGCCGCTCAGCGTCCGGCACACCCAACGCCTTGAGCGCGGCCAGGGCGCCTGCGAGCCGCGGCTTGCCGGCGACGCGAGCCTGGTAGATCGCGCTGGTAAATTGGCCCGGGTCTGCGAGACCCGCGAGGGCTTCGCGCCAGGCCTGTTCATGGGGAGAGGCAAGAAGGACCCCATCAACGTCGAATATCCCCGCAGCGAGGGCGGTATGATGACCGGAAGCGCCTCCGGCGCGTTCGCGCACGGCTATCATGTTGGAGCCTTGCCGCCGATGCCGACGGGGTCGCCCGCCACTTCGGCACAGGCCGGGAACTGGCCATGTCGCGGCGCTCAAGTTGGGCAACCGTGGTCTGTAAGCGCTGGGATGGTTGGAGAGGTTCCGACGCCGGCCGTCCTACACCTGGGAGCTTCGCCAGGAGCGCTGAGCGGTCGGAGTGAAGCACGCCCCGCCGCGCCGCCTTTGTCATGTGGGTTTCGCAAGCTCGATGAGCAAGCGCGGGCCCAGATAGGCGACTTGCGCGTTGGAGGACTAGCGGTTGCCGACAGCAGCCTGCCGAGAAATCGGGAATGGCGTCCATGACAATCAGCACGCTTGAGGTCGGCGGCCTGTTCTCGATCCTTGGCGCCCGTGGCATTGAGAAGCAGTTGCAGGCGATCGCCGGCGTCGGCCACGTCTCAGTCAATCCCGTCTCAGGCCTGACGACAATTGCGTACGACCCGGCGCGGATCAGGCTCTCTGAAATCCAAACCACGATCGAAGCCTGCGGCTTTCACTGTGCCGGCGAAGCCGTGCCTAGGCATGCCCTTGACGATCAGGTCATGGCGAGCGCGGCTGCTCCTGCGCGCGGACGACACAAGCCCAGTCGCTCGCAAGCGCATCTGGCAATTGGAGGAAAGCGCGCAGCTGACTCCAATAACCCCGCCCACACCGCGGGTGAGGCTCATACTCGCGCGGCCAAGGACGCGCACCCCGGTGAAAAGGCGCACGGCGCAGCCAAGACCGACGCGATGGCGCAGGAAATGGGCCACGGCGCCGGTCACGACCTGCCGGCCATGGTCCGCGACATGCGCAACCGGTTCTGGATCGCGCTCGCCTTCAGCCTGCCCGTCTTCCTCTTCCAGCCGATGGGCCTCGACTTCATGAAAGTCCCGCCCCCCTTCGGCCTGCGGCTCGATCTTGTGCTGTTTGTCCTGGCCAGCAGCGCCATCCTCTATCCGGTCTGGCCGTTCCTCGTCGCCGCCTACCGTTCGATCCGCGCCGGCGTCGCCAACATGGCCGTGCTCGTCGTACTCAGCGTCGGCACCGGATACCTGTTCAGCGTCGGATCGACGTTCTTCTACGGCGGCGAGCAGTTCTATGAAGCCGCGGTCATCCTGCTGGACTTCATTCTGCTGGGCCATTGGCTGGAGATGCGCGCCCGGGCCGGGGCGTCCGAGGCCATCCGCGCCCTGATGGACCTTGCGCCTCCCAAGGCCTCGGTCTTGCGGGACGGCAAGGAAATCGAGGTGCCGACCGCCGAAGTGATCGCCGGCGACATCGTCGTTATCCGGCCCGGAAACAAGATCCCGGTCGATGGAACCGTGCTGGAGGGAGCCTCCCTCGTCGACCAGTCGATGCTCACCGGCGAATCCATGCCGGTCGACAAGACGGTCGGCGACACGGTCATCGGCGCGACAATTAACAAGAGTGGGACCTTCCAGTACCGCGCGACCAAGGTCGGCGCGGACACCGCGCTCGCCCAGATCGTCAAGCTGGTCCAGGAAGCCCAAAACTCCAAGGCGCCCTCGCAACTGCTGGCCGACCGCGCGGCGCAGTGGCTGGTCTGGGCGGCCATCGGCGTGGGGCTGCTGACCTTCGGCATCTGGTTCTGGGTGATCGGCCAGCCCCTACTATTCGCGATCAGCCTGATGATCACCGTCTTTGTCATCGCCTGTCCCGACGCCTTGGGCCTGGCGACCCCGATGGCGATCATGGTGGGCACGGGGCTCGGCGCCATGAACGGGATCCTGTTCAAGAACGCCTCGGCGCTTGAGGACGCCACCAAGCTGAATGTCATCATCTTCGACAAAACCGGCACGCTTACGATGGGCCAGCCGGAGGTGGTCGACCTCGTGACCGCCCCCGGCGCCACGGAGGACCAACTGCTCTCCGCCGCGGCGGCGGTGGACGCAGGCTCGGACCATCCCCTGGCCCAGGCGATCCTGCGAAGGGCCGCCAAGGTGAAAGCCCTCAAGGCCACCGGCTTCAAGAATATCGAAGGCAAGGGCGCGCAGGCCCAGATCGGGGCCAAGACGGCGCTGCTCGGGAACAAGCGGCTGATGACCGAGAACAAGATCGACCTCGGCTCCCTTACCGCGAAAGCCGAGGACCTGCAGGGCGCCGGACGCACGGTCGTGCACCTCGCGGTGGGTGGCAAGCTGATCGGCTTGATCGCCATCGCTGACGCCATCAGACCGACCGCGGTGGACGCGATCAAGGTGCTTCGCGCCCGCGGCGTCGAGGTCGCCATGCTCACCGGCGACAACCAGGGCACGGCGGACCGCATCGCCAAAAGCCTTGGGATCGACATGGTGTTCGCCGACGTCCTGCCCGGCGACAAGGCCAGCAAGGTCAAGGAACTGCAGGCCCAGGGTAAGAAGGTCGGCATGGTGGGCGACGGCGTGAACGACGCGCCGGCGCTCACCCAGGCCGACGTCGGGTTCGCGATCGGCGCCGGCACGGATGTGGCGATGGAGAGCGCCGACATCGTGCTGATGAAGAGCGACCCCTTCGACGTCGTCGGCGCGCTCGAGCTCTCCAGGGCGACGCTTCGGAAGATGCACCAGAATCTGGCATGGGCGGTCGGCTACAACGTGATCGCCTTCCCACTGGCCGCAGGGGTGCTCTACCCGTACCTGCTGGGGCCAAGCATCGCCGCCATCGCGATGTCCGGCAGCACGGCGATCGTGGCCATCAACGCCCTGATGCTGAAGCGCACCAGGCTGGAAGGCATCCGCCGCCAGGGCGCGAAGGCGCCACCCGCTCAAAAGGGCGTTCCGGCGCCGGGCGCGGCATGATCTTGCCTCCCGACTCCACGGGGATACCGCGGGCACGATGGCTGTGCTGATGTTGTCGGTTTTCACGGTCTCGATAGGATTTGGCGTTCTGCTGCCGCTGCTGCCGGATCTGATCGAGCGGTTGCTCGGGGCCGGGCGCGAGCCCGCGCAAGCCCTTCTACACGCCACCCCATATCGCGCCTTCACCGCCGGCCTATGCGTCGCCGCCCGCTCCGCTACAGCCCAAACGTGCGCAGACGTCGGGCACAAAGCTCAGTAAAGATGACATCGGCCGCTTCGTGCAGCGGATGCAGATCGCCTTAATGGTCAAGGGCTTTGACCCCGGCCCAGTGGACGGCGAACTCTCACCGAAGACGCGGGACGCCTTGCGCGCCTTTCAGTCGAAGGGCAACCTGCGCTCGCCAAGATCCCCGAAGTGGCCCGGGTGTTCTTCAAGACCGGCACCGCCGAGGTCTCCACCGACCCGATGCCGCCGAGTTCCACCGACAACTTCGTGGTGCTGAAAGACCATGGCGATTGGCCGGACCGCAGCCTGACCAAGGCCGACGTCGTCGAGAAGATCTTGAAAGTGGGCGCCGGTCAGATCGGCCACGACTACGAGGCGACCCACCCATTCAGATGCGCTTCAACGAGCTGCTCTCCGGGGTCCGCTCGGATTTGGCCGTGAAGGTATACGGCGACGACTTCGTGGCCATGGAGAACACCGCCAACGACATCGCCCGCGTCTGCGCCGCGTGCGCGGCGCAGACGATGTGCGCGTCGAACAGGTCTCCGGCTTGCCGATGATCACCGCCGACGTCGACCGGCCGGCCGCCGCCCTCTGCGGGCTTCTGGCCTCCGATGCGACCAACGCTGTGCAGATCGCGCTGGCCGGCCGTAAGGCGGGCCGCGTGTACGGGGCAACCGCCGCTTCGACGTGGTGGTCCGCCTGCCGGAGGCGTTGCGCAACGACCTGGCTGCCGTGGGACAGGTGCCCCTGGCGTTGCGCGAGGGCGCCACGACCGTACCGCTCGCCTCCGTCGTTCGCTTCCGGCAAGGCGAGGGGCCGAACGAGATCAGCCGCGAGAACGGCAAGCGGCGCATCGTCGTTCAGTCCAATGTCCGCGGCCGCGACCTCGGCGGCTTCGTGAGCGACGCGCAGGCCGCCGTCGACAAGGACGTACGCCTACCCGCCGGGTCCTGGCTTGACTGGGGCGGCCAGTTCAAAAACCTCCAGCGCGCCGAAGCGCGGCTGGCGATCGTCGTCCCCGCTGTCTTCCTGCTCATCGGGGCGCTGCTCTTCCTGGCGTTGGGCTCGATCAGCCAAGCGGCGCTTGTTCGCCTGCGTACCCCTCGCCCTGGTCGGCGGCGCCTTTGCGCTCGCGCTGCGCGGCATTCCGTTCTCGGTTTCCGCAGCCGTCGGGTTTCTGACGCTCGTTGACTCGGGTTATCCATCGAGGCGATCCGTTCGCTTCTGGACCTCGCCGACCACCCGGAACGCGACTGCGCGGACGCGAATACCCTGGCCGCGGAGCAGTTGGATTCCATTGAGTCCAAGATCGCGCAACTGGAGGCCTTGCGCGCGCACCTTCGCCGCCTGGTCGCCAGCGAGTGCCATGGCCTCGCCTCGGCTTGCCGCGTAATCCAGCCCTTTTGGAAACCCCGGTCGGATGAGGCGCCGCGTGTTGCCTTGAAACGGCTCAGTCTCCATCCCAAGCGGCACGCAGCGCGTCCGCGTCCTTCTCGATATGTTCGCCGCGATCATCCCAAATGGTCGGCCGGCTTAAGAACCGACTGCCAGTGTTCCGCCCTCAAGGCACAAGGCCGTTACGGACGGCAGCGGCTGTCCAGCCATCCGCTTTAGATCGATCGGGCTAGGACTGCATCCAACTGCGCAGCCGTTGGCTTCCATTTCCCGCAACACCACAGCCTTGCCGACAGCATTCTGTTGGGTAAGGCGTTCGCGCAGGGCCCTACCTTCCTCAAGCACAGCCATTTTCGCCGCCTCGCAATCGCCTGCGCTGCGGAAGGAAGTTTGGGCAACTTGGGGCGGCTGATCGGGGACGAGCCATGTCGTCATAAGCGTCAGCACGGGCGGCGCAGCTGGTGCCACCATGACTCTATCTTGTTGGCCGTGTGGTGCCGAGCAGGCCGCCAGCGCCATACACAGTATGATGATCCTGAGGTCCATGAGGGCATGCTCGCCTGTGCGAGGGGCTATTGCCAAGCTTCCAGTGTCCCCAGGCTTACTGCGCTGCCCAGCCAAAGGCCCCGCAAAGACTTCCGGACGGCCCGGCACCGGGGCGGCACAACGCCCTGGACCGCAGCGGGTATCAAGCAATTGTCCACCCCCTGGCCGAAGAATGCCGCTGGGCGAGGAAGCTGGGCCCTAATCCGGCAACCTCGGGGCGAACCGCGGTTACTCTCAAGGCAGATATAGGTGGCCGCCTTTGGTTTGCCCCCCTCATAGCCATTCGCAGCCCGTCTTGACCGAATTGCTGACTGTTTTCTAGCGAACAGTGATTTCAGTCGTCACCTTTATTCTAATGGGAACGAAAAAAGGTGAGGCCCCACAGTGGTTTACCTGTGGGGCCCCTTGGTGGAGCTAAGCGGAGTCGAACCGCTGACCTCTTGAATGCCATTCAAGCGCTCTACCAGCTGAGCTATAGCCCCAAGGCTCCCCAAGGAGGAGTTTCGGGTCTTCCTGGAACTGTGTGTCTCAGGAAGGCGCGGAACCTATTCAAACCCCCCGCCGCGATCAACCCCGGCTTTTGGGGTTTTTCGTCGCGGAAGACCTACCGGTCGTCGTCACCCTCGCCAGGAAGGCCTTCGATCTCCGTTTCGTCAAACTCGTCGTCTTCGTCCTCTTCAAGGAAAGGTACGTCGGCGTCGTCTTCGACTTCTTCTTCGTCCGTGAACTCGCCCAGGTCCTCAGAGACCGCAGGACCCGGCTCGGCCGCATCTTCGTCATCGTCGCCGGCCAGCACCGGGTCGTCGATCACTTCGTCGAGTTCCGGCGTGACGACTTCTTCTTCTTCTTCTTCCTCTTCGGCCTCCGCGTCGCCTAGGACCTGATCGTCGCGATCTTCGGTCTCGGCTTCAGGCTCAGGCTCAGGCGCAGCCGAGCGGGCGCGAACGCGGCGGTTGCGGACCGCTTCGTCCGGATCGAACTCGTTGTCGCACTTGGGGCAGTGCGCGGGACGCTTTGTCAGGTCGTAGAACTTCGCTTGGCAGTTGGGGCAGACCTGCTTGGAACCCAGCTCGGGATTGGCCAAATACGATGATCCTTAGAATGTGGGGGGCGAATTTGCGAAGCGGGCTCCCTTGCCACGCACGAGGGCGGCTGTCAAAAGCAATCCCCCTCCTGAAACCACAAGCCCCGCGGAGGCTCGTTTCCATAAGATGACGGCGGCTCTGATGACCGCCAGGCGCGCAGGCCCTTTGAAGGGCGTTTTGCGCGCGCCGGGGGACAAATCAATTTCACACCGCGCGCTCATCCTGGGCGCGCTGGCGCATGGCGTAACAGAGGTCGAAGGGCTGCTCGAAGGCGAGGACGTCAAACGCACGGCCGCGGCCATGGCCGCCTTCGGAGCGGGCGTCGAACGCATCGGTGCAGGCTGTTGGCGGGTCGAGGGCCGGGGCGGTTTCTCCGAGCCGGCCGACGTCGTCGACTGCGGCAACGCTGGCACCGGCGTGCGCCTGATCATGGGCGCCGCCGCCGGATTCGAAATCTCGGCCACCTTTACCGGCGATACCTCCCTGCGCGGGCGCCCGATGAACCGGGTGCTGAAGCCCTTGGGTGAGATGGGCGCGAGCTGGATTTGCAGGGGCGGCGGGCGTCTGCCATTGACCCTTCAGGGCGGTAAACTGAAGCACATTGCCTATCGCCTGCCGGAGCCCTCGGCTCAGGTGAAATCCGCTGTGCTGCTGGCGGGGCTCCACGCCGAAGGCGGCGCCGAGGTGATTGAGCCCGAGGCGACGCGGGATCATACTGAACGGATGCTCAGGGCTTTCGGCGCCCAAGTAGACGTCACCGAGGACGGCGGGGGCCGACGTATCGTCCTTCCGGGCGGCCAGCGCCTGGCCGGGGTTAAGGTACGCGTGCCGGGAGATCCGTCATCGGCCGCCTTCCCGCTGGTGGCGGCTTTGATAACGCCGGGCTCGCAGGTCACGGTGGAAGGGATGTTGCTCAATCCCCTCAGGATCGGCCTTCTGGATACGCTGGGTGACATGGGCGCTGACCTCTCGGTGACCAATGTCCGTGAGGAGGGCGGCGAGACGGTAGCCGACGTCACCGCGCGCTATTCCCAGCTCACCGGCGTCGAAGTTCCGCCCGAAAGGGCGCCTTCAATGATTGACGAGTATCCGATCCTGGCTGTGGCTGCGGCCTTCGCTGAGGGCCCAACCGTCATGCAGGGCATCGGCGAAATGCGGGTCAAAGAAAGCGACCGGATTGCGCTCATGGCTCAGGGCCTGACCGCCTGCGGCGTCGGCGTCGAGGAAGGTCCCGATAGCCTGACGATCGTGGGTGCGGTTCGCGCCAATCACGGCGTCGCGGGCGGCGCACACGTCATTACCCATGGCGACCACCGGATCGCCATGAGCCACTTGGTCCTGGGCCTGGCGTCAGACCAGCCAGTGGCCGTGGATGAACCCGGTATGATCGCCACCAGCTTTCCGGGCTTCCTGTCCTTGATGCACACGCTGGGCGGCGAGATCGAGGCATGAGCGATAATGCGTACAAGCCGGGCTTCGTGATCGCCGTCGACGGGCCGGCCGCCTCGGGTAAGGGGACGATCGCCACACAACTTGGCGCTGAATTCGACCTGCCAGTTCTGGACACAGGCCTGCTCTACCGTTGCGTCGGCGTCCTGATGCAAAAAGCCGGCGAGAACCTCGACGATCATGAGACCGCCGTGGCGGCGGCGATCCTTCTGACGGCCGATCAACTCGACGACCCGGCGCTTCGTACCCGCGCAGCGGGCGAGGCGGCCAGCCGGGTGGCGGTGCATCCTAGGGTTCGCGACGCGCTGCTTGAGTTCCAGCGCACCTTTGCTCGCCAGGAGGGCGGCGCGGTGCTGGACGGGCGCGATATCGGCACGGTCATCGCCCCGGACGCGTCCGCCAAACTGTTCGTCACCGCCGAACCCGGCGTGCGCGCACACCGGCGCTGGAGCCAGCTCAAGGCGCAGGGCGAAAGCGTCACCCTTGACGATGTGCTGGCCGATATCCGTCGCCGCGATGAACGCGACGGGGGCCGGGATGCCGCACCCATGACCCGTGCGCCCGACGCAGTCTTGCTGGATACCTCCGAAATGACTATAGAGCAGGCCGCCGATGCGGCCCGCCGCATCGTTGAGGCCGCGCGAGCCCGCTGGACCGTCTCCAGCTAGCAATCCCAACGCGCATCGTCCTCGGCAGCTGCGGGCAGAGTCACTAAAGCGCGGGGTATGCCCCACGCCTTCGGTTCAACCCTTAACCCGACGTGGGGATTCCGTGCGGCGCCTGTAGGTGTCCGGCGCCTCCAAGTCATTCGAAAGACAAGAGATTCTATGGCTGACGATATGAGCATGAACCCGACGCGCGACGATTTCTCGGCGCTGTTGGACGAGTCCCTGGGTGGCCGCGACTTCATGGAAGGTCAGGTTGTCCAAGGCGTCGTCGTGGCGATCGAAAAGGACATCGCGATCATCGACGTCGGTCTGAAGACCGAAGGCCGCGTCTCGCTGAAGGAGTTCGGCGAGGAAGAAGGCAAGGACCCGATCAAGGTCGGCGACACCGTCGAAGTGTTCCTCGAACGCGTCGAAAACGCCATGGGCGAAGCCGTCCTGTCGCGCGACAAGGCCCGCCGCGAGGAAGCCTGGACGCGCCTAGAAGCCGTCTACGAAAAGAACGAGCCGGTCATGGGCGCCATCGTCGGC
>JAYUBY010000398.1:0-3309 GCA_043740635.1 Alphaproteobacteria bacterium
ATCAAGTCCGCGCGACTGACGATGCCGGCGCAGGCGCGGAAGTCGCCGTAGAGCCCGCTAGCGCTCATGGCCGCCACACCGTTGACGAACTCCGTCTCGCCAATGACCCGCATGTCGACCGGGCCATCGGCCTTGTAGAAAGCTCCGCATTCCACGAAGACCGTCGCCTTGACGTTGTGACCACTGGTCGTGTCGGCGTGCAGATCGTCCAGCAAGTATCGCCGCGCGTCGGCGATTGCGGTCATGAACCCGTGCTGCGGCGCCTCTGGCGTCCCGAAACTGCGGAAATCCCAAAGGTGATGGTGCGGGTCCACGATCGGCAGATCGGGGTCAAGAATTGCTTCGGCCATGGTTCGTTCCCTCTCGCGCCGCGTCGTGCGCGCGGCGTCAGGCGATCCTCGCCCATGGAGTGGTCCTGCGGCAAACCAAAACGCGAGCTCAGCGTCGAGCCTTGAGGCTTTGCCTCAGGACTCTGCGGGAAGGGCGTAGGCCCGAAGCGAACTCGGCAGCCGCAGGGCGGCACGGGTCGCTTCCCGCAGGTTTTGGAAGCGGGCGGCGCCTTGGGCGACAGGCACCCACTCTGCGCGCCCAGTTGCACGGATAAGATATTCCATCCCATTGGGACTGGTACGCGCGACAACTGCGGCAAAGGCCATGTTGATCTCCGGCGTTGCTAGAGCCAAGTGTATCGTTACGGCTCACTACCTCAGGGTGTTTCAAGCGCCGTGCCGCGGTCGGGCTTCAGCTGGGCGGGCCTGCGCGCTTCGCCAGCAGGGCGGAGCCTTCAGGGGTGATATCCCAGCCCTCGCGGCTGCGCTCGGCAAGGCCCAGCTCGGTCAGCGCTCGCGCTGCGCTGATATTGATGAAAGGCGGTTCTTCGCCGGCTTTTTTGCGCGCCAGGTTCTGCAGGGCGTTCAGTTGCGCGTCGTTCAGGTCGGCCATTTGGCGACCCTACACCCCGCCGAGGCTAGGAGGCGGGATAATCCCGCACTCAGTGGCGCGAGCCCATGATCTTCAACACAAGGCCTAGGATCGCCATGGCTATAAAGGCCCACATGGCGACGGAAAATCCCACGGCCGCCAACAAGCCGACGAGGCGGCTCGACGGCTTGGCCGGGCGCTTCTCGCTCTCGCCTTGCGGTGGTTTCATCGCTTCCCCGTCCACGCCACCTGCCCGCCGTCTCTCACGAAGCCAAATCAAGGCCCGCGCCCGCTCCGGTTGCGCCTAAAGGGGCCACGTCCCAACGCGTGGCGCAAGTGGCGACAGCAACGCTTCGTGCGTGGATGAATTCGGCCGGATCTGCCCGGTCAGGGTGACTTTGGCGGCAAGATCGCTACCAATTCCACGTCGAAGATCAGGGTCGCGTCGGGAGGAATGCCCCGATGTTGTGTGACCTGCGCTGCGGGCGCTGTCGGCGCGTCAGCGGCTGACGGTGTGAACGGGCGTCCCGGTCCGTAAGCCAGGTAGGGTGGCATCGTGATCCGCCAGCGATCGCTCACCCGCATCAGCTGCAGGGTAGCGCTCATGCCCGGGATCACCTCCTTGATGCCGAAGGTGGAGACCGCTCCTCCATTGTCGGGCGAGGTCGAGAACACCTCGCCGTTGGCGAGCCGGCCTATATACCGCATGGCCACGCTGTCGGCCCGGGTCGGGTGCTGACCTGCCGCCGGTCCTGAGGCGAGAACCTGATAGCTGATCCCGGGAAGGGTGACGGAGTGTTCCGGCGCGGTGGCGGCCATGGCGGCGACGGGGCCTAGCAGGCAGGCGGCCAGAGCCGAGGCGAGACGTCGTGCGTTCATGACCTCAACATATCCGCTTCGCGCGCCATCTCCACAGCCGCCTCGCTTGGGATTACCGTAACGCTTGTGAGTCCGGCCGCGACAGGACCGGACCGCGACAGGGAGACACCAAGTGAAGCTCAAGACACTCGGCCTGGCGCTCGTCGCCACCGCCTTCATGGCCAGTTCAGCGCTTGCTCAGTCGGGGACGATGCAGCCGATCCCCAATCCGCCGGAAAAACACAAGACTGCCCACCACAAGAAGAAACCAGCTGCCAAGGCTGAAGCCGCCGCGCCTGCGAAGGATGCGGCTCCGGCGAAAGCGGCTGCGCCGGCGAAGAAGTAGCGCAACCCCGGCGGGCGGCGCGCGAGACCTGCGCCGCCCGCCAACGGTTGAATAGAAAAATGCCCGATTCTCGAAAAAATCAACGAAAGCTGCACGTTGTGTAAAGCGTAGTTGTGCATCCTGTCTGCTGGACCAAGTGGATATGGGGCATAGGTGAAGCGGCAAGACCCGAAGGGCTATTATAAAGTCCTGCGCGTGCCGCCGATCGCCTCCGCGGAGGCGATCAAGCGCGCGTTCCGCACCCTGGCAGTGGAGTGCCACCCCGATAGAAACCCCGATGCCGGGGCCTCCGCTGCGTTCAAGACGCTCAGCGAAGCCTACGGCGTGCTGTCTGATGAACGGCAGCGCGCGAAGTACGATGGCCGTCCCTTCGACCACCCGATCACCGACACCCAGGATACGCGCCACACCCGCGCGAACCACCCTGGACGGCGCACGGCAGACAAGGTCGAGCCCAAAGACACCGCCGCCACCACCTCGTCGCGCGAGCCGATCCACTGCTCCTGCTGCGGCCGAGCAACGGCCCAGCCGCGCAGCGCGTCTTACTGGACAGTCGTATCGATCGTCATCACCTGGCGCCGGGCCACCCGCGGTGTCTTCTGCGCGACCTGCGCCAATAAGATCGGCCTGCGTTGCACCGCGATTTCTGCGGCCTTCGGCTGGTGGGGCCTGCTGGGCGTCTTCTGGACCCCGATCTCGATCTACCGCAACGCCGTCGGTGGTGAGCGGCAGGAGGACTCCGACGCAGGACTACTGTGGCACAATGCGCTGGCCTTCCTGTTCCAAGGAAAGCTCACCGTCGCCCACGCGCTCGCCCGCCAAGTCGCCGCCGCCAAGTCCGTCCACGCCCTGGACGCGTCCGACATGCTGGCCGAATTGCACCGCGCCGGTGTCCCGCGCGATACCCCGCCGCTGGTTGATCCGTGGAAGATGCGGCGCGTCAACGTCGCTGCTCAAGCTGCCTTGGGCCTCGCCGGCCCGGTCGCGCTCGCCGCCCTCATCCTCGTCGGCGCACGCCCGTTCGAGGCCTTCGCGACCCCGGCCAACGCCACGTCGCTCAACCCGATAGCGCCGGTCACCACCGTCACCGCCGCGGCACGGAATATCGCCAGCCGCATGACGCTGAAGACCGAGACCACGCCTGCACCGCCCACCTGCGCCAAGCCGCCAGAAAACGGCGGCGT
>JAYUBY010000399.1:0-4670 GCA_043740635.1 Alphaproteobacteria bacterium
AGCAACTCACCCAGCCTGGCATGACGGGCATGAGCTTTGAGGAGCGACTGGCCCTGCTGGTGGACCGCGAGGTGCATTGGCGCAGTGAACGGCCTTTGAGGTCAGACCGACCTTTTTGCCGACGATACGGCGGCCAGCGAGCAACTGGGACTTTGCCCAACTACCTGGAAACCCTCATCAGCCAGTCGGCGGCGTTAACCTGAAGCGATTCCCCTGGGCCGCGGCCAGCGACGGCCACCGAGCCGGAGCCGTCCAAAAGGTGTCGTCGTTTCCGCCAGATGTGCTATCGCCACCCCCGGTCGCGAAGGCAATGCACGAGAGCGGTTCGACTGATGGCCGAACCCGCGCCGCGACCCAACAATGGGCCCACGGAGCGCACAGATGACCAAACCCCTCTTCGAGACGATCCTGCTGGACATCGAGGGCGGGATCGCCACGATCACCCTTAACCGCCCCGACAAGCTGAACGCCTTCAACGGCCAGATGATGTCGGAGATGATCGCGGCGTTCGACCGGACCGACGCGGACGACGCGGTCAAGGTGGTGATCGTCACCGGCGCCGGCCGCGGCTTCTGTGCCGGGGCGGACCTGTCCGGCGGCGCCAAGACCTTCGACTATGACTCGAGGGCCGGCGAAGGGGTTGGCGACAAGGTCGCGAACGTCCACCGCGACGGCGGCGGCCTCCTGACCCTGCGCATCTATCAGAGCCTCAAGCCGGTGATCGCGGCGGTGAACGGCGCGGCGGTCGGCATCGGGGTGACCATGCAGCTGGCCATGGACATCCGCCTGGCCTCCGAGAACGCCCGCTTCGGCTTCGTCTTCGCCCGCCGCGGCATCGCGCCGGAGGCCTGTTCATCCTTCTTCTTGCCGCGGCTGGTTGGCATCCAGCAGGCGCTGGAATGGTGCTATTCGGGCCGCGTCTTCCCGGCCGCCGAGGCCCTTGCGGGCGGTCTCGTGCGCTCAGTGCACGCGCCCGAGGATCTGCTGCCGGCCGCCCAGGCCCTGGCCCGCGAGATCGTCGACAACACCGCCCCGGTCTCGGTCAGCCTGATCCGACAGATGATGTGGCGGGGCCTGTCGATGTCCCACCCGATGGAGGCCCACCGCGCAGACAGCCGCGCTGTCCAGGCCCGCGGCCGCGCCGGCGACGCCTTGGAGGGGGTCTCCTCCTTCCTCGAAAAGCGCCAGCCGGTCTATCCGGACAAGGTCTCGAGCGACCTGCCGGATATCTGGCCCTATTGGGTCGATCCCGAGTTCAAGTAGGGCGTCCGGGCGGAAATCTTAAACGCGTGGTTAACCCGCTCAGGGTCAAACTGGGGTTCCAAGCCACGCGGGTCTGATGAGCGATATCGCGCCCCTTACCGGACTGTCGGACGAAGAGCCGCCGTCCCGCCCGTCGAAGGCGCGGACGGCGCTGCTCAAGCGCCTTGCCGACGTCGTCTGCCTGCCCTCCAGCCGGGTCAACGCCTTCGAGCGGGCGATGACGGCGGACCTCCTGGTCGAGATGCTGCGCGAGGCCGATGTTTCCGACCGCGCTCGCGTCGCGCACCGGCTGGCGACCCTAACTGAACCGCCGCCGGTGCTGTCGCGGCTCTTGCTGCGCGACGTCTTCCAGGTCTCGCGGGACCTGTTGGAGAACTGCCCTTCGCTCTGCGACACCGACCTTGTGGACTGCGTGCGGCACGCCAGCATGGAGCACCGCCGGGTTATCGCCCAGCGGCGGACGGTCTCGGACGTGGTCTGCGAAGCGCTGGTCGAGGCGCTAGAGACGCCGGTGGTCGAAGCGCTGCTGCGCAACGATCAGGCCCACCTGTCGGGTGATTCGGTCGAGGTCCTGGTCGCCGCGACCCGGGAGCACCCACGCTACATTCCGCTTCTGTTGCGTCGGCGCGAGCTTCGTCCGTCGCACGCGTACATCCTGTTCTGGTGGGCCGACGCCGAGGCCAGGCGCGCGATCCTCCAGCGCTTCGCCGTCTCGCGCGAGGTGCTGCAGGAGGCGGCCAGCGATGTCTTCCCGGTGGCGGCGCGCGAGCGCTGGACCGATCCGCTGTCGCGCAAGGCGCTGCAGTTCATCGAACGACGACAGCGCAACCGCGCGGCCGTGGCCAAGAGCCCCTATGCCAGCCTGGAGGACGCCGTTCTCGCTGCGGAAGGCGGGGTGACGCGCGAACTTACGGAAGAGATTTCTTATCTGTCGGGTCTCAAGCCGATGACAGGGGCCAAGATCTTCACCGACCCCGGCGGCGAGCCGATCGCCATCCTGTGCAAGGCCACCGGCCTGCCCAAGAGCGCGCTGCGCTCGCTGTGGCGCGGCCTGAAACGGCGTGAGACCGATTCGGCGGGCGCCCTTTGGCCTGCATTCGAGCGGGTGCTAATCACTTTCGACATGATCGCGGTCGACCGGGCCCAGACCGTCCTGCGCTATTGGAACTGGTCCCTGTCCTCGGCCCTGACGCCGGCCCTGGTGCGAGCGATCCGTGAGGGTGACGACGGCGGCCTCGACGAGTTTTCCACGCCGCAACGGGCGGCGATGATGGTGCTCTCCGGCGACACTAGCCACTAGTACCGTTCCACTGAGATTGTGACGGGTTGGCTCAACGCCAAATAGGCAGGGCTACTGGGGCGACCAGACGCTGGCCGCTTGGCGCGGCGCCGGGTTCGCGCTCAATGAGGTCTGCCTTCTCCAAGGTCATGACGGTCGGCCTCGGCTGGAGCGCGTTTGAAGATCCGGCTGCTCTGTCGCTGTAGGGTTTTAGCCAAGCATCTGACTCATTAGGGATTTATCTGCGTTTCGGCGCTGAAGGAGGCTCAGATGAATTTATGATACCGCGTAGATCTCAGCCAATCGGAACCAATTTGTCGCTCTTGAGCGGGGCGCGCTGCGCACCGCGCAAGCTCAAGTGCGCGTAGAGCCTGGTCGCGGCGGATGAAGGTTTCAGCGACGAGGTGATCGGGGCAACCTTGAGCTTCAGCGGATCGATAATCACCGGAGCAAGCTGCGCTTTGTGGAGGCGAGACTGGAGGGCACGCTCAGCGAGGAACCGGGTGCGGGTGTCCCGCGCAAGTTGTCGACCAGGGAGGAGATCCTATTGGAATCATCGCGGACATCGTCTCGCCTATGTCGCGCCAATGTCGTTCACGCGGCGGAGCTTTTGGCGCTGATCCACAGTGTTCACCGCGCTCTATCCGGCGTCTCATCCACCGCAGAACCCCCGCCCCGAAGGCGCCCCGAAGGCGTCGGTGGTGACGGTCAAGCGCTCGATCACGCCCGAGCACCTGATCTGCCTGGAGGTCGGCCAGCGGCTAAAGCGCAACATGTCACCCGACGACTACCGGGCCAAATGGAACTAGCCGAAGGACTTTCCGATGGTCGCTCTGATCTACACCAAGGCGCGCCTGGATCTCGCCAGTCAGATGGGTCTGGGGCTGGCCGGCCGGCGGTCGCCCACGAGGGCTGACGGCGACCTATCCACGCCACAACGCGCGCCGAATCCGACGAAAGCCTCGATCGGCGGCGTTTTCGCTTGCCATGGATTTAACGGTTAAGCGATAATGAATCATTGTGATTCCAAGCGCTTGTTGGGGAATCCGCAGATGATGGCCCAAACGGGCGGCCCCGCAACAGCGGTGCGGGCGCACGAAGAGATTTTCGCCTATTGGGCCTCGCGTCGTCAGGGCGCGCGGTTACCTGGCCGTGCGAGCATTCATCCGGAACATTTCAAGCGCCACCTGCCGACCATCAGCCTGATCGACGTCCAGAACGAACCACGCGAGTACCGTCTGCGCCTGGCCGGCACCGGCCTCTATGGCGTCTACGGCCGCGAGATCACCGGCCGCACCCTGGAGGAGGTGTACAACTCCGCCGGAGTCGACTACTGGCGCGCCGAACTTGACAAGGTGGTCGAGCAGCGGCGTCCCGGCGTCGGAGTGCACAATTTCGCCTGGCGCGGGGCGGGGCACCTATCGGTCCTCTGGCTGCGGCTGCCCCTGGCCCACAACGGGCGGGACGTCGACATGATCCTCGGCTACGACGCGGTGCTGGGCGTGCAGGGCGATGGCGCGATCAGCGGCATCCGCGCGGCGTGAGGCTTTATGCCCTGGCGCAGGAGGCCTCGGCGTCGCGGCGGATTCGCTCGACCATCGAGAACAGGCCGTTCGAACGCTGTGCGGACAGCGCCGCCTTCAAGCCCAGTCGGTCGAAACCGGCGCGGGCGTCGTAGGCCAGGATCTCGTGGGCGCTCCGCCCGGAATAGAGCCTGAGCAATATGGCGATCAGACCTCGGACGATATGGGCGTCGGAATCGCCGCGGAAGGCCAGCGTTCCCTCCGGTCCCGGCTCGGTGACCAGCCAGACTTGGCTGGCGCATCCGCGGACTTTGTTTCCGTCGGACTGTTCGGCCTCGCTGAGCGGTTTAAGGGCGCGGCCAAGGTCGATGACATAGCGATAGCGTTCCTCCCAGTCGCCCAGAAGGTCGAACTCAGCGGCCAACTCTTCGAGTTCGCCGAGGATGGATCCGGTCATGGCCGCTCACGGGAATAGGACATTGCCTGGATTTAGGCGGCGCGGGCGCGAAGGGCAATGTAGCACGCCGCGCGTCGGCTTCGGGGGACTTGTCCCCAAATCGTCCCCCGCGCGTTCGTCGCGTGATGAGCGAGCGCGCTCGCATGGG
>JAYUBY010000400.1:0-5812 GCA_043740635.1 Alphaproteobacteria bacterium
CGAACAGTCGGCTTTCGTGCCAGATCAAGGTGACTGACGCGTTGGACGGCCTGGTCGTGCGGATGCCGGAGAGCCAGCACTAAGGGGGCGGGCGGCGCCGGAGAGTGGAGCACCGCAGTCCGACCTGATCGACACTGGTTACTTGCTGACCGCCGTGGCCGCGACCTCTGCTGGAGGCCACTTGATCCCCAGTTGTTCCAGATACGTGGGGTACTTCTTGGGGTCGTATTAGTACTTCCGCATTTCCGGCCGGAAGCGAGCCACAATGTCCGCATTGGCCTGGATTTGCGGCTTATCGTCCGCGGCCAGCATAGGTACGTACTGCTGATCCTTGTTCTGGACGTCCTTGAAGTAGGCCTTGGCGCTGGCCAGCAGATCGGGCCGGGTCATCAGGTCCAGCACGGTCATAGCCACCGCCTTAGACCCCGCCACCACGCCCTTGTGTGCTACCGGCGTCGCCATGGAGATGGCGTTGGCCCAATTGTGCCCTGGCAGGCCAGGG
The DNA here is from genome assembly GCA_043740635.1 of Alphaproteobacteria bacterium. Taxonomy (GTDB): domain Bacteria; phylum Pseudomonadota; class Alphaproteobacteria; order Caulobacterales; family Caulobacteraceae; genus Phenylobacterium. The sequence continues at coordinate 503 of JAYUBY010000400.1, forward strand.
ATGTTTGCCGGGTAGCGGATTGTGATGGTTGGCATGATCCAGGAGATGTCGCCGATGTCGTCCGACCCTCCGCTCTCCGGCTTTTCCTTAGGCGCCTCGAGGCCCTTCAGGGTGAGACTCAATCCCTTTTGTTCGGCGCCAACTGTCTTTTGCACAGCTTTGGCGAAAGCCTGTTCCTCAGGCGTCCAAGTGGGCAGGCCGACCTTTTGGATGTTGGCGTCGGCTGCCTCGGCCATCGGTCGATTGAAGTGCTGGGGCGCAGCAGAACCGATCACATGGTGCTCAACCGTGGTGTCGGTCATATCTGCCGCCGCCTGGGCGATCTTGTTGCCGATATCGTAGTTCTTCTTGATGCTGGAAAAAGACTGTTCGCGGAAATAGTACCAGACGGCCGCCTCCGACGGCACCACATTGGGCTGGTCGCCACCGTCCGAGATCACCCGATGGGAGCGTTGCTCAGGCAACAGTTGCTCGCGTCGGAAATTCCAGCCAATGTCCATCAGCTCGACGGCGTCGAGCGCGCTGCGTCCGCGCCAAGGCGCGCCGGCCGAGTGGGCGGACTCTCCGTGGAACAGGTATTTGACGGAGACTAGGCCAGTGCCCATGGGCTGGCCCCAGGTCGTAACGAGGTTGTCCCCCACATGAGTGAAGATCGTGGCGTCCACGCCTTTGAAGACCCCATCGCGGACCATATAGGCTTTGCCGCCCACCAGTTCCTCGGCCACGCCAGGCCATAGGACCAGGGTGCCCACGATGCCCTCCTTCTGCATGATGTCTTTGACCGCCAACGCTGCGACCACGTTTAGCGCCTGGCCGGAATTGTGCCCCTCGCCGTGACCTGGCGCACCAGGAACCAGAGGGTCATGCCGGGGAACGCCCGGCTTCTGGCTGGCCTTGGGGATGCAGTCGATATCACTACCCAACGCGATCGTCGGCCCGCCCTTGCCGTTGGTCCAAGTGGCCGTCCAACCAGTAGGCAGGCCCGCGACCCCGCGCACGATGGTGAAGCCGTTCTTCTCCAGAATTTCGGTGATGTACTTGGAGGTCTCCACTTCTTGGTAGCCGAGCTCGCCGAAAGAGAAGATCTCGTCGGTCATCACTTGAGCGAGCTTCGCCCGTGATTCAACACCGGCCACGGCCCGCGTTTTAAGTGCAGCGATCTGTTCTGGCGTGAGGATGCCGGCGGCCAACGCAGGCTGCGAAAGCATGGCCGCCAGGCCGGCGGCCGCGAACAGCGGCCGCATCTTCGAAACCATCATTTGTAATCGCCCCACCGGTAAGGGTTGCAATGGACACATGCTTTAGCGCCATCGCCAACTCTCTTTGTCGGGCCTTCTTGAGAACCGGAACGCCGGCACCGCCGGGGCGTGAGTCGGCAGGTGACGCCCTACTCCTTCGCCCCCGTCGCCGCCTTGCCGGCCGCGCGCTCCTTTTCCGTCGCCCGTGCGCCCGCGAGGATGCCCGGCAGGGCGTAGTTTCCTTCATTGCAAGCGTATTCGTAGATCACCCCGTGGAGGGGCGCGAACTCGTACTCGCCGCCCCAGGGCTCATTCCAGGACACCGGATCGCTCACTTTGAACGAATAGCGCAGCCGATCCTTAGCCGTTCGGGTGAAGCGCTCGGTGATCGTCAGGTCCTTCCAGGAGCCCATGAAGGCCTGCTTCTGCGGGATGTGGTTGGTCTCCACGACCAGGGTATCGCCCTCCCACCAGCCGATTGAATCTCCGAACCAGGGGCGTACGTCGTCGGCGCGGTGCTTTGCATTCAACCGTACGATCCGCGTGTCGTGAACCATCTCTACCTGGATCGCTACGGTGTCGCGAGTCTGCACTACGTTGTAATTGTTGTTGTAAAATCCATTGGGCACCATCGGAGGCCCGACGTTTCCGCCAAACATGATGCAGCGCTCGCTGAGCGGTCGGTTCTCCGGATTGTCGAACGAGCCCAACGGTCCGCGAGCGCCCTCTCCGGCGTCGTTGCCATATCCCGCGGCGATCGTCGCGGCCGTCTTGCGCGGCGGGACGCGGCCGTCCTTGGTTGTGACCAGCGACGTGCGCGGCTGGCCACCCACCCGCATGACCGTATGGCCCGGATCCAGCCAGCCGCGATTGTAGCCGCCGACATCCCCCCCGGCGGCCAGGAACACTGGCTTGAGTTCGAGGCCATTGGGCGCATTCACCGGTGCGTTCGGGTCCGTACGCTTGTTGCCGGCCTCGACCTCGATGGCCTCTTCGTTTTCCAGGGCCTTGGCTTCCGCCGGGGTGAAAACCAAGCGGTCGCCGAGGTTGCTGTCTCGCGTCATCGGGGTCAGCGTTGCGTTGGACCAGTAACCCGAGATGTCGGGCTGGCCGGACGACGTTCGGGGCGGCGCATAGGACGTGGCTGGCGCGGAGACTGCAGCTAGCGGAGACAGCACGAGCGCGCTCCCCAGGGCTAGCGCCACGCGATGGCTGTAGGCCGTATGAGTGGTCATGTTCATTCTCACTATCTCTCGCCCTCTTCCTTCACCTGACCGCGATTGCCTTCCATTTCCTTGCCCTGCTTCTCGGCGGCGCGGGCGCCAGCAAGGATCCCAGGTAGAGCGTAGTTCCCCTCGTGACAGGCGTACTCGTAAATCGTGTCCTTGGTCTTGTTCCAGGCGACCTCGCCCTCGACAGGCTCGTTGAACGTCTTCGGATCATCCACCCGGAACTGATAGAGGATTTGAGAGGGCGAGATGCGCGTGAAGCGCTCCGTGACCTTCATGTCGGCAGAAGCGCCGCGAAAGGTTTGGTCGGGCCGGAAGTTGACGCTCTCGACCACCAGCGTTTCACCCTCCCAATGGGCGACGGAATCGCCCATCCATTTCCTCACACTCGCCACGTCGTGCTGGCCGCCCACGCGGAGCAGGCGCGTGTCATGGACCATCTCCACCTCGATGGCGACCAGGTCCTTGCCCGGTGCGATAGCGTAGTGGTTATTGTAGAGCACCGGTAGCATCGGCGGACCGGACGAGGAGCCGAAGGCGACCAGGCACCGCTCAGCCAGCGGCCGGCGCTCGGGCCCGTCGAAATTGCCGACCTGGGTCAGTTGCGCGCGTTGCGCCGCCTGAGCCTGGGGGCTTAGAGGGAGCCGGCCGTTCTTCGGCGACACCACGATCGAGGCGCGTGGCTCGCCGGCGACCCGCATCACTTTTGTCCCTGGATCTACCCAGAAGTTGTTGTAGCCGCAGGCGACGCCCGAGAAGCCTTGGACGCCACAATCGACGTCATCGACCTTTAGCTTCTGGTCGGTAGGCAGGCTGGCCTTGGCATTCAACTGGGCCGTATCGCCTTCTGCGGCCTTGGTCTCAGCCTCGCTCAGCACTAGCCGCTCTCCAAGTTTCGGATCGCGCTCCAGCCGCGTGATCGTGGCGGGCGACCAGACGCCGGCCAGGTCCGGATGACCCCAGGAGTCTCGCGGGGCCTTGTAACCCTTGGCCACCGAGGCGGGATTGGTGAGCGCAGCCGCTGGCCCCGTGACTAGCGCCGTAAGGGCCGTGCAAGCGAGTGCGATCGTCAGCGCGCGGTACGGCATCGTCGTCGTCTCCCTGTAGACCTGACTGCGCAGGTTTCCGCGGATCGGACGCCATCGAACGGCATTCTGCAATCCCGCTCGTGCAGGTTCTCGACCTGCGACCGCCCTTGGGCCCAATGGCCGCTCTGAGATTGGTGTGAGGCTTGTGGCTGACAGGTGACTGATTGCTGCCGCCCAGAAGGTGCGCAGGGGCTCTTCTCAGCGTCTCGGCGCCTATTCAGAAGTCCACTCCATCTGGCGCAGGTCGGTAAGAAGGTCCGGCCCAGTGGGTGTCCAGCGGAGCTCTTGGCGCGTCAGAGCGCTTGAGGCGGCCAGGTCAAGGACGGCCAGTCCGGCTAATTCCCCGAAGTAGCCCGCCGCCACCCCGGGGGCGATAGATTCAACTGGCAGGTTCAGTCCGGTCCCGATCACCTCGGCGATGTCGCGCATCCGCACGCCTTCCTCGCCGACGGCGTGGTAGCGTGCGCCCGCCCTTCCATGCTCGAGCGCGAGGCGAAACAGCCGAACGGCGTCGGATGCGTGAACGGCTGGCAGCCGGTTCTCACCGTCGCCTACATAGGCCACCCGACCTTTTTCTCGCGCTAACCGGATGTGCTGGCCGATCCGGCCTTGATGGCGCGTGTCGTGCACCTGAGGCAGGCGCATCACGATGACGCGGACGCCCTGGGCGAAGATCGCGTCGGCCGCCTCCTCGGTCGCCGCGCGGGCAAATTTGGCCGAGCTGGCGTAGGCGTCAGTCTCTACGACGGGGTCGTTTCCCGCCGATCTTTCGGCCAGGCCTGGGCCGGAGGTGACGATGAACTGCCGCTCCGAGCCGGCCAGCACCTCGCCGAGCGCCTCTATCACCTGGCGGTCTTCTTCGCTGTGCTGCTTGAGGCGCGTGAAGTCGTGATTGAACGCCGCGTGGATCACGGCGTCGGCTGCCTCCGCCCCAGCGCGGGTGAGCTTTTCTGCACTCTTTTGCGAGCGACAGAGCCCGACGACCTGGTGATCCATCTTGAGAAGTTCAGGGACGAGGTAGGAGCCGATGAAGCCTGTGGCCCCGGTCATAAATACTCGCATTATTGACCTACCCCATGCTAAACGGAATCATCGTCCGATTAGATACGGAATGCAATTCCGTTTATCAAGCGGGCTAATAGCGAGCGAGAATTGGGTGACGGATGCGCGATGGAGTGGAAGCATCGGTTGTGACGTTGCGAGCCGACGCACAGCGTAACCACGATGCCTTGGTCTTGGCGGCTGCAAGCGTATTCGCCGCGGTTGGTGTCGATGCGCCGATCAAGGACATCGCCGACCAAGCCAGCGTCGGTGTCGGAACCGTTTATCGGCGCTTTCCCAAGCGCTCCGATTTGATTGTCGCCGTCTTCCGTTATGAGGTCGATAGCTGCGCGCAGGCGGCGGAGACGCTGGCAGCACAGTACACGCCATTCGAGGCGCTCACCCATTGGATTGATCGCCTCCTGGACCTGATCATAACCAAGCGTGGTCTGGCGGCGGCGCTACAGTCCGACGCGCCGGCCTATGCCGCATTGCGCACCGATTTCGAAGCTCGCCTCGTGCCGTCCCTGAAGCGCTTGATGGAGGCAGCCGCCGGGGATGTCTGCGCAGACATTTCAGCCACGGAACTCTGGCGGGCGGTGAGTCTGCTGTGCGCGCCCGCCACGGCCGGAAAGTTCGAGGAAACTCGGCGGATGGTTGCGCTGCTCGTGAACGGCCTCCGCGTCGGTGTCCCGCAAGGATGAGGTTTGGGTC
>JAYUBY010000401.1:0-11872 GCA_043740635.1 Alphaproteobacteria bacterium
GCCAGCTTCGAACGGTTGGCGGGCATTTTGAGTAGCGTGCCCGCATGAGTTGGTCAGAGTCCCTCGTCAAGCTCGCCACCTACGAGGTGGAGAACCGCCAGCTGAGGTTGTCGGAGATCACTCGCCGTCTCGCCGACGCTGAGACACGGCTGGCTGTGATGTACGCAGAGGGCGAGGCCGAGGCTAAACATGCCGGGGAGAATGCAGAAGCCGGCTGGTATCACGCCGGCTACGCTGAGGGTCTGCGGATCCGAAAGGCTGGCGCACAGGTAGAGATCGACGCCATTGCGGCTGAAGAACGCGGCGCACGAGACGCGCTCGCCCAGGCGTTCGAAGAGCAGAAGAAGTATGAGCAGGTTGCCGAGAGCGCACGCCTCGCCCAGGTCAAGGAAACCAATCGGCGCGAGAACGCGGCGCTCGACGAGGTCGGCATGCAGGCCGCGCGGCGAGCTTCTGGATCGGCAGCCTAGGGCGTCGGACCGCCCATGCGCTTGCGTTCGGCGTCGACACTTGCGCGCAGGACGCTGAGGTCTTCGCTGATTTTAAAGATCGCCACGTAGAACTCGCAGAACGACCGCCAGAGCAGGATCAAGGCGCCCATCACCAGGAAGCCACCGATGATCACCGGGATGGCCAGCAGCAGGCCAACGACGGTCGGATCACGGATCACCAGGCCCACCGCTGCGCCCATGGTCCCGAAGGCGCCCAGCGCGATCAACGCCAAACCCGCCCAATAGATCACGTGGATGACCTGATTAGTCATCAGATGCTGAAAGGTCAGCAGGTCCCAAAGAACGGCGGAGCCTTCGCCCTTTGGTCGGTTCACAGGTCGAGGCATCCGTTTCCCAAGGCACTGTCGGAGTTCGATCGTACTCCGGGTCCGCACCGCTACCAGCCCAGACCTGCGCGGGCAATGGCGGGCCGATCAGCCTGGCCGGTGGGCGCCCATCTCGTTTGCCGCCGATCGCGCCACGCTAGCGTTGTGGGAGAAGGCGGCTCTGAGCATCAGCGCCCCGGCATAGGTGACGATCGCGACGACGCCCCAGCGAAGGATCCCCAGCGGTAGCGAGCGCGCGATAAGGGCCGCGACTAGCACGGCCGGAACTCCGCCCAGGCTCATTCCGAGAACAAGGGCGAGATTGACGGGCCTTGTGGACACGATCCTCACACTGCTGGTCACCATGAGCAGGGCGGCTGAGCCCGATCATGATCGGGAAGGCGGCGCGCGGATCCATCCCCAGCAAGCTGATCAGAATCAGGGTTGGGGCGAAATTTCCGATGCCGAGGTTCATCAGGATGCCTAGCACGAAGCTGACGGTGACGACCGCCGTGAACGCCGCGGTGGGTAGGCTCGTCGCTGTTCCGCCGTGCGGCATCAGGCCAAGGTTTGACAGCGCGAAGGTCGCCGCGGCGATCAGGAGGCCAAGGCCCATGGCCAAGCGGATTGGCCTCAAAGGAAGCCGCGCGGCGATCGACACTCCCAGCAGGGCGCCCAGAACCGAGGCGGCTATCGACAGGCCGAGGAGCAGCGGATCGACCTGGACGGAGGTGATGAAGACGAAGCCTTCCGTGGCCGCGGCCAGCGCATAGCCCGACATCATTGTGGCGGGGATCAGCTCGTCCGGCATGAGGCCGCGAAACTTCAGGTAGGCGGTTGTCGGCGCGAAACAGCCGGTGCCAAGCGCATCAAAGAAACTGGTCACGGCGCTCATCACAGCGCCTTCCAACGACGTCGCGGCCGGCCGCCGCCTTACCTCAGCGCCGAGCGCTAGAATGAACACTCCGCTCGAGAGCGCCAAGGCTGACAGCAAGAGGATCAGAATCATGTCGGCTTCGCGCGCCCTAAGCGCCGCGGACCTCGACCGTAGCGGCGAACACGCAGCCTCAGCACTGCATTTCTTCCGGCTGCGATCGCCCTTGATCTTTGTTTCGATACCGATCTTCCTGCATCTCACCCTGACTTTACGGTCGCCACTCCGCCAAGGTCGCCTGATGCGCCTTGTCTCCTGGCTGCTGGCCAGCTTCCTGAGCTTCAGCGCACCACCCATCCTGGCCGCGACGCAGCCGGAGCCGGTGACCGCCCTTGGGCCCGGCATGGTCGGCGTTTTCTATGCGCCTGCGCCGGGACGCCACGACGTCGTGCTGGTGCTGGGCGGTTCTGAAGGCGGCGTCCAGGGTTCCGGGCCTCTGGCGTGCAGGTTGGCCGAGCACGGATTTGGCGCCCTGGCGCTCGCCTACTTCGGCGCCCCAGGCCTGCCGCAAGCACTCGAGAATGTTCCGCTGGAATCCCTGGAGGCGGGCGTGGACTGGCTGCGCGCGCAGCCAGCCATCGGAGCTCGGCCGATCCCGGTGATGGGTGTTTCCAAGGGCGCGGAGGCTGTTCTGCTGTTGGCGTCCCACGATCCGAGGCTCTGCGCTGTGGTGGCCGGCGCGCCTTCAAGCGTTGTCTGGGCGGGGATCGATATGGCCCATCCCATGACGCCGGTGCCGACTTCGTCGCGGACGCTCGCGGGCAAGCCGGTTCCTTTCGTTCCCTACGACAGCGGGCCTTTCCGGGGCGTCCGCGATCTCTACGACCGCAGCCTTGCCAAGGCCTCCGCAAAGACCACCATACCTGTGGAGCGGATCAAGGGGCCGATACTGCTGATCTCTGGCAAGTCCGACTAGCTCTGGCCGTCGAACCCTATGGCCGAGGCGGTGATGGCTCGCCTCGACGCCAACCGGTTCAGCTTCGCCCACCATCATCTGGCCTACGAAAACGCCGGCCACGCCGCGGTTGGCCCGCCGCTGCCGCCCGACAGTCCAAACATGTCGAAGCTGGCTAGCCTAGGCGGCACGGCCGAGGGCAAACAGGCTGCGCGAACGGATGGTTGGCCCAAGATCCTGGCCTTCCTTGACGAGGCCTTTGCCGGGAAATCCTACGCGGGGCGCTAGATCGTGCCGACGGTCTTCAGCTTGGCGCGGGGATGGACCTCGTTCTGGCTCATGACCGGGGTCTGGCCACGGAAGCGTTCGATGATCGAGCGAACGTAGGGTCGGATGTTCGGGCTGGTCAGCAGGACCGGGCTGTCGCCTGCCAGGGCGGCGCGCTCAAAAGTCTCGCGAACGCCTCGAACGAAGTCCTGCAGCCGCGATGGGGCGAGCGCCAGTTGCTTGTCGTCGCCTGTGCCCACCAGGCTATCTGCGAAGGCGCTCTCCCATTCGGGGGTGAGCGTGACGATCGGCAGGGCGCCGTCCTCGCCGCGGTGAGCGAAGGAGAGCTGACGGGCCAAGCGCGCACGAACCTGTTCGACCAGCAGGGTGACCGACGAAGTATGCGGAGCCGCCTCGCCGATGCCTTCCAGGATCGCCGGCAGGTCTCGGATCGACACACGCTCGCGCAGCAGGGCCTGCAGCACACGCTGGATGGTGGTGGCGGTGACGACGGAGGGCACCAGATCCTCGACCAACTTCTTCTGCTCGGCCGGCTGGTCCTTCAGGAGCTTTTGCACTTCGGCGTAGGAGAGCAAGTCAGGCATGTTCTCCTTGAGGATTTCGGTCAGGTGGGTGGTCAGCACAGTCGCCGGATCGACGATCGTGTAGCCTCGGAAGGTGGCTTCCTCACGCAGCGACTCGTCCACCCAGGTCGCGGGCAGGCCGAAAGCGGGTTCGCGAATATGCTCGCCCGGCATCTCCACCTGGCCTCCGCGAGGGTCCATGGCCATCATGTGGCCCAGGCGGACTTCGCCGGCGCCAGCTTCCATCTCCTTGATGCGTATCGCGTAGCCCTGAGAAGGCAGGCGCATATTGTCGAGGATCCGGACCGACGGCATCACGAAGCCGAAGTCGGAGGCAAGGGTTCGGCGCAGCGCCTTGATTTGATCGGTGAGCCGGCGACCCTCCAGGTCGTTGATCAGGCCGAGGAGCCCGTAGCCCAGTTCGATCTTGATCTCGTCGATGGCGAGCGTCTGGGCGATCGGCTCGTCCTGCGGAGCGACCTCGGGGACGATCTCCACCGGGGATGGCTCCATCGACTTCTGCGAGCGGCGCCAGGAGAGCGCGCCTGCGCCGAGCGAGATCGCCGCGAAGGGGATGATCGGCATGCCAGGCACCAGCGCAATGACACCGGCCGCGGCTGAAACCATGCCCAGGCTCACCGGGTTCATGGCGAGCTGCGTGACCAGCGCCTTGTCAGCCGAGCCTTCCACGCCGGACTTGGAGACCAGGAAGCCCGCCGAGATCGAGATGATGAGCGCCGGAAGCTGGCTGACCAGGCCGTCGCCGATGGTCATGATGGTGTAGGTCGAGGCCGCCTGGCCGATCGGGATGTGGTGCTGTAGGACCCCGATCAGTATGCCGCCGATGACGTTGATGGCGACGATGATCAACCCGGCGACTGCGTCGCCGCGGACGAATTTCGAAGCACCGTCCATGGCCCCGAAGAAGGTGGATTCCTGCTCCAGGTCCTTGCGGCGCTGCTTGGCCAGGGTCTCGTCAATCAGTCCCGACGACAGGTCGGCGTCGATGGCCATCTGCTTGCCTGGCATAGAATCCAGGGTGAAGCGTGCGGCGACTTCGGCGATCCGACCGGAACCCTTGGTGATGACCGTGAAGTTCACGATAACGAGGATGGCGAAGACGATGAGGCCGATGACGAAGCTACCGCCGGTCATCAGTTTGCCGAACGCCTCGATGATGTGGCCAGCGCCGTGAACCCCTTCGTGGCCGTGGCCGAGGATCAAGCGGGTCGAGGCGATATTCAGCGCCAGGCGGAAGAGGGTGGTGACCAGAAGCACCATCGGGAAGCCGGTGAACTCCAGCGGCTTCTTGATGAGCAGTGAGGTCATAAGGATCAGGACAGCGCTGGTGATGGAGATCGCCAGCAGCAGATCCAGCAGGAAAGCCGGGATAGGCAGGATCAGCAGGACGACGATGCCGACGACACCCAGTGCGAGCGCCACCTCGCCACGGACGACCCAGCCCAACACGTCGCGCGCGCTCGGGGCCTTGCCGTAGCGTGAAGGAACCGAAGCGTCAGCCATAGAAGATCATCAGGCGGCGGAAGCCGCTCCCATCTGAGGGGCGGGCACGGAGACGCCGGCCTCGGTGTATTCTTTGAGCTTGTTGCGCAGGGTGCGGATCGAGATTCCCAGGATTGTGGCCGCGTGGGTGCGGTTACCGAAGCAATGTTCGAGGGTGTCGATGATCAGCTGCTGCTCCATGGCCGCAACCGTTTGGCCGACATAGCCACGGTTGGCCGTCTCCGCCGCTATGGACGCGGCTTGAGCGGCGCGAGCGTGAGGATCGGCAGAGGCGAAGGGTTGGCCGTCGGGCAGGCGGATCGCCTGCTCTTCGATTTCCGCGCCAGAGGCGAGCAGCACCGCACGGTGCATCGCGTTTTCCAGCTCTCGCACGTTGCCGGGCCAGCGGTGAGAAGCCAGGCGACGCTTGGCTTCGGCGGACAGCTGACGCTCAGGCGCACCGTTGGCGGCGGCGTATTTGCGGACGAAGAACTCCGCCAGCGCCAAGACGTCTGCTGGACGTTCGCGAAGCGATGGAATGCGCAGGTTTACGACGTTCAGGCGATAGAGCAGATCTTCGCGAAAGATCCCATCGCGGACGGCCTGTACGAGGTCTCGGTTGGAAGTGGCGAGGATGCGAATGTCGACCTTCACCGGCTTGGCGCCGCCGACGCGGTCGATCTCGCGTTCTTGGATCGCGCGCAGCAGCTTGGCCTGCAGGCGGGCGTCCATCTCGCTGATTTCGTCCAGCAGCAGGGTGCCGCCGTTGGCTTCCTCGAACTTGCCGATCCGCCGAGCGATTGCGCCAGTGAAGGCGCCCTTCTCGTGGCCGAACAGTTCACTCTCGAGCAGGTTTTCAGGAATGGCCGCGCAGTTCACCGAAATGAACGGTTTCGAGGCGCGGCGCGACTTCTGATGGACGTAGCGGGCGATGACTTCCTTGCCGACACCGCTTTCGCCGGTGATGAGAATGGAGGCGTCGGAGGGGGCGATTTGGTCGGCCATGCCGATCACGGCCTGCATCGACGGATCGCGCACCACCATGGGCCGGTTGTCGTCGGCGACCGCGGCCAAGACCGCGGCAATCAGCTCGGCGTCAGGCGGGAGCGGGATAAACTCCTTGGCGCCGGCGCGGATGGCCGCTGCTGCGCGGCTGGCGTCGGCGTTAACGCCGCAGGCCACCACTGGCACCCGAATACGCTCAGCCTCGTTGGTCGCGATGAGGGCTGCGATGTCGAGCTCGTAGTCGACCATCATCAGGTCGGCGCCCTGTCCCGCGCGAAGCGCGTGGGTCGCCGCCTCGATCGTCTCGACGTGGCTCACCTTGGCGCCAGCACTCATCGCCATCTTCACGGCGGTTGAGAGCTGCCCGTTGAGTTTTCCGACGACTAGAAGCCGCATGACTTATCTCCCTTCGACAACCAGGCCTAAACCTGGCCGTCGCCGTCCTTGATGATTTCCGTCATGGTCACGCCCAGGCGTTCATCGATGATGACGACCTCGCCGCGGGCCACCAGGCGGTTGTTCACATAGATGTCGATCGCCTCGCCGACCTTGCGGTCGAGCTCCAGGACGCTTCCCTGTCCAAGCTGCAGCAGTTGAGCAACCGAGAGGCTGGCCCGGCCAAGCACCGCCGAGATGTTCACCGGCACGTCGAAGACCGGCAGCAGATCGGTGGCGGTCTTGTATTCGTCGCTGAAGGTCTCAGCCAGCGGACCTTCGCCGGCGGCGAATTCGTCCAGCTTCAGTTCGGCGCTTGTTTCGACGTCTGGCGTTTCGGACATGGCCTAGCTCTCAGGCTCTAGAGAATCGGGGGCGGAAGCTCCGCCTGGGATCAGGGGTTCGGCGTGCAGACCTTCCGCAGCAAGAGCTGCGTGCAAGGCCTGGGATACGCGTTCGGCGGTGGCGGCGGGATCGAAGCTTGCCGAGCCGTCGCCGAAATCGAGGGTGAAGGCGCAAGGCGTGGCCCCGGTGACGGCGCGCACCTGGATGGAGCCTGGATAGCCGACCGCCTGGGCGGTCTCCTCCAGTACAGCCTGAAGACCGTCCACGAGATCGGCATCACCGGTGACGATGAGGCGCGGCGCAGCCTCGATCTCGCGGGCAAGCGCCTCCAGGGCAGCGCGGACCGGTGCTTGAGGAAACCTTTCCAGCGCCGCTCCTGCGATGGCGCGGGCGCAGGCCAAAGCCAGCTCGGCTGATCCGACCCGATGCTCGTGAGCGACGGCGGCCAGGCCCGGCAGCGCCTGCTGGCTGACGTGGGCAATGACAGCCAGTGCATTGGCCTGGCGGTTGGCGATGCTCGCCAACGCGCGGCTTTCGCCAGCTGCTTCGGCGGCCGTGCGGATCGCCTCGACCTCGTCGGTCGAAAAGCTACGCTTGGGCCGAGGCGCAGCGGAGATGACGTCGCCGCTGGCCTCGAAGACCGTGTCGAACGCGAATCTCTCGTGAGCGGGCTCTGCCATCAATACACCAGCTCGTCGTCATCGCCGCCGGCGCCGATCAAGACGATCTCGCCCTTGTTGGCCAAGTCCTTGGCGGCCTGAACCATGCCCATCTGCGCCTGCTCGACCTCGCGCAAGCGAACGGGACCCATGGTCTCCATGTCCTCGCGCATGATCTTGGCTGCGCGTTCGCTCATGTTCGTGAAGAACATGTTGCGTAGGACGTCCGACGCGCCTTTCAGGGCGAGCGCCAGCTGATCTTTCTCGACGGTCCGTAGCAGCGTTTGGACGCCGCCTGGATCGAGCTTGTTCAGGTCTTCGAAGACGAACATCAGGGCGCGGATGCGCTCGGCCGCCTCGCGATTTCGCTCTTCAAGCGCGGTGATGAAGCGGGTTTCGGTCTGGCGGTCGAAGGCGTTGAAGATATCGGCCATCATCTCGTGGCTGTCGCGCTTCGAGGTGCGGGCCAGGTTCGACATAAACTCGGTGCGCAGCGTCTGTTCGATTTTGTCCAGGATCTCGCGCTGCACCGGCTCCATGCGCAGCATGCGGGTGACGCACTCCAGCGCGAAGTCCTCGGGCAGGCAGGTGAGCACGCGCGCGGCGTGCTCCGACTTGATCTTCGAAAGGACGACCGCGACGGTCTGCGGGTATTCGTTTTTTAGGTAGTTGGCGAGCACGGCCTCGTTCACGTTGCCGAGCTTGTCCCACATGGTGCGACCCGCCGGGCCGCGGATCTCCTCCATGAGGGTGTCGACCTTCTCTCCCGGCATGATCGAGGAGAGCAGCTTCTGGGTCAGCTCGACCGAACCAGTAATCGAGCCGCTTCCCATGCCCGACACGAACTCGACGAGCAGTTCCTCGACGACGCCTGAAGTCACCTGACCGAGGCCGGCCATGGCCTGGGAGATGACCTTAATCTCCTCCTCGTCGAGATTGCGCCAGACGCCGGCGTGATCTTCGCCCAACGCCAGTAGCACCACGGCGGCCTTTTCAGGTCCCGTCAGCCTGGCGGCATCGGCGATCCCTTTGGATTTCAGCGGAGACTTCATGCGGTTTCATGCAGCCAGCTGCGGATGATCGAAACCGATTCATCCGGGTGTTTGTCGACGAACTCGGCGACGCGCTTGACCGAGCTGGCCTTCACCTGGCCCTCGATACGAGCGATATCGATCTTCTGTTCCAGTTGCTCAGATCCCGGCGCCGGCAGGGCCATCTGCTGGCCAGTGATGGGATCCACCGACACCTGCATTGGCTGGCCGTCGGCGCTGACAATCATGCGGGTCCCGCCGGGACCGCCCAGCATAGGCATTTGACCGCCGCCCATGGCGCCCTTCAGCAGCGGGCGGACAATGAACAGCATCATCAAGATCGCCACGACCGCCATCACGCCAAGCTCGGCGGCCCGCATGATGTCGTTCTTGTCGAAGCCCATCAGCGGGCTGGCGGCGGTGACGCCTTCGAGGTCTTCGGATGTTGGGAACTTGACGTTGACGACCCGGACCACATCGCCGCGGGTCTGGTCGAAGCCGACGGCGGCCTGAACCAGCTGTTCGATCTGCGCCATTTCGGCTGCGGAGCGGGCAGTATAAGCGCCGGGCTTACCCTTCTTATCTGCCGGGCCGGTGACACCATCGACGGCGACCGCGACAGAGATCTTCTTGACCGCGCCAGGCTGGCGCAGCTCAGTCGTGATGGTTTTGGTGATCTCGTAGTTGGTGGTCGATTCCTGCTTGCCGCTGGCGTTGGAGGTGTCGCCGCCCTGGTCGACGGGCGACCCGCCGGGAATCTTGGCCGCCGATGAGGTTTGGGTTGTGCCTCCGTTCGAGCCTTCCTTGGAGTTCTCGTCCGTGGTGCTTTCCGAACGGACGACTTGTCCGTCGGGATCGAAGCTTTCTTTGTGGGTGGTGACCTGAGCCAGGTCGACGTCGGCCGTGACGTTGACGCGAGCCTTGCCGGCGCCAACGACGCCCTCGACGAGGGTTTTGACCTGCTTGGCGATGCGCTGCTCGACCTCGCTCTTACGACCATCGGCCTCCGCGGCCATGCCGGTATCACCGCCGGACAATGTCTTGGCGTGCTGGTCGATGACTGCCACGCGGTCGGGTTTCAGGCTGGGTACGGCGCCGGCTACCAGGTTTTGCATGGCGCGGACCTGGTCGGGACCAGGCTCGCGGCCACCGACGCCGATGCTCACCGCGGCGGACGGCTGTTCGGCGTCTTCTTCGAAGAGCTGGCGCTTTGGCAGCACAAGGTGGACCCGGGCGGACGTGATGCCGTCGAGAGCGCGGATCGTGCGGCCGAGTTCGCCCTCCAGGGCGCGCTGGCGATTGAGCTGCTGGACGAAGTCCGTCTGGCCCATGGCGCTTTGGCTGTCGAAGATTTCGTAGCCGACAGAGCCTGCGGTTGGCAGGCCCTTGGACGACAGCATAAGGCGCGTGGAGGCGACTTGGTCGCGCGGCACAAGGATCGTGGAACCGTCGCCCTTGACCTCATACTTGATGCCGCCCTGGTCGAGTGCCTGAGTTATTGAGCCGGCTTCCTTAAGGTCGAGGTTGGAATAGAGCAGGGCCTTGGGCTGGCCGAGACCCATGGTCACGGCAACGAGCGCGGCCGCGACACCTGCGCCGATGCCCAGGATGGCGGCGAGCCGTCCGAACCCAAATCTCTGAAGCGCGGCCATTACCTGGTTCAACGCTTAAGTCCTTCCGCCAACCCAAAAGGCGGTCAGGCATACGGAATTTGCCTACCGCTAGGCAGGATTTACCCAGTGGTTGGTAAACGGGGAGTTTAAGGCGGGATCAATTACAGCTCAGCCGCTCCAGGGGCTAAGCGCACCCCAGATCGCCAGGTCGATGGAAAAAGCTCCATAGATCAAAACGGTAAGGGTGAAGAACGCCTTGCGCAGGTGCGTCCAGGAGTCCACTCGCCGTCCGCCGCGCCAGATGGCTGGCAGCGCCAAGAGGGTCGTTGCGGTCAAGCCGGCGGCGACGAGTGCGCAGGCAGAAGCCATGAGCAGCAGGGCGCCGGGCCAGCGGTACATGATTTGCGTGACGTCGCCGATCTTGGTGGCCCAGAGACCAAAGAGCGCCATGGCCAAGAGCCACAGCACTGCCTGGATGTTCTGCACCAGGCTTGCGCGGCTCTGGATCTGGTTCTCGCGGAACTCCCGGCGGTTGCGAACGACAACCCCTGCGATGGTCACCAGCGCCGCAGCGGCGGCGAGTGCAGTTAGGATGGCGAGCGTACGCGGGTGCCGCCAGAAAGGTGCGCGTTCAAAGAGCTGGGTCCCGCTTGCGGGATGGAAGGCGCGCGCTGTGCCGGCGCCCATCTCGAATGCCAGTCGTTCGGACCCTTCAGTCTGTATGAAGCGGCCGTCGTCCAGCGCACCCTCTGGCGCCCAGGTGTGGATACCGCTGCCATCGCTGGTGAGAAGCCGCCCGTCGCGCGTAACGTCGACGCTGGATCCGCCGGTGAGCTGATCAACGAACCCTTCCAGTCCCGAATAGGCGCGGCGCGTGGTCAGATAATAGCCTGCGAAATCGCCGCGCCGTTGAGCAAGTTCCGGCGACCCAGCGCGCGGGAACAGCTGCGGCGGGGCGTAGAACTGCTGCACGATCCGTTCGGGCAAGCGACCGGCTAGCGGGCGGCCGGTGTCGGTGTTGGTAGAGATGAAGACGCCCAGGTTGAGGTCGGGCACGACCACCATGTTGGAAAAGAACGACATCGTCGCGCCGCCATGGCCATAGCCGCGATAGCCGCCCGACAGATCGAAGACCATTAGGCCGTGCGCCCAGCCGTTTACGCCAACAGGCGTCTTACGCAGCGGGCTGCGGAAGGCCTGCGCCGTCGTCGGCCCATAGATCGTCGTGCTTCCGAGCTGGCCGCCGCCCAGTTGCATCAACATGTAGCGCGCCATGTCGCCTGCGGTGGAGGACGCCGCGCCGGCAGGAGCGGCCTGGCCGATGAATTCGAAGTCACGCCGCATGAAACCAAAGGGAGTCCAGCGATAGCCGTCAGAGATGTCGCCCACGAGATTCGCCGGCATGGGCCCCGGGAGGCCGGTTTTGACGGCGTGCGGTTCTCGGAACGTGGTGCGCGACATGCCAAGCGGGACCAGGATCTCGTCCTCGATCAGCCGCTCATAAGGCTTGCCTGACGTGTAAGTCACCGCCTCGCCGGCCAGGGCCGCGGCGTAGTTGGAATAACTTGAGACCGCGCCCGGCGGATGGACCCGCTTGGGTCGCTCCTGGCGTAGGTAAAGGTCGAGCGGCCTGACCCGGCTGTAATCCCGCTCCATCAACTGGCCAAACGCGCGGTCCTCGAAACCCGTGGAATGGTCCATCAGGTTTTCCACGCGCACCGGCTGGTCGTAACCCTGATCCTTCACCTGCACCCTTTCTGGCAGGTAGAGGTTCACCGGCTGGT
>JAYUBY010000402.1:0-6765 GCA_043740635.1 Alphaproteobacteria bacterium
CTACGTGAAGATCAACGGCGAGATGCGCTACCTCTGGCGGGCGGTCGATCACGAAGGCGAGGTGCTGGAGTCTTTCGTCACCAAGACACGCGACAAGGCTGCGGCGCTGGCCTTCATCAAAAAAGCCATGAAGCGCCACGGCCGGCCGCAAGCTGTGGTGACGGACGGCCTCAGATCCTATGGCGCCGCCCTGAAGGAGATCGGCAACGCCGACCGTCAGGAGGTGGGCCGTTGGCTCAACAACAGGGCCGAGAATTCACACCAGCCATTCCGACGACGAGAGCGCGCCATGGAGCGGTTTCGCAGAATGAAAACCCTCCAGAAATTCGCCGCCGTCCACGGCACAGTCCACAACCACTTCGCTCAGGAACGCCACCTCATCAGCAGAGACCTCTACGGCGAACGACGCTCAGCCGCCCTCGCTGAGTGGCGGGAGGTCATGGGCTAGAGCCAGGCGTGGGTTGGGCGAACTGCGCCTAAGTGGAGACCAGTTGCGGTTAGTCTGACAGCACCCTCGCCGCAGTGCGGCTCGCCACATCAGGATGTTGGGTTCTGCCTGATCATGGCGCGAGGGTGCTCGCGCGACATGGCGATGAGATCTTGGGGCGGCCATGCGATCAACGCGTGGGCTTCATCTAAGGTAACGCCTCATTGCGAATTGGTGCGACGTCGGCCACCACCGTGGGCTCACGCGGCGTCAGCGCCGTGTCTATCGCCAGCAAGAGGTCCGTGAGCTGGAGCGGCTTGGCCGCAACAGCGTCCATGCCGGCGGCAAGGTATTCCGCCACCTGATGGGTCATGACGTTGGCCGTCAGGGCCACGATCGGTGTGCGCGTCCGGCTCAGGGCCGCCTCCCGCTCCCGGATGGTCTTGGTAGCCGTGACCCCGTCCATCAACGGCATCTGGATATCCATGAGTATGAGGTCCCATTGAGCCCCCTCCCAAACCTCCACCGCCTCCCGGCCGTCTCCTACGATCACGGGCTCGACGCCGAGCTGCTGCAGCAGGGTTCGAAGGACGAGTTGGTTGACCTCGTTATCCTCGGCGGCAAGCACCTGCAGCGGTGGCAGTTCCTGCTTGGGATTGACTCCTCCGGAAACCTCGCCTCCCTCGCAGGCCTTTTCCAGGCGCGGAAGCGGCAAGGCTACGGTGAAGGTCGAGCCTAGGCCCGGCACGCTCTCCACCTCGATGGTGCCGCCCATGGCTTCGACAAGCTCCCGGGTGATTGCAAGGCCCAGCCCCGTGCCGCCAAATCGGCGCGTCGTGGACGAATCGGCCTGCACGAACTTTTCGAAGAGAATTTCCCTCTGGTCAGGGTCAATGCCGATTCCCGTGTCGGTGACCTCCAGGAGCAACCCCCGTTCGGTGACGTCCAAGCGCACGTCGACCCGGCCGCGTTCGGTGAATTTCACGGCGTTGGAAACCAGGTTCAGGACGATCTGGCCCACACGCGCCGGGTCTCCGAGGAAGATGGCGCCCGCGTCCGGCGCAACCGTCAGGTCGAGCGCGACATCCTTCTGCGCGGCCGGGGCGCTGAACCCGTCGACGGCTCGCTGCGCCAGCGCTTGCACGTCCACTCGACCGTTTTCCAGTTCCAGCTTGCCAGCCTCGATCTTCGACAGGTCGAGAACGTTGTTCAAAAGGTCTAGCAGCACCTCGCCCGAACGTCGGATGACATCAAGCCGCCGCCGCTGAGCCGCCGGCAGGCGATTACGTTCCATGGCCTGAGCCATTCCTAGGACTCCGTTCAGCGGCGTCCGAATCTCGTGGCTGATTGTTGCCAGGAAATCGCCCTTGGCCCGGCTGGCGGATTCTGCCTTGCGCAAGGCCTCAAGCAATTCCTGCTGGCCGCGCTTCATCTCGGTGATGTCGACGAGCGCGCCCACAAGCGCCTGGGCGCGCCCCCGTTCGTCTCGGGTCATCTCAGCGGCAGCGAACACCCACCTTTCCTGGCCGTCGCGTCGGTTGAGACGGTATTGGGTGCGATATGGACCGTCTCCGTGCTCATAGGCGGCCCACGCAGCTTCAACCCGTGCCTTGTCGTCAGGATGCACGATGTAGAAGCCGTCGCGGTTCATTTCGTCGAACGTGAGCGGCGCCTCAAGCACATCGCGACCCGCCAGGTTGTGTACGGAGCGGTCCACATAATCGACCTCGTAGACGTGCAGGTCGGCAATTTCTGCGGCGATGCCAAGGCGCCGTTCAGCGGCTTCGGAGCGGGCGAGCGCCACCTTCATCTCATCCATCAGAGCAGTCGCGCGACCGTTCGAGTCGCTCCACTCCGCAAGCGTCCGCCGGGTGCCCAAGGCGATGAGCACCGCGATGCAAGCAAAGGAGCCAAGGCCCATTAGCACGCCGACGGCACTCCAGCCGCGCAGGCTCGGGAACGCGAGGGCAAGAATTCCGAGCGCCGCCGGCGCCGCCATGCCGGCCCAAACGGCCGGCGAGGCCCAGCCCGCCGAGGCGGCGAGCGCCACCATGGAGAGTGCCGTAAGCGCTGCATAGGCAAACGCTGCGGGGTCGCCGGTTGTCGCAGCCAGCGCCACCGGGGCTGACATCCACAGCGCAGATCGCAGGCCGCAGCAGGCCCCGAGACGCAGGAGCCCCAATTCTGAGCGGGCGCCTGCGGCCTTGGTGCTCCAACGGCGATAGAGGCGTTGCAAGATGTAGTCGGCGAGCAAGCTGGTGAGGGTCCAAGCCGCGGCCAGCAAAGGAAGACCGATCAGCGCCAGCGATAGGCCGGCGGCGACGTCGAACACGAGGTGTGACCGCCACGGGAAGAGGAGGCCTTTCAACGTGTGTTGATAGGGCGTTTCCGCCTCCAATGCCGCGTAAGCGGCTCCGCTCATCGGCGAAGCGGCGCGAGCGTATTCAGCCATTACCTTCCCCCAGTGCCCCAGGGTAAGATGGGGGAAGAACATCGCAGACTCGTTAAGTTCGACGGTGAAACAATTCGGACGTCGTGTGCAGCGTATCGTCCCCGAAATGTGCTTCGAACTCGCGCTCCAACCGGGCCTGATCGTCTGGATGCAGGAAGGGGCGCCAGTTGATGCCTGACGGGTCCGTCTCGCCCGGGCGGTAGCTGAGCATCGCCGGCCAGGACGGATTGACCCGCAGGGTTGTCGGCGACGAAGTCCGATTCGAACAAGCCGTCACCCGACGCCTCGACCGCGGCCGATAGCATCCCGCTCCAGATCGACCAGGGTAATCTGACGGTCGGCCAACTGCAGCCCGACGGTGCGGTAGTCCAGCGCGTAACGCCGGGACACCAACATTCCGGCGAGGATCAAGGGCTTGATGAGCGCCCAGTGGGGTCCGATACCCGGCCTTAGCTGCGGCGCGATGAGGGCGATGGCGACATCCGAACCAAGCAATTTCAAGGCTGCCGGCGATGGCGACCGTAGGTGTACGCGCCGATGAAGTTGGCCCAGCCGAGGACTGAGATGGCGCCTTTTTGTCGCCCACTCTGCTCTGATCCGTGTGAGCGCGAGCGGGTTGATCAGTTACTAGGGAACACCGAGCTCAACCAAAGGCTGGCGATCCACGCTAGAGGGGTGCTGAACGAGATGACCGCGCAGATGCGAGCAAGATCGGCAAGTCCGAGCGGCTGGACTCGCCTAAGTAGCGCTACGCCTTGCATCGACGGTCTATTCGGGGGCCGCGCCCGCCTAGTGGTTCGATGATCGCGCGCACGGAGCCGGCGTTCATTACCCGGGATGCAACGACTTGAAGGCGTGAAGAGCGGAGTTGAATTCTTTCCCGACGCGCTCTTTCTCGGCTTGGTTCGCATCGACCAGCGATGGGCTGGCGCGCTGAGCCACCAAGCACGCCTGATAGACGTCCGACGCGGTGATGAACGAGGCCATATCGTTGCGGAGGGCGGCCAAGTCTTCCTTGGTGGTGGAGGCCGTGATCTTGACCACGGGCGCATAGGGCTGAACGCATCGCGCGCCAGCTGGGCCGGCCAGGATTGTCAGCGCCGCGGCGACGGCGACACTCATCCGCATCATCATTTTCAAACGTTCCTTCCTGCCATGCGTCACCCCGTGGGGACGCGGTTGCGCTCTGCGTCAATCAGGAACATCTATCACATTTGTGTAAATCAAACATATTCGCGCGGACACGCGTCCCATCCGCGCAGGTAAGAAAGTAACAGGAGATATCTGGGTGCCTAGATAGAGACATCGGCCATGCCCGTTGTCGAATTCGTTAATCCTTCATTTCAATTCGGCGTCCCATTGCGACGTCTTGGCGCAGATTTCCTGATGTTTTCCCGGATTACATCTTTCGCAATGAAATAGGCTTCAGACTGACTCGCTCGCGCATGTTCGGGGAACGGCGAGAGGGGAACCTATGACGCTATCGCTGAAGGCCAAGACCCGGTCGATTTTCGTGATCCTGCTGCTTTGTTTCGCCGGCCTGAGCGGCCTGGCGATCGATCGGCTGGACAGCGTCGCCCGACAGTCCACGATCATGAGCACCGTCTGGACCCCGCGCACGCGCACGGCGGAGCAGTTGAACGACGCGGCGAACGAGTACCGGATCAGCGAAGCGGTGCGCATCCTGTCGGTCTCGCCGGCGATGGCCGCCCACGCCGACCAGGACCTGGCGGAAAACGCCGAGGCTTTCAACGCGAAGGTCGCGGAATACCGACACCTGCTGCGGCCCCATGAGAGCCCTGCCGCGATCGACGCAATCGCCGCCAAGTGGAACAGCTATGTCGCCGACAACGCGCAGATGCTGCAGTTCGCGCATGACAACAAGGCCGAGGCCGCCGCCGACCGTTACCGCAACTCCGCGAGCGGCTTCTATCTGCTGACCAACGCCCTCGAAGAACTCTCGACCTCCAACACCAAGGAAAGCGCCATCGCGAGCGCTACCGCGACGAAGATCGGCGCCCAGTCGAGATATATGGTCATCGGCGCGCTGGGCCTGGTCTTCGTCCTGATCATCATGGCCGCGGTGTTCTTCGAGTCGAAGGTCTGGCGCGTGTTGGTCCGGCTATCGGGCGTGATGCAGAAACTCGCCAAGGGCGACTTCGACGCCGAGGTCGCCGGCGCGGGCCGCCGCGACGAGGTCGGCGATATGGCGCGCGCCGTTCAGGTGTTCAAGGACAACGGGCTGGAGGTTCGGCGCCTGGAGGCCGACGCCGAGGGCCAGAGGCGGGTCACCGACGAGGCCAGG
The DNA here is from genome assembly GCA_043740635.1 of Alphaproteobacteria bacterium. Lineage (GTDB taxonomy): Bacteria > Pseudomonadota > Alphaproteobacteria > Caulobacterales > Caulobacteraceae > Phenylobacterium. The sequence goes on from JAYUBY010000402.1 coordinate 5,185, forward strand.
CGCGGTCACGACGAGATGGCCGCCGCCGCCGAGGCCGCGAGGAACTTCGTCGTGTCACAGGTCGCCGCGGGTCTTGAGAGCCTGTCGGCCGGTGATCTGACGGTGCGGCTGAGCGAGGAATTCGCGCCGGAGTTCGAGAAGCTGCGCAGCGACTTCAACACTGCGGTGGAGAACCTTCGCGAGACGATGAACGTCATCGCGCTCGGCTCCGTCGGCCTGCACTCCAGCACCGAGGAGATCAGCCAGGCGTCGGACAACCTCGCGCGCCGCACGGAAAAGCAGGCGGCCAGCCTCGAGGAAGTCGCCGCGGCGTTGGAGCAGATCACCCTCACCGTGCGGACGTCGGCCGACGGCGCCAAGCAGGCCAAGGCGGCCATGGCTTCGGCCAAGTCGAACGCCGAGCGCTCCGGCGATGTCGTGCGCAACGCCGTCGCGGCCATGAGCGAGATCGAACGCTCCGCGCGGCAGATTTCCGAGATCATCGGGGTGATGGACGAGATCGCTTTCCAGACCAATCTGCTGGCGCTGAACGCCGGTGTCGAGGCCGCGCGCGCCGGCGAAGCCGGACGAGGCTTCGCCGTGGTCGCCCAGGAAGTCCGCGCCCTCGCGCAGCGCTCCACCGTCGCCGCCAAGGAAATCAAGCAACTGATCTCCTCGTCGGGAGACCAGGTGACCGCAGGGGTCAATCTGGTCGGCGAGACCGGCAAGGCCCTCGACCTGATCGTCGCCCAGGTTGGCGAGATCGATGGCGCGGTGGGCGATATCGCGCTCGCGGCCGAGGAGCAGGCCGCCGGCCTCGTGCAGATCAACACCTCGGTCTCGCAGATGGACCGGGTGACGCAGCAGAACGCGGCCATGGCCGAGGAGAGCACGGCGGCCAGCCACAGCCTCGCCCAGGAAACCAACGAGCTGGCGCGGCTGATCGGCCGCTTCCAGCTGGGCGTGCCTGCCGCGGCCGCGGTTGCAGGCCCCTCTTCCCGCCCTGGTCCCGTCAGGGCGTCAGGTCGTGGCCACACCGTGCTGCGGACGGTGTCGGCGGGCGGCGCCGCCCTGGCCGCGAGCCTCGAAAACGCCATCAGCGAAGACGGCTGGGAAGAGTTCTGACCGTGGCCCTGAATGCGGCATCCCGCATCGAGGCGCCGGCCGCCCGCGCGAGCGGCGTCGTCGCCGTGCGGGTCGGAACCCAGGAATTCGCGATCGAGATTATGGCCGTGCGCGAGATCCGCGGGTGGTCGCCACCGGTCCCGCTGCCGCGGGCGCCGGCCTATGTGCAAGGGATGAGCGACCTGCGCGGCGTGGTCATCCCGATCATCGACCTGGGCCTGCGCTTCGGGCTGGGCGCCGCTCAGGCCGGCTCCGCCTCGGTGGTCGTGGTCACGGAAATCCGCGGTCGCCTGGCAGGCTTGCTGGTCGACGGCGTCAGCGATCTCATCGATGTCGACCCTGCACGGCTGCAGCCGATCCCGCAGACCGGCAGCGGCGAGCCGGGCGAGATCATTCAAGGCATCTTCGAAATCGACGGCCGGATCCTCAGCCTGATCGCCCTGGAGGCGGTCATTCCCGAGAACCTGCCTGTCGCCG
>JAYUBY010000403.1:0-11011 GCA_043740635.1 Alphaproteobacteria bacterium
GATGGACTGGTCCGCGCGAAGGCCACCATTAAGTCGGCCCGAATCCTGGGTCGGAAAGAAGCCCTTGGGGATGGCCATATAGAGGAAGATGTTCAGGCCGATGATCACGGCCAGGATCAGCATCATCAGCGGCCGGGCTGTGAGCGCGAAATCCAGGCTGTGCTCATAGCTCCTCTGTAGCCATTCCACGCCCTTGCGCAGCAAGCGGCCGATCCGGCCCTCCGGCTTCTCCTCGTCATTGGAGCGTAGCAGGTAGGCGCACATCATCGGAGTGGTGGTCAGCGAGACCACCAGCGAGATCAACACCGAGGCCGACAGGGTGACGGCGAACTCCCGGAATAGGGCGCCGACCTGGCCGCCCATGAACAGGAGCGGGATGAACACCGCCACCAGCGAGATGCTCATGGAGACAACGGTGAAGCCAACCTGGCGGGCGCCGGAGAGCGCTGCCTCGAACCGGCCCATGCCGCCCTCGATCAGCCGGTTGGTGTTTTCCAGGACGACGATGGCGTCGTCCACCACGAAGCCCGACGCTACGGTCAGCGCCATCAGGCTGATGTTGTTCAGCGAGAACCCCATTGCGTACATTACGCCGAAGGTGGCCACCAGGGAGACGATGGTCGCTACCGCTGGGATCAGGGTCGCCTTCCAACGGCGCAGGAAGACGCTCACCACCAGCACCACCAATAGGATGGCGATCGAGAGGGTGATCTCGATCTCCCGCAAGGAGGCGCGGATGGATGTGGTGGCGTCTGAGGCTACCTGCATCTTCACGTCGGACGGAAGCTGAGCCTGCAGCAGTGGCAGCGTATTGCGGATGGCGTCTACCGTCGCGATGACATTGGCCGAGGGCTGCTGAGTGATATTCACGACAATGGCCCGCTTGCCATTGAAGAGGCCGATGGTGCGGGTGTCCGACACGCTGTCAATTACGTCGGCCACGTCGGAGAGGCGCACCGCCGAGCCCTTGCGGTAGGCGATAATCAGTGGGGCGTAGTCGGCAGCGTGGATGCCGCCTGTAGAGGTGTAGATCTGGAACCTCTGACCGCCCTCATTACTTACCGTGCCCTTAGGCCGGTTGGCGTTGGCCGACTGGATGGCAGTGCGTACGTCCTCCAGGCTGATCCCGAACCGGTTCAGCGCGAAGGGCGAGACCTCAACGCGCACCGCCGGTTGCGAGCTGCCACCGATCGTCACGTCGCCGACGCCGGTCACCTGGCTCAGCCTCTGCTGCACGATGTTGTTCACCGCATCGAAAATCTGGCCGGGTGTCCTGGTGTCGGAGGTCAGCGCCAGGATCATCACCGGCTGAGCGGCGGGGTTAGCCTTCCGATAGGTCGGGTTCTGGCGAAGGGCCGCGGGAAGGTCGGCGCGGGCGGCGTTTATGCCGGCCTGCACCGCGCGCGCTGCGGCGTCGATGTTCTTGGTAATGTCGAACTGCAGGGTGACGTTGGTGCTGCCCGTGGAGCTCGACGAGGTGATTTCGTTCACGCCGGCGATGGTCCCGAGCCTTCGCTCGAGCGGTGTGGCGACATCCGACGCCATGGTCTGCGGACCGGCGCCGGCCAGCCTCGCCTGGACGCTGATGATCGGGAAGTCGACCATCGGCAGCGGCGCCACCGGCAGCACCAGGAAGCCCGCCACGCCTGACAGGGCCAAGCCAATGGTCAACAGGATCGTTGCGATGGGTCGCTTGATGAAGGGGGCTGAGAGGTTCATTCAGCCGGTTCCGGGGCCGGCGTACCCCGAGCCACGGCGGTTCTGCCGTTCTTCGGAACCAGGCGGTCGAAGGCCAAATACACAACCGGCGTCGTGAAGATTGTCAGCAGCTGACTGACGATCAGCCCGCCGAAGATGGCAATGCCCAATGGCCGCCGAAGCTCGGCGCCTTCGCCGATCCCCAACATCAACGGCACGGCGGCGAAAAGCGCGGCCATGGTCGTCATAAGGATCGGGCGGAAGCGCAACAGGGCCGCCTGGTGGATCGCGTCGCGGGCGCTCATGCCCTGCTCGCGTTCCGCGTCGAGCGCGAAGTCGATCATCATGATCGCGTTCTTCTTCACGATGCCGATCAGCAAGATGATGCCGATAATCCCGATCACCCCGAGGTCGTTGCCGGTGAACATCAGCGCCAGCAAGGCGCCGACGCCAGCCGAGGGCAGGGTCGACAGGATCGTCAGCGGGTGGACGTAGCTCTCATAGAGCACCCCCAACACGATGTAGACGCAGACCACTGCCGCCAGGATCAGCCACAGCTCGTTGTTCAGCGAATTCTCGTAAGCGCCCGCAGCGCCGAGGAAAGTGAGGGTGATGCCAGCGGGCTTGCCGATCTTGTCGGACATCTTGCGGATGGCGCTGACCGAGGCGCCCAGTGAGGTATTCGGTCCGGTGTCGAAGCCGACGGTCGCCGCCGGGAACTGGGCCACGTGACGCACCTGTAGCGGCGCGGTAGCCTCCTCGATCTTCGCCACAGCAGAAAGCGGCGTGGAGCCGCCGGTCGACTGCAGCTGAACGTCGGCAAGACCCGCCAGTGTCGCATCGCCCGGCCGCGCTTCCAAGATCACGCGGTACTGATTGGTCTCGGTAAAGATGTTCGAGATGATCCGCTGACCGAAGGCGGAGTATAGGGAATCATCCACTGCGGCAGGCGTAATGCCGATGCGCGCGGCAGTATCGCGGTCGATGTTTACAAAGGCCGAAAGTCCATGGTCGCCGGCGTCGGTGGTGACGTTGGAAAGGTTCTTTTCCTGGGCCAGTGCTGCGGTCAGTTTCACTGCCCAGTCATTGACCAGCTGGGTGTTCGCACCCTCAACCGAGACCCGGTACTGCGTCGGTCCGGATTCGGCGTCGACCGTCAGGTCCTGAGTCGGCTGCAAGTATAGCTGGACGCCGGGCACCTTGGCGATTTCATCGCGAAGGCGCTGCATCACCTTGTTCTGAGATGGATGCCCCTTCTTCAGGTTGATGAGCAATTCGGCGGAATTGATCGTGGAGTTGGTCGAGCCGTCGACGCCGACGAAGGAGGAGACATTCTCCACCGCGGGGTCCTGTAAGACCGCGTTCGTGACCTGCGACTGCAGCTGCACCATCCGTTGGTAGGAGACCGTTTCCGGCGCATGGATCCGCGCCTGGAGCTGGCCCGTGTCCTGAACCGGGAACAGGCCTTTCGGGATCACGATGTAGAGCACCACGGTCAGTAAGAAGGTGGCGAGCGCAACGATCAGTGTCGCCTTCTGTCGGTCGAGCACCCAGATCAGGCCGCGGTCGTATTGCGCGACGATCTTGTCGAACCAGGCCTGGGTTTTCTCGCCGAAGCTGCCGGGCTTGGCGTGATGCTCGTCGCCCTTCATCCAGCGCGCGGCCATCATGGGGGTCAAGGTCAAGGACACCACAGCCGAAATCAGGATTGTAATGGCGAGCGTGATGGCGAACTCGCGGAACAGGCGGCCCACCACGTCGCCCATGAAGACTAGCGGGATCAGCACGGCGAGCAGAGACACGGTCAACGAAATGATCGTGAAGCCGATCTGCTTGGCGCCGTTGAGCGCAGCGTCGAAGGGCGACTCGCCGTCTTCCACATGGCGGGAGATGTTCTCCAGCATGACGATGGCATCATCGACCACGAAACCGGTGGCGATGGTCAAAGCCATCAGGCTTAGGTTGTTGAGGCTGAAGCCCAGCAGGTAGGTAACGCCACAGGTGCCGATTAGGGAGATCGGCACAGCGAGGCCCGCGATGATCGTCGCGCGGATAGAGTGCAGGAAGAAGAAGATCACCAGCACCACCAGCGCCACCGCAAGCAGCAGCTCGAGTTCAACATCGTGGACAGAGGCGCGGATGCCGGTCGTGCGGTCGGAAAGCACCGTGACCTTCACCGATGGCGGAAGAGCGCCAGTGAGCTCGGTAAGCTGGTTCTTGATCGCGTCGACGGTCTTGATGACGTTGGCGCCGGGCTGGCGCTGGACATTGACGATGATCGCCTGCGTCGAACCGGACCAAGCGCCCAGTTGGACGTTCTCCGGACCCTGGACGACTTTGGCCACGTCAGACAGGCGCACAGAGGCGCCGTTGCGGCTGGCGATGATTAGGTTCTTGTAGTCGTTGACCGACTCCAGCTGGTCGTCGGCGTTGATCGTGTAGCTGCGGGTCGGACCTTCGAAACTCCCCTTGGCAGCATTGGCGTTCGCCGAGCTGATCGCATTGCGCACCGTGGTCAGAGTCAGGCCGTAAGAGGCGAGCGATTGGGTATCGATTTGAATGCGGATGGCCGGGCGCTGCCCGCCGGAGAGGGTGACGAGACCCACGCCGGAGACTTGGCTGATCTTTTGGCCGAGCCGGGTGTAGACGAGGTTCTGAACGTCCGTCAGCGGCAAGGTGTCAGACGTCGCCGCGAGCGTTAGCACGGGCGCGTCGGCGGGGTTTACCTTGGCATAGATCGGGGGGGCTGGAAGGTCGGCAGGTAGTAGGGTCGCGCCGGCGTTGATGGCGGCCTGAACCTCCTGCTCAGCAACGTCCAGGCTTTGCTTCAGGGTGAACTGCAGGGTGATCACCGAGGCGCCGGCCGAGCTCACCGAGCTCATCCGCTCAAGTCCCGACATCTGGCCAAACTGCCGCTCAAGTGGTGCGGTTACGGTCTGGGCCATGACCTCCGGGCTTGCGCCGGGATAGAGCGTGGAAACCTGAATGGTCGGATAGTCGACCTCAGGCAGGGCCGAGAGTGGCAGGAGCTTGAAGCCCACGAGCCCCGCCAGCACGATCGCCACCATGAAGAGGGCCGTCGCGACAGGTCGCATGATGAAAGGGCGTGACGGGTTCATCCGTTCGGTGACCGGCTCTTTGTTCTAACGCTTACTGACCGCCGCCGCCGCCCGGCGGTCGCAGGGCGCGCATCTTGGCCATAGACGCCTTACAGGCCGCGGACTGTTTGTCCTCATTCTGGCGCATGCACATGAAGAGGTCGCGACCTTCGACGCCCGGGCAGAGCTTGGCGTTATCGGCCGCGCAGGCCTTCTTCATAGCGTCGCGCGCAGCCGCCATTTCCGGCGAAGGTGCAAACCCGCCACCGCCACCGCCACTGCTGTTGCTGCTGCTTGCTGCTCCGCCGAAGCCGCCACCCGAACCCGGGTTGCCGCCGCCTTGGCCGCCGCTGGCCGGTGCGCCGCCCTGGCCACCGACGCTCGCGCCGCCTCCGCCGCCGCCGGGAGACCGGCTCGGCATCTTGGCGAGCGCCGCCTGGCAGGCCTTGGTCGCCTTGCTCGTGTTGTCACGCAGACACATGAAAGCTTCGCGGCCTTCCTGACCTGGACAGAGCTTCTTGGTGTCAGGATCACAAGCCTTGTGCATGGCATCGCGCGCCGCCTGCATTTCCGGCGAAGGCGCATAGCCACCGCCGGCGCCACCTGCTGCACCGCCGTAGTTTGCGCTGGCGCCACTGCTTTGGCCGCCGCCGCCGCCATTGGCGCGCGCCGCCGCAGCTGCCGCCATCGCCGACTTGCAGGTCGGGCTAGCCTTGGCCTGGTTTTCACGCAGACATGCAAAGACCTCGCGACCTTGCTTGCCATCGCAAAGCTTCTTTATGTCAGCCATGCACGCGATCATCGGGCTCGGTGCGTCGGTCGGCAGCGTGACCTTGCCGCCTTCGGTCAGACGGTCTCCGCCCTCGGTGATGACGCGCTCACCGGGGCTGAGGCCTTCGGTGATGCTGGTCATCGTGGGCGTGGACGGACCGCGTGTCACGTTACGCTTGGTTACTGACTTGTCGGGGCGCAGAATCCAGACGAAGTCGCCTTGCGGACCGGTTCGCACGGCGGTCACCGGCACAACGATCACATTGCGCAGGGTCTGTAGCGCGATGCGGACGTTCACGAACTGGCTCGGGAACAGGGTCCCTTGACTGTTCGGGAACCGAGCCTTGGCCTTCACGGTACCGGTCGTTGGATCGACCTGATTGTCGAGTGTCGAAAATTGACCTTCATCCAGAGCCACCGTCTTGGTGCGGTCGAAGGCCGTCACCTTAAGGCGGCTGTGATCGGCTTGTTTTTGCAGGTTCGGGACGGCGTCCTGCGGAACGGTGAACTGAACGTCGATGGGAGTGACTTCAGTCACGACCGCCAGCCCGGTCGAGCTGCCGGCCTGAATGAAGTTGCCGAGGTCGACGGCGCGCAGGCCGATGCGGCCGGCCACCGGAGACACGACCTTCGAGTAGCCGAGGTTCAACTTGGCGGTCGCCACGGCCGCCTTGTCGGTCATCACTGTGCCCTCGAGCTGCTTGACCAGCGCGGCCTGAGTGTCGACGTCCTGACGGGCAATGGAATCTTCGGTGAGCAGGGTCTGGTCTCGTTGCAGCTGCAGCTTGGCGTTGGCCAGCTGAGCCTCGTCACGGGTTTCATTGCCCTGCGCTTGCAGCAGCGCGTTCTGGAGCGGGCGGGGGTCGATCACAGCGATCGCTTGGCCCTTTTTGACCGTCTGGCCTTCCTTAAACAGGATCTGGGTGATCACGCCCGACACCTGCGGCGTCACCGTGACCGTAGCCGCCGGCGTCACCGTGCCGAGTGCATCGAGGGTGATGGGAACTTCGGACGGCCTTGCGGTCGCCACGCCAACCGTCGTGGTGGGGCGTCGACCGCGTCCGCCGCCGCCTGCTCCAGGAGGACCGCCGGGACCACCAGCGCCAGACTTGCTGCCTTGGGCCAAGTGGACCGCGAACCAGATAAGGCCCAAGAGGGCGGCCAGCACGAGCAGGATGACCAGGCCACGTTGCAAGGGATTGCCCTCGCTCTTTGCCCAGAATCCTTTGGCTTGCGCGCGGTTATCCATCATTCCTCCAAGGTCACCGGCGCACCGATTCGTCTCCGGGGCAGGCTTAGCCTTAACGATCACCCAGCAAGCGCTGTTCTCCCGCTCTTCGCTGAACGGGGGGCGTTTGCCAAGCTAAGTCGGGGTTCACTAGGGCGTCTGCGTGACAAGCGTCTTTCTGCCCCGCGTCGGAACCTTCCCGCATTGCAACAGCGTGACCGTGTCGCAATGCGCAGCTAGGGGCGGGCATGGCTTTGCTGGCGCCGAGGCGGCGAAATCTAACTGAAATTTAGTCCGAGCTATGCTGGAGCCAACGAGCGTTGCGACAGTGACGCAGGGGAAATCATCGGGGGCGGACATGAAGCCAGTCTTGGGCGCGGCCATAGCGGCGGCCGCCATTGCGATCGCGGCTGCGGGCGGCGGCTTGGCGTGGGGACAACAGGTGGCTGGCGAGAACTCCGGCAGTCAGCCGGCAGGCGCCGGAAACGCGCCTTCGGCCCGCCAAGCTCAGGCCGCCGCGCTCGCCAAGCTGCAGGCGCATGGCGAGGAGCTGTTTAACCAGCGCTGCAAGTCTTGCCACATGCCGCCGGTCGAACACGCCCCGTCGCGTTCCGAGTTGGCCGCCCAGTTCCCCAACGTGATCATCGACGCACTGAAGACCGGCAAGATGCAGCCGATGGCCGCAGGCCTTTCGGAGACGGATATCGGCGCAGTCGCAGCGTGGGTCACTGGCCAGGCGCCGGACGCCAAATTCGACCTGGCGGGCGAAACGAAGAACACCTGCCCGACAGGCGCCAAGTTCGATCCATTCGGGCCATCCTGGAACGGCTGGAGCCCGGACAAGCAGAACACGCGGGTCGCCGCCTCGACGACGATAACCGCAGCTGATGCGCCAAAGCTGAAGGTGAAATGGTCCTTTGCCTACCAAGGTGGTCGCTATGGCCAGCCGACGGTGGTGGGAAACCGCGTCTTCGTGACGTCCTCTTCTGGGCAGGTCTACGCGTTGGACAAACAGACCGGCTGCGTGGCCTGGGCCTACAAGGCCCGCGGCTCGGTACGGGTGACCGTTTCGGTAGGTAAGAACCCCAAGGCCGCCTCGGGCTGGGCCGCTTATTTCGGCGATATGGGCCGCAACCAAGTGGCCGTGGACGCCGACAGCGGCAAGGAACTTTGGGTCGTCAATATCGACTCCGGCGGCCGCGGAATCCTGACTGGCGCCCCGGCTCTCTGGGGCGACATCCTCTACGTGCCGCTTTCGTCGTTCGAGGAGGGCGTCGCGGGTCTGGCGGCCTACGAGTGCTGCAAGCAGCGCGGCGCAGTCGCCGCGATCGCTATCGCAACCGGCAAGATCAAGTGGAAATCCTACTCCATCCCGACGACGCCGGCGCCGTTCAAGAAGAACGCAGCTGGCACCCAGATGTACGGTCCCGCGGGCGGGGCGATCTGGTCCTCACCGACCATCGATCCCAAGCGTGGTGTGCTCTACGTCGCCACTGGCGACAGTTACACCGACGTTGAGGAACACTATTCCGATGCGGTTGAGGCCATGGATCTGAAAACCGGCAAGATCAAATGGGCCCACCAGATGACCGCGCTGGACCACTTCCTGGTCGGGTGTCCGCCACAGCGTCCGGGGGTGAACTGCCCGACGCCCAACGGGCCGGACTTCGACTTTGGCTCCTCGCCGATCCTGAAGCACCTCAAGGGCGGTAAGGACATGCTGTTGGCCGGTCAGAAATCGGGCGGCGTTTACGGCCTGGATCCCGAGGACGGCAAGATCATCTGGCAAACCCGCATTGGCCAGGGCAGCGCGCTGGGCGGTGTCGAATGGGGTATGGCAGCAGATGACGAAAATCTCTACGTCGGCATCGCCGACCGGGGCATGCCGACACTCTCGGCGCTCCGTCTAACCGACGGCGCGCTGATCTGGCGCCATCGCGCGCCAGAGCCGGCTAAGTGCAGCTTCGAAGGGCGTTGCGGCAATGGCTATTCCGGGCCGCCGAGCCTCGCCAACGGCGTGCTCTATGGCGTGAACCAGGACGGTCATGTCCGCGCGTTCAAGGCTAAGACCGGCGATATGCTTTGGGACTACGACACCGCTGGCCGCCACTATGAAACCGTCAACGGTGTGAAGAACCAGCGCGGCGGCAACCTCGACGCCGCAGGCATGACCTTCGCCGGACGCATGGCCTTCCTTATGGCCGGCTTCAACGGTGCTTCGGGATCCAGTGGCCCCGACAACGTGCTGCTGGCTTTCTCGGTGGACGGAAAATAGGTCGCTTGGGTCGAGGGTATCGAACGAGGACGCGTACCAATCGGTTCTGCCATCGAGCCGACACTCCCGATTCTGATCGTTTCTGGCTATGCAGAGGTGGATGGCGTTGCGCAGGGCCTGCCGCGATTGACCAAGCCATTCCGGATTGCCGAGCTGGCGGAGAGCATATCCGCCTTGATTCCGGTCGAAGGGTAGTGGCGGGGCGGCCGGCCCCGCTTCCGTATCTTCGGCTATACGGAAGGACGGCTCTGCGGATGTGCCTTGCCTCTCTGACCAAAAGGTCAGGACGCGATCCGCCAACTCGCCAGCTCCATGCGAGACACCACGGGCAACCTGCCGCTGTTGCCCGGCTTCTATCCCGACTATCCGGCGCCAAATCGCCAGGCGGCGAAGCTCGCCGTGTGATTCCTGAATGACCACCATGCGCGGCGAGCTAAACTCAGCCAAACGAGCCCGGCTGGGAAGCTCGGCCTCTGATAAGCATTATCGGAAATGTACCGATGCCGGTCGGTGATTTTTTCACGAGTTTAACGGCGGGTAGAGCGAAGCGCCTCCCGCTAAAACCCACCCCGGCTGCCCATGTACCTTATGCGCATGTACAGCTTGCCGCCGGCGGGATCGGAGCCGTATCCGAGTCGGAACGCCGTCGGAACGATGTCTTTCGTGTAGGATCCGCCGCCAAAAATAGAGAGCCCATTTCTCGTGAAAAGGGCTCTCTCATAGCCTAGCGTGAAAGCCTCCACCCAGCGTGCGCCCTCATCCCCATTGCTCGTCAAAAGCTCCAGTTGGCTGGGGGTGATCTGAAGTATCTCCGCACGACCGTAGAAGTTATTCTTGCCCCGCTGATAGACCGCTTCCTCCAGGAAACTGCTGAGGAAGGCGTCATGACCCGCCCGCGTTTCGCCCCAGATGAAGGCCGTCTTGAAGGTGGCGCCAGGACGCCCGTGCGACGTCGTGAGCCATGCCGAGATGAATTGATTGTGCTGGGCGCCACCGGCATCGGCGGGCAACAGGGCGTTGGCAAACGATGCGCCAACGCGAACGTGGTCGCTAAGGTCGCGGTTGGCCCTGACGCCATATGAATCGATCCGATGTATCGGGAAGGGCCGGGTGATGTTCTGTCCGCTAAAACCGGTGATCTCAAACGTCGTGCGCGCAACTTGATATTCCACCCCGAGTACGGTTGAAGCGTCGTGGAATCCGTCCTGAAGCGCGTGGCCGAGCGGCGCATCGGGATTCCCCTCGGCCGACTCACGATGCATGAACGGGACCGGGCCGATGGCCGCTTGTCCGCGAGGCGCGAACAAGAAGGTCAACTTCTGGCTGTCACCCGATCCAAAAGCCACAGCGTCCCTGAACTCGAGCGCCATGATGGTGTCGTGGGCGTGCATGTTGTCGACGTGGTCGGTTTGCAGAAGTTGCGGCGTTCCCTTGTCTCCAACTGTCCATGGTTCGGGAGACGCCATGACGTCGATGCTTAGGTGATTTCTCGCTGTGAGATCGTTGTCATACGTCAGCATCCAAGCGCCCGGACCGGTCCAGCGGGATTGGCCGCGCGGGCCGCTGGTGCGTGAGTAGATCGCGAACTGATTGAGGTGAAGCATCAGCGAGACCCTTGGGATGGTTTCCCCGGGCGCGCACATATTCATGCCTGCATCCCAGCGCTGGCCCGAGGGACAGGGGGGCGGTGACCCCGTGACAGAGCCGTTAGCTTGCGGCGTTGCCTCCGCCGGTTGGGGGGCCTTCCCTTTCTGCGGCGCTGTCCCTTGACTGGTCATGCACATCCCCATGTTGGGATCCCAGTGCTGGACGCCCGGGATGTTCACCGGCATCGTCTCGTACGCGATGTCGTCGAGCGACAGCCCCACGAGTGCCGACGGCGTGCGCCGGATGAATGCGTGCACCGCGGCGATCAAATCGTCCGGCGAATTGCGCTGGTGC
>JAYUBY010000404.1:0-2562 GCA_043740635.1 Alphaproteobacteria bacterium
GTTGGATGGAGATTCCGAATGACGAACGAAGCTGGCATGGCCCACCTCGACACCTACCTCGCCCAGGTGCAGCGCTATCTGCACGGTCTGCCCGATGCCGAGGCACGCGAAGTCGTCGCCGAACTTCGCAGCCACGTCCTGGACAAGGTGGACGGCGCGCCGACACCAAAGCGGGTCGAAGCAGCGATCGCCGAGCTGGGCGGCCCCAGGGAAGTCGCCCGACTGAACGTGACCGAGCGCGTGGTGGCTCGTCTGGAGACCAACCGATCGCCGCTTAGGGTGCTGTGGGGCGTTACCCGGTTGGCTCGGCTGAGCGTCTACGGTTTCTTTGCGTTCCTAGTGTCGTTCACCGGCTACGGCGTCGCCTTGTCTTTGCTCGTCACGGCGGCCGTGAAACCCTTCCTGTGGGATCACGCTGGGCTGTGGTGGACGCCGGATCCCAAGTTCGGCCACTCGATGTCGCTGGGCGTCGTCTTCCCCAATCCGGGCGGGCAGGAGTTGCTCGGCTGGTGGGTGATGCCGCTGGGTGTCTCAGGGGGCCTGCTGGTGGGATACCTGACTTGGCGTTTTGGCATTTTCAGCGTGCGCCAGATGCGGCGCGCAGCTCAGCGCGGGCGGGTCTGAGCAAAGGCTAGCGCGGCCACGCGGCAGGCCGAGGCGAGGGGACGGCCCGACCGTGCGTCGTCGATGCGACCGATCAGGCCAGCGAGGCTCATTGTCTCCGCCGACGCCATGGCTTCAAGCACCGTCCAGAACTCTGGCTCGAGCGCGATCGAGGTCGCGTGGCCGGAGAGTTGGACGGAGCGCTTTCTTAAGGTGGCCATGGGCAGATATGTCCGCCGCTTTGCGCCTAGGTGCAAACCTGATCCGCAAAGTTGACGGCAGTGTCATTTTTAGACTTGCATTAAATTGACGGTAGCGTCATTTTTGCTAGGTCAGCTTGAGTGAGGGAATTTCTATGGCGATGGTCGATGCCGCCGAACGCCCTGCCTTGCGCGCTGCGTCGCCAAAGCTGGATTGGATGCATGCGCTGAGGTCTCTGCGCCGTCTGCTTAACGACAAGGAAGACACCGGTCAGGTCTTCGAGATCATGCGCGCCCTGAACGGAAGCTCGACGGCCAAGGGGTACCTTCGTCTACTTAAGACCCGCGATGGTGGGCGCATGGCCTATGAGCGCCTTGAGTTCACGCGGCTGCTGATGGACGACGCCTGGCTGGACAGCCTGCCGGAAGGCAGCGTCGGTGCTGCCTATCGAACGTTCATTCGCAGCGAACAGATTTCCGCCGACGGCCTCGTCGAAATCAGCCGGCAGAGCGCGCCGGCCGTCGACGAACAGCACCCCTATGCCTGGATGGGCCGCAGAACCCGCGACGTACACGACATCTGGCATATTCTTTCCGGCTATCATCGAGACGGCTTGGGCGAAGCCTGCCTGGTGGCCTTCTCCTTCGCCCAGACCAAAGGGCTTGGCTGGGCGCTGATCGCCGTAGGCGCAGCGTCGCGGGCGCGAAAGGCCAAGACCTACCCCTATGTAAAGGCGATCTGGCAAGGCTATCAGCGCGGCAAGGCCGCCACCTGGTTGCTGGGGGAGGACTACGAGCGCTTGATGGCAGAGCCGCTGGAGAGCGCGCGCCGGCGACTGAACATCACTGCGGCGACCATCTATGACGCGATCCCTTCGGAGGCTCGCGATGGGTCTCTGCCGAAGGCTGCCTAGGACCCGCTGACAGCCGCATCGATCAGCTGTAGCTTTCCTCGACCACTGTTCGGGCAACGCGATGCTGAGCGCCATATCCGTAGTCGCCGCCTTGCTTGCTCAATCTGCACCTACCGGATCGACTGCGGCCGCCACGGCGCCCACCGTCAGCTCGGTTGTTGTGCAGGGACAAAAGAGCGCTGTCGCCGTCGACACCGAAATCGTCTGCCATAAGGAAAAGGTGCTGGGCACGATGTTCCCCAAGGAGATCTGCGCGCGCAGGCAAGACATCGCTGAGCGTCGCCGGACCGATCAGGAGCAGACGCGCGAGGCCACGAACCTTAGGCCCTGGAAGGATCCGGCGCACTGAGCCGGCGCGAGCGTCAGTCTTCTCGTTTGGTCTGATCGAGCTTTTGGCGGGCCCGCCCGGCCTCCATGTCCGCGACGATCTTCTCTGTCTTCTTCAGGCCGAAAAGGGTGCGGTTTTGCGCGCCTTTGGCCTTGGCTTGTGCCTTAGCGCGATCCTTGCGGACCTTGTTGAGATTGATTGGCTCAACCATCGACGAAACCTCCCGCTCTCTGCGCCGTTCCCCAAGCCTCACCCACTTTAGGAGACGAAACAATGATTCAATCTTCTCAAATTCGCGAGCACATGGATGTGGTGGGCTCCGACGGCGGTCATGTCGGCCGGGTCGACAAAGTGAGGGGCGATGAAATCGAGCTGACCAAGTTCGATCTCGCAGCTGGCCTTAGGCACCACATGATCCCGGTGAGCTGGGTCGAAATGATCGACGACGACACGCTGCGCCTTAACATGACGAAAGATGCGGCCAAAGCCGCCTGGCGCACGACGCACTAGCTGGCGC
>JAYUBY010000405.1:0-17784 GCA_043740635.1 Alphaproteobacteria bacterium
CCTTGGAGTTGACGATCAGGATGTAGGGGTCTTCAAAGACCGCTTCCTGGCGCTCGGGGTCGGTGACGAAGTATGCCGACAGGTAACCCTTGTCGAAGCTTCCCGACAAGCGAGTGCGCCAAATACCTCAGGAACTCAGGATATTCTACCTAATCCCCACCCGCTCTAGGTGAGCGGCCCAGGGCGAAGGAGGGGGAGCCGTGGCTTCAGGGATCGCGTTGGCCTGGGTGGTCGCATCGGTCGAGTCGCGCGATCCTTACTTGACCCTGAATTATCCGGGCCCGCGCCCAGCTTGCTGAGGTTGCCCCCATCGCGGTGGCGACGGCACAATCATCTAGGGTCTTGACTCATATCTCACCGTCCAGGATGCCTCGGATGAACACTCGCTTCCTCATAGTCGCCGCGGCGGCCGCGCTCTCACTTGGCCTGACCAGCACTACCCTGGCGCAGAATCCCAATGACGGACTTCCGGACGGCCCTGGAAAAGAACTGATCCTGCGATCCTGCACGATGTGCCATTCGGCTGCGCAAATCGTCTACAAGCCGCGCGCGCCAGACGACTGGACCGACCTGATTGGAAAGATGGTCGACCGCGGAGCGGCCTTGACGCCGGAAGAACAGGACGCCGTCTACGCCTACTTATTGAAGAACTTTGGTGCGAAGCCTGCTGCCTCCCCGGAAGGCGCAGAAAAGGGGCCTTCTAGCCGGTAGCCGCTAGAGTTTTCCGGCTAGGATCTAGTGTCCTCTAGAATGAATCGCGCGCCCTGATCGGCGATCATGATGGTCGGCGTGTTGGTGTTGCCAGACGTGATTGTCGGCATGACCGAGGCGTCGATCACTCGAAGGCCCTCCAAGCCGACCACCCGCAAACGGGCGTCGACCACAGCCATGGAATCTGACGGCAGGCCCATCTTCGCGGTTCCGACGGGGTGGAAGATCGTCGTCCCGATGTCGCCGGCCGCCTTTGCAAGGGCCTCGGCATCGTCCCCAACCTGTGGCCCGGGCAAGTATTCCTGCGGGTGGTACTGCGCTAGCGCAGGCTGCGCCATCAGACGGCGCGTGGTTCGGATTGCGTCGGCCGCCACGCGGCGGTCCTCGTCTGTATCCAGATAATTTGGGGCGATAAGCGGAGCGTCGGCTGCGTCGGCCGAGCGCAATCGGATGGTTCCGCGCGAGGTCGGGCGCAGATTGCAGGCCGCTACAGTAACCGCAGGAAACCGGTGCAGGGGTTCGCCGAACCGGTCGAGCGACAGGGGCTGGATATGAAATTCAATGTTCGCCCTTTCATGTGTGCTCGACGACGTCGTGAAAATGCCCAGTTGCGACGGCGCCATAGTGAGCGGGCCTCGCTGGAAGAGGGCATATTCAGCCCCCATCCAGGCGCGGCGGATCAGCGAGTGATAGGCCTCATTTAAGGTCGTGGCACCTTGGACTTTGTAGATTGCGCGCTGCTGCAGATGATCCTGCAGGTTGCGGCCCACGCCGGGCCTGTCGAGCACCACCGTGATTCCGTGCACTTGGAGCCAATCTGCCGGTCCGATGCCGGAAAGCTGAAGGATCTGCGGTGATCCAATCGAGCCCGCTGACAGGATCACCTCACGCCGAGAACGAACCTCGCGGACCTGGCCCGCATGGCGGAAGCGTACACCAACTGCACGTTTACCCTCGAAGACCACCCTCTCCACCAGTACGCCCGGCTCCACGCGCAGATTGGGCCGGGCCATTGCAGGCTTGAGAAACCCCCGGGCCGCCGACCAGCGGACGCCGCGTTTCTGATTGACGTGAAAGAGGCCCACGCCGGCGTTGTCGCCGGTGTTGAAGTCCGCCGTCGAAGGAATGCCCATTTGGTTGGCGGCGTGAGCAATAGCGTCCAGAACCGCCCACCGGACGCGCGGCGCTTCGACCCGCCATTCGCCGCCGACCCCATGGTGCGCGGTCTCACCCAGGAAATGATCGTCGAGGCGCCTGAAGACCGGCTGAACGTCGTCCCAGCCCCAGCCTGTCAAACCGAGCTGGCGCCAGTGGTCGTAGTCCGCCGCCTGACCTCGCATGGAGATCATGGCGTTGATTGCCGACGAACCGCCGATCACCTTGCCGCGGGGGTATTTGAGTGATCGGCCATTAAGGCCGGGTTCAGCCTCGGTCTCGAACATCCAGTCCGCACGCGGGTTACCGATCGCGAAGAGATAGCCAACCGGCACGTGGAACCAGAGCCAGTCGTCCTTGCCGCCAGCTTCAAGTAACAAGACCCGGTGGCGGGGATCCTTAGAAAGCCGATTGGCAAGAACACAGCCGGCGGAGCCGGCGCCTACGACGATAAAATCAAATTCCGCGTCAATGTCAGACTTCCGAGTCGGCATCACGCATCATTGCGGGAAGCCGGAACAAACCGCTATTGGTTGGCCGAAATCCATAATTACGTCTCTTAGGTCTAGGGTCGCCGCGTGGGGAGGCATGCCCCTGTTAGAGTGCCCTTCCGCTGCGCAGGCATATCCGGCGTCATCGGCGGGGGGAAACTTACGCTGTATTTAATTCCTTAGTAACGCTAAACACAGTTCGACATTTTCTGTTCTCTGAAAATGGATTCGCGCCGTAGGCGAACAAGATGCGACTGAATGCTATCATGGCTGTGGTTTCGGTCTCCTGCGTCGTGGCCGTCGTGGGCGGCGGTCGCGTTGGCTCGCTCGGCAAAACCCACCATGGAAGCCCTTCCGCCTATGTAAATAACTGGCATGTGATCGGTACGGAGATCATTGAAGAGCAGGGCTCTGAAGGCGGAGACCTCACCACACTGGAGGTGGCATCGCGGGGCCAGCTCCTACTGAGCGATCTGCTGGGCCCCTCGGCGATTTCGGACAGCAACGCGAGTAGCTCGGACTCAGATCCATTCGCGCCACCGCCTCCAATTGGACCGAGGTTCGGGGACCGGCCTCTCTTCTTTGGTGGCGGACAAGCCCCATCGGCAAAGGCGCCTACACCTCCAACCACTCCAACGACGCCACCGCCACCGCCACCGCCCCCTCCGCCGGATCCGCCGCATTCCCAAGCGGCCCCTGCGTTCCTGCCCGTGCCGCCCACGCCTCAAACAGCACCGGTTTCGCCGCCGGCCGTCGTCGTGACGACGGTCAGCGTTGTGTCACCCCCGCCGCCGCCGCCAATTTCACCGCCGCCGCCGCCGCCGCCGCCGCCAGTTTCGCCTCCGCCTCCACCGCCGCCTCCGCCTCCGCCTCCGCCTCCGATTGTTGTGGCCCAGACATTTGCAGCGCCGGCGCCCGCCGCGATTCCGGAGCCCGCGACCTGGGTGATGATGATTTTCGGCTTTGGGGCCGTCGGCGCGGCTGTTAGGCGGCGACGTTCAGCCACCATCGACGTCCGGCCAGCCGGGCATGCCAGTGCGGGCTCATCTTCCGAGTCCTAGAACGAGATCGACAAAGGCTGGGGGGCCTTCCGCATGTTTTCCTGGATGTACAACTACCCTGCCTGGGAGATGGGCGTGCTCTTTGCCGCGGGATCCGTGGCAGGCAGTCTTGGCGGGATGTTTCTGGTCCGCCCACTTTTCCACCGGTGGATTCACGGGCAGGACCGGACAAATGAGATGGTCTCCCTGAACATTGCGAGCTTCTCGGTGTTCTACGGAATCCTGCTGGGTTTGGTGTCGGTAGGCGTCTACGCTGACTATTCGTCGACGTCCGATATCGTCGAGCGCGAAGCTTCAACTCTAGCCGCGCTCTACAGTGATACGGGCTCCCTGCCCGAACCGCACCGCACAAAGCTGCTTACCGACCTTCGCGATTACGCCAAAGTGACGATCGAAAGTGATTGGCCTGCGCAGGCCAAGGGCCTCGTGCCCACCGGCGGGACAGGCCACCTAACAATCTATCAGTCTGACCTGGCAGCGGTTCACCCCTCCGAAAAGGCGGACTCAATCGCCTACGCCGAGGCATTTGGACAGGTCGAAAAGCTCGTCGAGTTGCGCGCCAATCGTCTAGCGCGGGTCACTGCCGGCACTCCAGACATGCTCTGGTGGGTCCTATGGATCGGCGCTTTCCTCACCATCGCGATCATCTGGATGCTGAATATGGAGCTCCATGTCCACGCCATCCTGACGGCCGTACTGTCTATGTTCTTAGGCATCGTGATCTTCCTGATCGCGGAGATGGACAAACCCTTCCGCGGTGAGGGATTGGTCGGACCGGAGGCCTATGTGCTCGTCTACGACAGCCTGATGAAGGCGCGTTAGACCGCAGCGGCACTGGACAATCCTCCGACGCAAGGCGAGCCTGCTCCCGCCTCTCGCTCAGGAGTCCGACATGAGACCCGCCACCCTTCGCTCTTTGCTCGTCGCAGCTCTGACCTGCATCGGCGCTTCGGCCGCCTATGCCCAGGCGCCGACACCGCCTGCGCGTCCACCTCTGGTCGTCAAACAGGTGAAGCCGGAACTTTTCATGATCATAGGAGCCGGCGGCAACACGACCGTGAGGGTTACAAGCGAAGGCCTTGTGGTCGTCGATAGCAAGAACCCTGGCCAGGCTATCTACGACGAGCTGACGGCGGACATCCATGGGATCAGCCAGCAGCCCATCCGTTATCTCATCGACACGCATTTGCACGCCGATCACACTGGCAACAACGGTCGCTTCCTTGCGGCGGGCGCGAAGGTGATAGGGCAGAAGAACGTGCCCATCGAACTGGCCAAGTTCACGTCGCCCGCAAACAACCCAACGCTGCAGGTTCCGGCCAACCCCGACGTCACCTACGACACCGCCTATACGATTAAACTTGGCGGCAAGACCGTGCAGCTCCGCCACTACACGCCGGCCCATACAAACGGTGACACGATCGTCTTCTTCCCCGACTTGAAGGTGGTCTCGATGGGCGACGAATTAGTCTCGACGACGCCCAATTTCGACTACGCCGGCGGAGCCTCGATCACCGGCTGGCTGAATTCCCTCGACCAGGTGATGAAGTTGGATTGGGAACTGGCCATCCCCGGCCATGGCGACAGTACGCTGACTAAGGCTGAGATGATCGCCTTCCGCGGCAAGCTCGCGACCTTCCTCGAGCGCGCCAAAGCGCAGGTGAAGGCGGGCACGCCCAAGGACAAGTTGATCGCCAGCATGACGACCGAGGACCTCTGGACTTTTTCGCCCGCGGCCTGGGCGCCCGGGCCGCGGCTTGACGGATTTTATGTCGAGGCGGGTGGCAAATAGTGCTCGCCCTCGCCGACCGGTTAGCGCGGTCGCTCAGCGAGCGGCACGCCAACCGCCAGACCTTCACCAGCATCTTCGACGACATCCTGCCGGAGGGCGGCGAGCCGGGTGTGGGTTTGGCCTACGAGGTCCAGGATCGCTACGTCGCGGGTCTTTGCGCCTTGGGCGCCAAGCCGGCCGGCTACAAAATTGGTCTGACGACAAAGCGCATGCAGCAGATGTGCGGCGTGGACGAGCCGATTTCCGGCATCGTACTCAACACCCGTATTCTACGCTCACCTGCAAACGTTCGGATGACCGACTACGTCCGCCTAGGCATCGAAAGCGAGATGGCCGTTCGTATTGCGCCAGGCGTTTCAGAACGCCGCGGGCGCCTTGAAGCCTTGCCGCTCGCGGAGTTGATCGACCAGGTCTGCGCTGGTTTCGAGCTCGTCGAGGACAGTGGCGCAGACTACAAGCGGCTCTCCGCCGCCTCGATCATCGCCGACAACAGCTGGAACGCCGGCCTAGTTTTCGGGCCGCCCTCCTCCATCGCGGACTTCACCAATCTGCGCGGCCGACGCGGCGTCCTTCGACGGAACGGCGAGGAGGTGAATGAAGGCTCCAGTGACGAGGTGCTGGGCGATCCCATCACCGCAGTCGTTTGGCTCGCTAAACATCTCGAGCGGCGCGGAGGCGAGCTCGCGCCGGGCCAATGGGTGAGCACCGGCGCCATTGTACCGACCCGTTTCGTAGGTCTCGGCGACAACTATCAGTTCGAGATCGACGGCCTTGAGCCCGTAGACTTGAGGATCTCCTAAATGGGTCTCGACCTCGGGATCCAAGGTCGCAAGGCGATCATCTGTGGCTCGAGCAAGGGGCTGGGGCTCGCCTGCGCTCAAGCGCTGGCCGACGCGGGCGTCGAAGTGATCCTGAACGCCCGCACGTCCGGACCACTGGAGGACGCCGCCAAGGCGCTCTCCGCGCGTATTGGCCGACCGGTCGCGGCCGTCGCCGCCGATGTGCTGGAGGCTGACGGCCGCGCGCGCCTTGTTGCAGCCTGTCCCGAGCCTGACATCTTGGTCACCAACGCTGCTGGTCCGCCGCCCGGACAGTTCGAGGACTGGGGCGAAGCAGAATGGCATGCCGCCCTACAGGCCAACATGGTCGCGCCCCTCCAGCTTATCCGCGCCACCATCGCCGCCATGCGCCGTCGGCGCTGGGGCCGCATCCTCAACATCACGTCGGCGGCCGTGAAAGCGCCCCTGCCGATGCTAGGGCTTTCCACTGGCGCACGCGCCGGCCTCACCGGAGCGGTCGCTAGTCTGGCGCGCGAGGCGGTCGCCGACGGCGTCACCATCAACAATCTGCTGCCGGGCCACTTCGACACTGACCGGCTGGCCACCTACTTCAAGGGGTTGGCCGCGCGGCAGAGCTGCACATTAGAAGAAGCCCGCCATCAGGTCGAAGTCGCCAATCCCGCGCGCCGCGTCGGTCGGCCGGAGGAGTTCGGCGCCTTTTGTGCCTTCCTCGCTAGCGAGCATGCCGGCTACATCAACGGCCAGAACCTGCTGCTGGACGGTGGGGCTTATCCCGGCGTGTTCTAACCATTTTCTCTGATCGGACGCGTCCATGACCCGTTACATCGCCGCCATCGACCAGGGCACCACCTCATCGCGCTGCATCGTCTTCGACCACGAGGGCACGATCGTCGCCGTGGACCAGAAGGAGCACCGCCAGATCTTCCCGAAGCCCGGCTGGGTAGAACACGATGCGGAGGAGATCTGGACCAATGTCCAATCCGTTGTGAAAGGCGCGCTCGCGAAGCTCAAGATCACAGCGACGGACCTCGCGGGCGTTGGCATCACCAATCAGCGCGAGACCACTGTCGTGTGGGACAAGGCCACCGGTAAGCCGGTTCACAACGCCATCGTCTGGCAGGACACCCGCACAGACCGCCTCGTGCGCGACCTCGCTGAACATGCCGGTCAGGACCGCTTCCGTGACCTCTGCGGCCTGCCTCTGGCGACCTACTTCTCCGGCCCGAAGATCCGCTGGCTGCTCGACAGCATCCCGGGTCTGCGCGGGCGTGCCGAGGCTGGCGAGGTGCTGTTCGGCACCATGGACAGCTGGCTGATCTGGAACCTGACCGGCAGGCACGTGACTGACGTCACCAATGCGAGCCGCACAATGTTGATGAATCTCACGACCTTGGATTGGGACGCGAGCCTCTTGGCCGCGATGGGTGTGCCGCGCGCCATGCTGCCGGAAATCCGTTCGTCCTCAGAGGTCTACGGAAAGGCCACAGGTCACCTCGCCGGCGTGGCTGTGGCCTCGGCGCTCGGCGACCAGCAGGCGGCTCTCTTCGGTCAGACCTGCTTTGCACCTGGCGAAGGCAAGAACACCTATGGAACCGGAAGCTTTCTGCTGGTCAACACTGGCCAGACGCCAGTGCATTCCAAGAATGGCCTGCTGACCACCGTGGCCTACAAGATCGGCGACCAGCCGGCCGTCTATGCCCTTGAGGGCTCGATTGCGGTGACTGGATCTCTGGTCCAATGGGTGCGAGACAACCTCGGTCTGATCTCCAGCGCCGCGGAGATCGAGACACTCGCCCGAACGGTGGAGGACAACGGCGGCTGCTATTTCGTGCCGGCCTTTTCTGGCCTTTTCGCCCCCTACTGGCAGTCCGACGCGCGCGGGATCATCGTGGGCCTCACCGGCTACATCACCAAAGGCCACATCGCCCGCGCCGTGCTTGAGGCCACCGCTTGGCAAACCCGCGAGGTGGTCGACGCCATGACCGCCGACTCCGACGTCGCGCTTACGACCCTCAAAGTCGATGGCGGCATGACGGCCAACGAACTGCTGATGCAGTTCCAGGCCGATGTCCTAGGCGTGCCCGTAGTTCGCCCGGTGGTGCCTGAGACGACCTGCCTTGGCGCAGCTTACGCCGCCGGTCTCGCCGTCGGCTATTGGCCCAACATCGAGGGACTGCGCGCCAACTGGAAAAAGTCCGCCGAGTGGACGGCGCAGATGCCGGCTGCCGAACGCAACCGGCAGGGCCGCAAGTGGAAGAAGGCCGTACAGCGAACGATGGCGTGGCTGGACGCTGACGACGAGAGATAAACCGCGCAGCCTCTTGTCGAAGGCCGCCAACCTAGCTCCGGTGACTACTTCGATTTGCCGCCCGCTGCTGGCCCGTACATCAGTCCGTTGAAGACGAACTTGAACGTTCCATAGGCCTGACCGCGCATAGCGACCTCCGGGCCCAGGAGGAAGACCTTCCCTTTGCCGTAATTGGCGTCGACCACACCCACCGTGCCATCCAGAGCTTTCTGGCCCCAAGCCCAGCCGCTGAGCAACGGGTCGGCACCTTGGAACCAAGACACCGACTTTGCCATATCCGGCGCTGCAATCTTGAACACCGGGCTTGAGTCATAGAACACATCGACGTGGTCGGCGAAGCCGAAGCCCAGCGGGTCCTTGTTGTCGACCTTGGCCGCAAGGATCGAGCCGGGGATGTAGAACTTTGAAGAAGCGAGCGGCTCGGTCTTTCCGTCCTTGCCGATCAGCACCAGCGGGTTCTCAGTTAGCTTCAGATATTCTCCGAGCCGGGTTGACCCCCCGATGGCCACAGCCGTGCCGCCGTTCTCGATGAAGGCCTTTACCTGCGGCAAGGTCTTCTCTTGGGTGATGCGACCCAGCATCCTGCGATACTTCTCGGGCACCTCTTCCGGCTTCGGCAGACCGCCTCCGCGACCCGCACCACCGTAGCGGCTGTCGCCGCCTGGAATCGCGCCGTCCACGAACAGCAGCACGTCATACTTGGCGTTGAGGTTTCCGGCATCGAGCTCCGGCCCATAGACCAGAGTGTAGGGGAACTCGAACTGTTCCACGACCCACTGCATCCAGCCGGAGGTGATCATGCCGCCATAGGTGTCGACAATGCCGATGCGTGGGGTCTTCAGCGACATCTTCTCGCCCTTGGGCGCGGAGCCCACGGCGTAGGCGTCAATGCCCAGGTCGGCGACGCTCTTCTGGACGATCGCCTTAGCTTTTCCGCTGGCCGGCACCCAGACCGCGCCGGGCCCGAAGGTCTGGCCGTCCGCCGAGGTCTCGGTCTTGATCCAGGATACCTGGACGCCCGCCTTTTGCAGTCGGTTGGTGAGCGTGAAGCTGCTGTTGGTCTTGTGATCAAGCAACCAGCCCGCGCTACCTGAGCCGACGATCTTGCCCGGCGGCGGCGCCATGACCTCGCTGACCGGTTGGAACGGCCCGGAGAAACCATCCAGGATCCGGTCGAACTTCACGTTCATCTGGTAGGCGAGCGTGTAGCCCGTAATGTCATAAGGCTTGATCGGCGGGCCGCCCGGATACTCGAAGTCCTGCGGATGATCCTGGGGCTCGAACATGTCGAGGATATGCGGGCGATAGGCTTGGTCGCACATGACCACATAGGTCCCGGCCGGATAAGTCTTGCCCTTCACGGTGAACGCGGCGGTCGCCTTCTCGACCTCGATGCCCGACTTGATCAACGCGTTCAGGAATTTGACCGTCGTCGGCAGGTCAGGCTGGTCCAGCGGCAGGATGTAGCCGCGCGGATCGCGCTCAGCCGGGTCGTGGAAGACGGTGTCGTAGAGCTTGGCATCGACGATGGCGTTCTGGTCGCCGTTGCCGGCCAGTCCGTCACCACGCCCGCCGCGCGCCGGCGCACCGCCCGCCGCCTTCGACGCCGCCATCACAGCTGCGACCCGTTTGGGCGTGATCGTCCAGCTGTCCTCAGCCGCCCGCTTCAGCGAGTTCCGGCCCATCAGATAGCGGTTATAAAGCAGGTCCTCTCGGTTCTTGGACGCATAGTCCATGACGGCCCGATTCATGGTCTTTACGTATTCGACGGTCTGCTTGAAGTGCCAGATCTGCGGCGGCACGGGATAGAGCTCGTCCTGATTGGAGAGCTGGCGGCTGGGCAAAAGCGGCAGCTGCATCGGTGTCGGGCTGCCAATGATCTCAGTCAGGATTCCAACCACATTGTGGAAGTAGCCCGTGGTCCGAAGGCCGCCGTTGAACCAAGTGGAATAGGGCGCGGCGCTACGCTCGGCCGAACCCGGCTTGTCCTCAGCGATCAACCGGCTGTGCATGGCCGCGCTGACCCCATCTAGTTCGCTCAGGACTAGTGGGTCGAAGTGATAGTTCGACGGATTGCGGAACGGCGGCACGAATACTACGGCGCCCAGCGGCCCAGTCTGGTGCTCGTTGTAGACGATCTGCGGATACCAGACCTTGAACATTGCCCGGTTGATTGCCGTCGTTTCGGGCATGTTCGACATGTAGTATTCGCGATTGTTGTCGTGCCCGACGTAGCGTTGATAGACGACAGGCAGGTCGCTTAGGGAGCGTGCCTTGGGATCGGCTTTGCGCATGTACCAGTCAGCGACCAACTGCTGGCCGTCCGGGTTTGGTAGGACGAAAAGCGTGATGTCGTCGTTCAGGAAACGCAGCGTCTCCGGATCGTTCTTGGCAAGCATCTCGTAGACGATCTGGATCTGGCTCTGGGCGCTCGAGACCTCGGAGGCATGCAGGCCCCCGTCGATCCAGACCATCGCCTTACCTTCTTTGGCGAGAGCATGGGCTTCGGCGTCGGTCAGGCCCTTGGCGAGCGCCAGGCGTTTGTCGATATCGACGTAGTGGTCGAGCTTCTTCAGATTCTCTGGCGAGGAGACCACCGCCATCCATATTTCACGGCCCTCGACGCTCTTGCCGAGACTGACCAGCTTCACCCGGTCGCTTTCTGTGGCCAGCTTTTTCCAGTAGGCGGTCGTCTGATCGTAGTTCGCCAGGAAGTAGTCGTCTCCGGGCTCCGAGCCGTTCAGCGCCTCCTTGGGCGTGGTGATGTGCTGAGCAGGCTGAGCCACAACTGCGCCCTGCCAAACCAAGGCCAGCGCAACGCCGGCCAACAACGCTGATTTCATCGAATTCCCCATGCCCGAGAATAGCCCGAAGCTGCCGAACCGCGACGTCCGACGATAGCTTTCCAGGGCTGGATGGCGAACTCTAGACTGAAGTCCCGCTGTCAGGATTTCGCACTTGAAGCCTGGGATGGCGTCCCCAGAGGAAATAGGCCGCGCTCAGCAGCATTAGCCATGGGACACCGACGATCCAAGACACGTGGAAGTCCGGGCTGAGACCCATAGTCACTAGGATCGCACCCAGCAGGATCAGGCCCGCGATCTGCAAGATCGGAAAGAATGGCATCCGCACCGGCAGGTCTTCTGCCCTATGGCGCCGCCGGAAGGCGAGATGGCTCACAAGGACGACGATCCAGACGAAGATCGCCCCGAACAACGCCACGCCGAAAAGGTAGTTGTACGCCAGCGGCGTAACGCGCGAGACCAAGGCGCACGCTAGGATCGCCACCCCTGAAAAGACCACCGCCGGCGCTGGCGCGCCGGCGCGATTCAGGCGGCCGAACACCTTCGGCGCATAGTTTCCGCGCGACAGCGAGAAGAGCATTCGGCCCGTCAAGTACGTATTGGCGTTCATACTGGAGAGGGCGGCGGTGAGCACCACAAAATTCATGATCGCCGCGGCGTAGGGAACGTGGGTGTATTCAAATACCTTCACGAACGGGCTCTCCGACACGACCTTTGCGCCGACGTTTGTCCAAGGGACGAAGCTCACCAGGATTGTCAGACCCACCAGGTAGAAAAGCCCGAGTCGGAACGCCATGGATCGCAGCGCAGCCGGTATGGCTGTCTTAGGGTCCGGCGTCTCCGCAGCGGTCACAGCGATGATTTCGATCCCGATGAAAGAGAAGATCCCCATGATCACGCCCATCCAGACGCCTTTCAGGCCGTGCGGTGCGAAACCGCCCGGCAGGCCCGTTAGATTGTGCAAGCCCACGGCTGGCTGAGCGACGCCCAAGATCGCCGCGCCGCCCAAGATGATGAAAAGGATGATGGCGCTCACCTTGATGAAGGCGAACCAGTATTCGACGGTGCCGAAATTCTTCACCGAGCGGGAGTTCAGGAAGACGATCCCGGTAGCGAAGCCAAGCGACCAGATCCAGACCGGAATGCGGGGCTGCCAGAAACCCATATAGGTTCCGGCCGCGACCGCCTCGCCGCCGATCGCCACGACCTGGCAGAACCAATAGGTGTAGCGGACGGCGTAGCCAGCCCAGGGGTTCAGATAGGTCTCGGCGTAGATGCCGAACGAGCCGGCAGCTGGATGCATCACTGCCATCTCCGACAGGCTGCAGACCATGATCACCGCTATGAAGGCGGCGATTGCATAGCTGATCACCACCGCCGGGCCCGCATAACCGATCGCAATTCCCGACCCCATGAACAGGCCAGTGCCGATGGCGCCGCCTAAGCCGATCATGGTGATCTGCGCGCGTGTCAGGGCCTTGCTCAGGCCGGCCTCGCGCTCGATGATCGCGTCTTCGTCCATCCGCGCGTCGCCGCCCCCCGACCAGCCCCCTGGAACCCTCATGAACGAAGTTTTGCTGGAGTGCACAAGTGGCTGCTGACTGGGGCGCCTTCCGGGCGCTATTCCCGACACTGAAGGACAAGGCCTACCTGGCGAGCGGTTCATACGGCCTGCTCGCCGAGCCGGTCGAGGCTGCGGTGCGACAGTATCTCGATGACCGGCTGACACGCGGCGTCGACTGGGGCGGTTGGGGCGCTCGGGCGGAAGCCGTGCGGGGCGGCATGGCGGCACTGCTCAACGCCAGCGCCGACGAGATCGCGGTGACGACCTCGGCCTCGGACGGCATCAACTCGCTCGCCAGCGCCATTGATTTCTCCGGGTCGCGCAACAAGGTCGTGGTCTCGAATTTCGAATTCCCGACCGGCGCCCAGATCTGGCACGCTCAAGCGTCCCGTGGCGCTGTTGTCGAACATGTCCCGGAGGCCCAGGATGGCGGCATCCCGCTGGAGCACTTCGCGGCCGCCATCGATGAGACCACTAGGCTCGTCCAGATCACCCACGTCTGCTACCGCAACGGCCAGCGGCTCGACATCGAGGCCATCACCCGTATGGCACACGAACGCGGCGCGCTGGTGCTACTCGACGCTTTCCAATCTGTGGGCGCGATGGATGTCGACGTTCAGGCGCTCGGCGTCGACTTCGCGGTCGGCGGGATGCTCAAATACCTATTGGGCACGGCGGGCGTCGGCTGGCTCTACGTCGCGCGGCGACATCTGGAGCTGACGCCAACCGTCAGCGGCTGGTTCGCCCAAGCCGACATCGACGCCATGTCGATCTTCGCCAACGTTCCGGCCCTGACTGCCAGGCGATTTCAGACCGGGACGCCGCCGGTGGTCAATTGCTATGCCGCTGAGGCGGGTATCGAACTCATCCGGAGCGCCGGTATCCAGGCCATCGAAACGCGCATCCGCGAAATCACCGGCGAGGCCATGGACCGGCTCACCGAGGCGGGTTGCCGGCTTGCCACGCCGCGCGGGGATAGCCGTCGAGGGCCGCAGGTGGCGATCCGATCTCGCGACGCCGCCCTTCTGACCGAAAGGCTCGCCGAGCGAGGCGTCGTCGTCTCTTGGCGCGATGGCAACGTGCGGGCGATGTTTCACGCCTACAACGATGGTTCAGACGTGGGCGCCCTGGTCGAGGGCCTGATGGCGAACAGGGATCTGCTGGCTTGAGCCAACTTCGCCGCTAAGCTGCCCGCCAGGTGGAGGCGCTGCGCCGCCACGAGCGTTACGGATACGGACATGAAGAAACTGGCGCTTCTGGCAGCCTGCGCTATCGCCCTGGCCCTTCCGCGCGCCGCCTTGGCCGAAACTTGGGTAATCGAGCATGTCACCCTGATCGATGGAACGGGCCACGCGCCTCAGGCCGATATGACGGTGACCGTGGACGGCGACCGTATCGCCGACGTTATGCCAAGCGCACTCGCAAAATCGCCCAAGGGCCATGTGATCGATGCCCACGGCAAATACCTGATGCCTGGTCTGATGGATGTGCACATCCATCTGCACGGCGGGGCCGGACCGCAGCCTGATCTCGCCTCCACCAAGGCCGCCGCGACCCAAGCGCTCGCGAGCTTTCTCTATTCCGGCGTCACCACCGTCTACGACGCCGGAAACCAGGCCGACGTGATCCTGCCACTGCGCGCCGACGAGCGCGCCGGCAAGATCCTCAGCCCCCGCATCTTCGCCACAGGCAACCTGATCACCTACCCCGGCAGCCACGGCTCTGGCATGGCCGTCACGATCCAGGATTTCGAGAAGGATAAGGAAAAACTCGACAAGCATATCGCCGAGCAGCAGCCCGACGTCGTCAAGCTGACCCTCGAAGAGGAGGGCTGGGGCGCGCGGCCGATGATCCCGCTTATGCCTGTCCCGCTGATGGAGCAGATCATTCGCTATTATAATCTGCACGGCATCCGCTCGACCGTGCACATCTCTTCAGAGCTTCGCTCTGAAGAGGCGATCTTCGCCGGTGCCGACAGCCTGGCCCACCCCGTGATACAGGGCCCGGTCAGTGACGGCTTCGTCAAGCTGATGGCTGCCAAGAAAATCCCGTTCGCCTCGACCCTGACCATCGGTGAGAACTACAGCCGGCTCGCCGAACATCCAGAGTTCCTCGACCAGCCGCTCTACGCTGCGAGCTTCAGCGCCGCCGACCGCCAGACGATGAAAACCACGACCCGCGCCGAGTATGAGGCTCGGATGTGGACGAGCTGGATGAAGTTGATGACGCCGGTGGCAGAAGAGAACATTCGCAAGGTTCACGCAGCCGGTGGAGTGGTCGCCTTGGGCACTGACCAGTCGAGCGGTCCTGCCTCTCAGCGGGAGTTGGAACTCCTGGTCGCCGCCGGAATCAAGCCTTTTGAGGTGATCACGATCGCCACCCACAACGGAGCGGTCCTACTGGGCAAGGCTGATCAGTTGGGCTCGGTGGAGCCGGGCAAGCTTGCGGACTTACTGCTACTGAACGCCGACCCGACGGCCGACATAAACAACGTCAAGAAAATCGCCTTCGTCATGAAGGGCGGACAGATCATCGACGAAAGTCAGCTGCCACTCGCCGGCGGCAAGCAGCCCCGGCGGTTCACACCGTAGCGGCGTCGCCCGGCAGGACCACTTCCAATAGCGCGAGGTCGTCGGAGGCCTCGCTCAGTCCCCAGGCCCGCTCAGCCGGAATGACGAAAGCATCAGCTGGCCTAAGCGGGTGTCGACCGCCCATTTCCAAGACCGCCGAGCCCTCCAGCAGGAAACCAAAGTAGAACTCGCTATCATGAGCTGGCGCGGCGAATCCACGAGCGTCCGCCGGACAGATCACCCGAGCATCAGCGAGTCCGCCGGTAGCGCGCGCCATGCCGGTCTCGCGTCGCTCAAAGCCGGTTGCCCCGTGTGGCGTCCAAAGCGTCTCTGCCGCCACCTGATGGAGAAACCGTTGTCCGCCAAAGTCGCGATCAGGCGCCAGAAATGCGGTCGGCAGCTCCATGTCGTGATCTGCTAGCGTCTCATGCAGCGCGGGGCAGCCGATCTCCACCACCTCAAACCCGTCCGAGCTCTCCAGAACGCGGTGCCGGATTCTTGGCGGCTGCAGCACACAGTCGCCCGGCCTGAACAGGAACGGAGGCCCTTGGTCCTCGTACACCAGCCGCGCCCAGCCGCGCCGGCATACGAGCATCTGGAAGCGGATCTTGTGGAAATGCACCCAGTCAGAGACTGGCCCACCCTCTGGGATCGAGATGTGCGAGGCGATGAACCGTCCGCCCAGCCGGCTTGGGATCAGGTCGCGGTAGAGCATCCCTGCGCGCCCCACGCCCGTTTCCGGGCTCTCGGATTGACGGGTGATCACGAACTCAGACTTGAGAGGCGGGACGAAAATCGGCGGGTCGAGATCCACGAACTCGATCCGCGTGCCGTTTGGGGCTATTTGCGTGCGAGGCTCCCCCGATATCCGCAGCGTCCCGGGATCACCGCCCGGAGCGAGTCTAAGACGCAGTCCGTACCCGGACAGGCTCGCGACCTGAGGATCGTCTGCCGGGAAGATCGTCTCTATGCGGAACCCTAGCTCGCCCACGAAAAATTCGAGCGCCGACGAGAGCTCGTCGCAACTGAGGTGGACTTCGCCGAGGGTGGCCGGGATCGGCGGCGCGGAAGTTGTCATCCAAACAATGCTAACGACACGTCCAATGGGAGCAAGGTGTCGGACTTCGATCTCGGCTGGTCACCGGTCCCCGGGTCGGTCACCCTTCTTCCAAACCGAAGCTGCCGCCATGACCCAATCCATCGCCCTCTCTGGCGCTCCCGGATCGCCCTACACCCGCAAGATGCTGGCTGTGCTTCGTTACCGCCGCACTCCATATCGCTTCATGCTGCCCAACAATCCGGCCCTGCGCACCTGCCGCACCCAAAGGTTCACTTGCTCCCCACCTTCTACCTCCTCGACGATGAAGGCCAACTGCAGGCCGTAACGGACTCCACCCCGCTGATCCGCCGTTTTGAACGGGAGCATACGGGTGGAAGTCTGATCCCGACCGATCCTGCTCTGGCCTTTCTCAATGATCTGATCGAGGACTATGCCGACGAGTGGCTGACCAAGGCCATGTTCCACTACCGCTGGGCCTGCCCGGCCGACATTGCCAAGGCCGCAGCGATCCTACCCTGCTGGCGCGGATACAGCATACCCGACGCCACCCTCTCACAGGCAGGCGACGCCTTCGCTGAGCGCCAGATAGGCCGGCTGCGTTATGTTGGCTCCAATGCGGTCACCGGGCCTGTTATCGAAGCCAGTTACCGTCGCTTTCTAATCGCCTTTGAGGATCATCTCCGCAACTTCCCCTACTTGATGGGAGAGCGGCCCGGGTCCAGCGACTTTGCGGTCTTCGGGCAGTTGACCAGCTCGCCGAGTTCGACCCGACGCCGCGGAGCTGGCGCTCGAGATTGCCCCTC
The DNA here is from genome assembly GCA_043740635.1 of Alphaproteobacteria bacterium. Classification (GTDB taxonomy): domain Bacteria; phylum Pseudomonadota; class Alphaproteobacteria; order Caulobacterales; family Caulobacteraceae; genus Phenylobacterium. Next base: position 17,120 of record JAYUBY010000405.1, read on the forward strand.
GTGTCACTGCGTGGACTGGGATGATGGAGGACCTGTCCGGTTTGGAACCCAGCGACACCGATTGGATTTCGCCGGACCGCGTCGCTGAAACCCTCACGGCGCTCCTGATCGAAATCGGGCGCGTCTATCGGCCGGTAATGCTGGCCAACGCCAAGGCCGTCATGGCCGGCGCATCGGAGGTCACGGCCGAAATCGACGGTCAGGTCTGGACGCAGCAGCCGTTTCCCTACCAAGCCAAGTGCCTAGGGTGGCTGCGCCAGTCGCGCGCCGACCTGTCCGGCCAGGCGCGGGGCAAGGTGGACGCCATCCTTAGTTCTACTGACCTTTCCGGCCTTTTCGCGTGAGCGAAGGCTTATGCTGTGGGTTGATGGTCTAGCATTACAGTTGCAGTCCACTCTTGATGTGAGCCCGTCGAGCTACAGCTTGATGAGCTCTTCGCCATAGAGACCAGGCGATGGCCTCGGCTGGCTCGATCTTCTGCTGCGCCAGTCGATTGGCGATGCGGCGGATTTCCTGGACCGACCAGCGGATCAGTGTTTGGTCCCGGGGTTTGATGGTGCAGTCCCCCTCGAAATGGCAGGAAGCACTATGGGCCAGATACTGCACGGAAGCGCCCGCACGACAGAGGCAGTCCGTCGAACGATACAGCATAGTCAAGCGAGCCT
>JAYUBY010000406.1:0-8572 GCA_043740635.1 Alphaproteobacteria bacterium
GGGGTCATGCGGGTGCTAGCCCCCCGTGACCGAGCTTTCGCGACCCAAGGGCACATCTTCGTGCTTTGGATGACGGTGGCGACGATCCTGCTGACCACAATCGCAATCCTCTTCATTCGCAATCAGGTCCGCTCGATCGAACGTCTGGCCAACGCCGCAGAAGCCTTCGGGCGTGGAGCCGACGTCGAGGCGTTCAAACCGCAGGGCGCGCGCGAAGTTCGTCGCGCCGCCACAGCCTTCCTCGACATGCGCGCGCGTATCCAGCGCTACATCGACCAGCGCACGACCCTTCTGGCTTCGGTCAGTCACGATCTGCGCACGCCGCTTACCCGCCTAAAACTGGCGCTCGCACTCGCTGAACCTTCGAAGCGCAATGACGCGATGAAGCACGATCTCGCCGAGATGGAGCACATGATCGATGAGTATCTGGCCTTCGCCCGCGGCGAGGGCGGTGAGGCAGTTGAGATGGTGAACCTGCGCGACCTGCTGGAACAAGTCAGCGAGGGCGCCCTGCGCGCTGGGACGCAGGTGATGATTGCCGCCGATCCGACGCTGAGCGTGTCGGTACGGCCCAATGCGTTGAAGCGGGCGCTCTCCAACCTGGTCATGAATGCCGCGGTGCATGGGGAGCACGTCGAAATCGCGGCCAGAGTCCGGGACCAGGGTGGTGTCGAGATCGCCGTAGACGACGACGGTCCGGGCATACCTGAAACCCAATACGAGGAGGCCTTCAAGGCCTTCGGCCGGCTCGACGAAGCGCGCAACCAGAACACCAAGGGCGTGGGTCTGGGCTTGGCGATCGCGCGAGACGTCGCCCGCGGCCACGGCGGAGACATAACCTTGTCCCGTTCGCCTCTGGGCGGCCTTAGGGCGGTCATCCGACTGCCTGGCTAACGACGACGCATCCGATCGGCGGCCTTGCGACGACTAGGGGTATGATCGAGACGATGAGACCCCATGTGCATCAAGCCGTGAAGCCGCATGGCGCGCTTGGCGTGTTTATGGGCTGGCTACGGGAAAGCGGAAACGCTCAGCAAAACCGCGCCACCGTCGAGGCGCTCGACCCGCCTCCCGGCGCGGCCGTGCTGGAGGTGGGTTTCGGCCCGGGCCATGCACTGTGTATGCTGGCCAAGAGCCGTCCGCTCAGCCTGGTGGCGGGCGTCGACCACTCCGAGCTGATGGTCGCCACGGCCAAACGTCGGCTGAACGGTGGCCGCGGTGACGCCGCGCTGGACCTACGTGTCGGCGACGCCGGCGACTTGCCGTTCCCAGACGATCGGTTCGACCTGATCTTCGCAGTGAACGCCTTCCATGAATGGCCGGACAAGGAGCGCGCGCTCGCCGAAATGGCCGGCGTCTTGAAGCCCGGCGGCGACATCCTGCTGTCGATCCGCGATTTCCGAACAGAGGGCCGCTTTGATCCACCCGGCGTAGGCGCCGATACCGCCAAGAAAGCCGCTGAGATGCTGAAGAGGTTAGGCCTCCAGGTCCGCCTGCGCGAGATCGTCCATTCTCCACGCCGCGCGACGCTTTTGGTGCGCGGCCGCAAGTGCGGACGCTCTGAGGACTAAAGCCCCGGCCGGTTCAGAGCACGCTCACCGTGGCATGGGCGCATATCGGATCGACGGGGCAGGCCGCACAGAGCGGCTCGCCGCGCCGACAGGTCGTCTTGCCGAGTTCTCGTAGCAGGACATGTGCGTCGAAAAGCCATTCCTGGTCGGGACGTCCGCCCTCGACCAGAACTTCGATCCCGGCCCGATAGGAGCGATTGTGGGACGACTGCTCCTTGAGGAAGCCCAATCGCGCGAGCGCGCGCAGGCCGTTGGACTCCAGACTCGGGCGTACCGCTATCCCTGAGAACAGCAGAATCTTGTCGGCGCCAGGATCGGCGGTAACCGGAAAGATTTTCAGTAGCGTGCGCGCCTTGGCGAGGGGCAGCGGGCGAAGCGTCCGGTTCAAGTCGCTGTAACACAGGCTCAGCACGATCCGCGCGATCTCGCGCCATCGCTCGACGCGAGTATCCGGGCGCATGCCCCCGCGCCTGGCCAGGGTGAGCAGCATCGCCTCGTCAGCTCCAAGAATGGCCGCTGGGTCGAGACCGACGGTGGTTTCGAAAGTGTCGAACAGATCGCGCCGCCGGGGATCGTCGGCCAAGTAGCCGATGTTTTCCCACAGGATCATCTGCAGCGGCTCGGTCGGGACGGGTAACGCCGTGAGGGTGCGCTTGAGCACGTCCATCACCTGGGTCAAATCGTCCGCAGCGCGACCTGTCTGAGCCATCGGAGGCCGCCTATCCTCCGAGTTCTTTGGATCGTCGCATCGCGTTCGCCACGGCTTCCCGCAAGAGCTGCGGCAGGCCGTGCTCGCCGAGCAGCACGTTCAGCGCCGCCTCAGTTGTACCCGCAGGCGACGTCACCTGGCGTCGCAGTTCAGCGGGCTCAATGCCGCTTTCTGACAGCAGAGCGGCGGCCCCCGTGACCGTCGCCCGGGCCAGCCGATTGGCATCGGCGGGCGCGAGCCCGGCCGAAGCCCCTGCCGCCTCCAGGCACTCCACGAAGGCGTAGAGATAGGCTGGACCCGAGCCGGAAACCGCAGTCGCCGCATGCATCTGGTGCTCGTCCACAAGGTCGACCACCGTCCCAAGCGGATCGAATAGGGCGTGAGCCCGGGCCAGTGCAGACGGATCGTCCGCATAGAGACTGGCGGTTCCGCGGTTGATGGCTACCGCTGTGGTCGGGATGACGCGGGCGACGGTCCTGTCTCCGAAAGCCTGGGCTAGGTCGCGAGCCCCAACGCCGGCGACGACAGAGACGATCACAGCGTCGGCTGCGAGGGAGGACGCATAGAATGCGGCCGCGTCGCGCCACATCTGCGGCTTTACACAGACCATTACGGTTTTTGCAGCCACCAGCTCGCCGTTAGGCGGGTTGAGTACGGCGCCGGCCTCCTGGGCCTTCAAAGCAGCCGGTCCCGGCCGAGGATCTACAATCATCAGGTCGGATGCGGCGAAGGCACCGGCCTTGAGCCAGCCGTCGATGATGGCGCCACCCATATTTCCGGCGCCAAGGAAGAGGATGGGCGTGATCATGCCGCCACCCTAACCACCCGCTCGTCAAACGTCATGTGTGGACGCCGCCCGACGGCATCTGAGTGCCGCTACGGTGGGTGTGCCTTGCAAGGCAGGCCGCCTCTGGGATGACGAGATGAAGAGGGGCTCATGCCTCGCCGACAGTCTCGAACATACACGCCGCGATGGCCTCGGCGGGAGACTTGGAGCCCTGCACGAGGAAGTCAAAGGCTGGGTAGAAGCGGTCAGCACCTTCGACGGCCACGTCGATCATGGCCGCAGCCTGAGCGAGGCTGGGCTGTTCGCCTGTCATCAGCGCCATGCCGTGGCGGAAGATTACTTCGCCATCTTCCCACAGCTCAAAATGGCCCAGCCAGACTCTCGGGTTCACCTGAGCAATGAGCTCTTGGGCGGCGGCGCGGTTCTCGACCGCGACCGTCAGGTCCATCGACAGGCAGAGCTGAAGACAATCGCCCTCGGGTCGCCAAGCGAACCAAAGTTCGTAGTCCTTCCAATCACCGGCCAGCGAGAAGGCCAGATCACCATCTTCGGTGCGGTCGAAGGGAAGGTTCTCCGCGGCAAGCACATGCTCGACCACATCAAGCGGATCGGCGCCGAGCTGGACGCTATCGTCAGACGGGCTGATGTCCATGAGACTCATGATCCTTTCGCAGCGGGCGGGGAGCAGACGGCCGCCCCCGAATCGCCTGCGATAGTGAAACTAATCTGCTTCGCGCCTGTGGCGTCACGCGGTTCTTCCGCTGATCTGGCCACATTCGCGTGTGTTGGTGCGTTTTCAGGCGGCGCCGCCAGTCTGCGCGTTAGAGACCTTGGCCTTGGCCGCCTTTGGGGCCTTCAGAGCGCGTAGAGCTTCCACCTCAGCGCGAAGCGCGGCCACCTCGGCCTTCAACGCATCGAAGTCATCGCGGCGGATCAGGTCGAACTCTGCGACCATCCGATCGGCCTGGGCCCGGAACGCGGCCTTGGCTTCGTCGCCCGCGGCCTGCGCCAGGCCCATGGCCGCCGTCGAAAGCTTGGCCATCTCGTCGAGGAAGGGGTTTTGTGTCTGCATTGGTTACTCGTAAGCGGACAACGTGCCCGCCTTAGATGGCCTTTATATGGGCTCAAAGGGGTGAAAGCGAAGAGCTTCTCCTTTAAAGCGACAGTCATCCTTAACGCTGGAGCGGTCTGCTGCTGCATTTCCCGACTATCAACCCGGTGCTGGTGCAGATCGGGCCCTTCGCGATCCGCTGGTATGCGCTAGCTTATGTCGCGACCATCCTGCTGGGCTGGCGCTATGTGGTTGGCATGGTCCGCAACACGAAGCTCTGGACCCACCGCGCGCCGCCTGCCACGGCCCTGGAAATCGACGATCTGATCCTGTGGCTAACCCTGGGCGTCATCGTTGGAGGCCGGCTGGGCCACGTCCTTTTCTACACGCCGTCGCTGATCTGGACCGACCCGGTCGAAATCCTGAAGACCTGGCACGGCGGCATGAGCTTCCATGGCGGAGCGATCGGCGTGCTGGTTGCGGGGCTGGCCTTCGCGCGCGCAAAGAAGATCGACCCGCTTAGGCTGGGTGACATTATCGTGGCGGCCGAGCCGATCGGCGGCTTCCTGGTCCGCATCGCCAATTTTATCAACGGAGAGCTTTGGGGCCGCCCGACCAAAGTTCCATGGGGCATGGTGTTCCCCGACGCCGGCCCGTTGCCGCGCCATCCCAGCCAGCTCTACGAGACTGCCCTTGAGGGCGCCCTGCTGTTCCTCGTCCTGCGCTGGGCAACACACCATAAACTGTGGCTGAACCGTCGAGGCGTGGTGATGGGAATGTTCCTCACGTTCTATGGCTTCGTCCGCATTAGCCTGGAGAATGTCCGCGAGCCGGACAGCTACATGCCCAACTTCCCGCTGGGCCTGACAATGGGGATGATGCTGTCGGCGCCGATGGTGCTGATCGGCCTGTTCTTGATCTGGCGGGGCTTACGCGAACCCCTTCCGCCGGCGATTGCGCCCGAAGTTAGCTGATGAGCCTGCGTGACCGGTTGAACGCGCAGATCTCCGCCGAGGGACCGATCAGCGTCGCCCAGTACATGACCGCCTGCCTTCACGACCCGGATTTTGGCTACTACGCCACGAGGCCGGCCATCGGTGAAGGCGGCGACTTCATCACCGCCCCGATGATCAGCCAGATGTTCGGCGAGATGCTGGGCGTCTGGGCCGCCTCGGCCTGGGAATTGATGGGTCGACCTGAAGAATTTCGGCTGGTCGAGATGGGTCCGGGCGACGGGACGTTGATGGGTGATATCCTCAAGACCGTTCGTCATGCAGCGGGGTTTCTCGAGGCAGCCGACGTTTGGCTCGTCGAGACGTCGAGGCCTCTGATGGCTCTGCAGCGCGAACGACTAGGTGAGGTCGTGCAATGGGCATCGAGCCTGAGCGAGGTGCCTGCCGGCGCCACGACAATACTGATCGCCAACGAACTCCTCGACTGCCTGCCCGTCCGCCAGTTCGTGCGCACCTCGATCGGTTGGGCCGAGCAGGTCGTCGGCCTGGATGCGGACGGCGAGCTCGCCTTTGGCCTGGCCTCGACGCCGATTGGCGGCCTGCTGCCGGAGGCCGCGCCGGGCCAAGTGTTCGAACAGTCGGCGGCGCAAGCCTCGCTGGGCGCGGAATTAGGCCGGCGAATCGCAACCGACGGCGGCGCGGCGCTGCTGATCGACTACGGGCGCGCCGAGCCCGGCTTCGGCGACACTCTGCAGGCGCTATCCCGGCACGAAAAGGTCGATCCGCTACTAACGCCCGGCGAAGCAGACCTCACCGTCCATGCCGACTTCCCGTCGGTGATGGCGGCGGCGCAAGCTGAGAACGCGGAGGCCGCGATCCTCAGCCAGACCGCCTTTCTCGCCCGGATGGGGATTGGCGAACGCGCGGAGGCTCTGGTCCGCGCCGCACCGCGCCTGAGCGCCACGATCGGCCGTCAGCTAAACCGCCTGCTAAGCGCCGAGGAGATGGGTGAGCTGTTTAAAGTCTGCGTCATCCATTCGCCTGACTGGACCCCGCCCGCCTTCGAGGAAGCGCCGTGACCGCACTTCCAGTGCTGACTTCCAAGCTGCTCGACGTGGCCGGCGTCCGGCACGCCTTCTTCACTCGGCAGGGGGGTGTGTCGGCGGGTATCTACACCAGTCTCAACGTCGGCCTGGGCTCCAACGACGACCAGGACACCGTCGGCGAGAATAGGCGACGCTGCGCCGCACACTTCGGCGCCGAAAGCGTCGTCACAACATACCAAGTCCATTCCGCCACGGCCCTGGCCGCTGACGCGGCCTGGTCGGGTGAGCCCCCCAAGGCCGACGGGGTCGTCAGCGCTACGGTCGGCGTCGTCTGTGGTGCCTTAGCCGCCGACTGCGCGCCCATCCTGCTGGTCGATCCTCAGGCCCGAATCGTGGCCGCCGCGCACGCCGGTTGGAAGGGCGCGTTCACCGGGATTGTAGAGGCGACCGTGGCGCGGATGGAGACGCTTGGCGCCCGTCGCGACCGCTTGCGGGCTGCCGTCGGTCCCTGCATCGGCCCCAAATCCTACGAGGTTGGCCTGGAATTCTTCGATCGCTTCGTCGCAGAGGCGCCGGGCTACACAGGTTTCTTCGCGGCGGGCGACACGCCCGACAAGCGCATGTTTGACCTGCCCGGCTTCGTCCTCGGTCGGCTCGCCGCCGCCGGCGTCGGCGCCAGCCAATGGGTCGGCCACGACACCTGCGCCGAACCCGACCTGTTCTTCTCCAACCGCCGGGCGTTCAAACGGGGCGAGCCGGATTTCGGCCGTCTGCTTTCGGCGATCGTGCTGACCTGACGCTCGCTTGATGGGGAGGGATAGACTCAGGCCCAGCCCCTGCTACAAGCCCCGCCCATTAGCGCACTCTCGTGGGGCCCCGATGAAGCTGCTGGCCGGCAACTCCAATCGTACGCTGGCGGAGGCCGTCGCGGCGCACCTCGATCTGCCGCTGACCAAGGCGCAGGTGAAACGCTTCGCGGACAATGAGGTCTGGGTGACCATCGACGAGAACGTCCGGGGCGAGGACGTCTTCGTGATCCAATCCACCAGCTACCCGGCCAACGACAATCTGATGGAGCTTCTGATCTGCATCGACGCGCTGAAACGCGCTTCGGCCAAGCGGATCACCGCGGTGATGCCCTACTTCGGCTACGCCCGGCAGGACCGGAAAACCGGCGGTCGCACGCCGATCTCCGCCAAGCTGGTGGCCAACCTGATCACCAGGGCAGGCGCAGACCGGGTCCTGACGATGGATCTGCACTCCGGCCAGATCCAAGGGTTCTTCGACATCCCCACCGACAACCTATTGTCCGCGCCGATCCTGGCCGCGGACATCAAAGACAATCACAAGAAGACCAACGAGCTGATGATCGTCTCGCCGGACGTGGGCGGCGTGGTTCGAGCGCTGGCCGTAGCGACCCGCCTCAACGCCGAGCTCTCGATCGTCGACAAGCGCCGGTCGGGTCCCGGCAAGAGCGAAGTGGCCAACATAATCGGAGACGTCTCCGGGCGCCGCTGCATCCTATTCGACGACATGATCGACGGCGGTGGCACGCTGACCAACGCCGCCCAGGCGCTGATCGAAAATGGCGCAGCAGAAGTTTCGGCCTATGTCACACACGGGGTGATGTCGGGCGCGGCGGTCGAGCGGGTGAACAACTCCATCCTCAAGGAATTGGTGATGACTGATTCCATCGCGCCGCCAGATCGGGCCACCGAGGGTGGCAAGATCCGCTACGTCAGCTGCGCCAAGTTGATCGGCGAGGCGATCCGCCGCATCGCCAACGAAGAGAGCGTCTCGAAGCTCTTCGACTGAACGGACATCTTCGTTCTTCAGCAACGCTTGCTCAGCAAGCGTTTACTGTGCGAGGCCACAATCTCGTCGGGGGACGACTGCAAACGTGATTCCACACGTCCGTGGAGAAGGCCTTTCGATGACCTCCGTCAAATTCATCCCTTCGTTGCAGACGGCGGCCGCGATCGCCCTGACCGTGATCCTTTCTGCTTGCGCCGCGCCCGCGCCGCAGCCTGTCGCGCCCGCGCCACCCGCGCCGGTAGCGGCCGTCGTCCCGCCGATCAGCCTGTCGCCGCGGGTCGTCGAACAGGCCAGCGCCTATCGCGCCTATGTGGCCCGTGCGAGCGCTATTTCGCCCAATTTCTCCAGTGGAGCCGACGTCGCTGAGAGCCTGAAGACTGGCACGGCCTATGAGCCACGCCAGCTCCTCCAGGGCGCCATCGCCTATGGCGCCGTCGTGGCCCTGCAGGACCCGTCCTTTGTCGCAGGCGTCCGCAAGTACGCCGGCGATCCGGAGACGCGCCGCACGGTCGCCTACGAGATCATGAAGGACCCGGCATATGCCGTCGGCTTCACAGGCTCCTCGAGCGCCGCCGGTCTGGTGATGGCTGCACTGGGCGAAGACGGCCGCAAGCTGCTTGAGCTCGGCCGCTCCGTGCAC
>JAYUBY010000407.1:0-3971 GCA_043740635.1 Alphaproteobacteria bacterium
CGTAGAGGCGGCGCCGACCAGCAGACGGCCCTGCGCGTCCTTGGCCGCAAACGGGTGGGCCTCGGACTTCTCCATGTCCTTCACGGTAATCAGACCCACGGCGTGGTAGTCGTCGTCCACCACGATTAGACGCTCGATCTTGTGGCGGCGCAGCAGGTCGCGGGCTTCAGCCTGGCTGACCCCCTCCTTTACCGTGATTAAATTCTCATGAGTCATCAAGGCTTTGGCGGGGACATCGCCACTGCCTTCGAAGCGCATGTCGCGGTTCGTCAAGATGCCGCAAAGCTTCCCCTTGTCGTCAACGACCGGAAAGCCGGAAATCCTCCGCCGCGCCTTGATCTCGCGAATTTCGCTCAGCGGCGTATCCGGATGGATGGTCAACGGGTTGATGACCATGCCGCTCTCATAGCGCTTCACCTCTCGAACCTGGTCAGCCTGCTCTTCAACCGTGAAGTTGCGGTGCAGGATTCCCAGGCCGCCGTTCTGCGCCATGGCGATCGCCAGCCGGCTCTCGGTGACAGTGTCCATAGCGGCGGACACCAGCGGTATGTTTAGATTGATCTCTCGCGTGAACCGGGTCGCGACATCCACCTGCGTGGGCATCACATCTGACGGGCCGGGTTCTAGCAAAACATCGTCGAAGGTAAGCCCTTCGCGAATCTCCATTGAGACACCTCGTTTTGCGGGCTGCGTATACGCGTCCGACGGCTCTAGGGGCAAGGGCGCTTCGATCCTTCTCATACGGGAACTGCCTCAGTTTGGGTTTGTGGCTGGCGGACCAAGCCAAAAGTCACGGCGAACATGAAGAGGCAGACGGCGGACGAGGCGATGATCGCGAGGGACGCCGAACGATCGAGAATGAGGCCGAACAGCACCGGCCCGCGGCCTGGATGAACCGGGCGGGCGTCGCCAGCAGCGCTGACTGGTAGCCGTAGTTGGCGGGGCCATAGATGGTGAGCGGCAGAACACCCTTGGCGGCTGGCGCTCATCAACACCACCTTGCCGCCGCGCGCATCGATCCAGCGCCCGATTGGCGTCGCACTGAACGCCGACGACAGGAGCGCGATGGAGAGAAGTCCGGAAACCAACGCGGGCGGCAGCGAAAGCTCGCTCGCGATCCCCGCTTCCAGGACGCCCAGCAGGTAGAAGGAGGACCCAAAGGAGAGCAATTTGGCCCAGCCCCAGGCTTGCAACGATCAGCGCTTGCGGCCTGTGGGAGAAGGTAGATGGCTCCATAGCCGTGTATGCGCCGGTTGCCGTTCCGCGTAAAACGACATATTTGAAATTGAATGTTCGAAAATCTCACATCGAGGACATTGCCGTCGCTGAATGCGCTCCGAGCGTTCGAAGCCATGGCCAGGACAGGGCGTGCGACGCTGGCGGCCGATGAACTCAACGTCACCCACAGCGCGGTGAGCCGCCAGGTAAAGGCTCTGGAGGCGGCGCTTGGCGCCCGTTTGTTCCAGGGCCCCAAACATCGCCTGACACTGACGTCAGCGGGGCAGGAGCTTCTGCCCGCGCTCACCGGTGCTTTCGATCAAATCGCGACTGCGGTGCGAAGGCTGCGCAGCGACGGCGAAGACCTGCACCTTGCGGTCAACGCCAGTGTCGCAGTGAAGTGGTTGATTCCACGCCTCGGTGACTTCGCTTCTCAGCATCCGGAAATCCGACTGCACATGGAGGAGCTGGCGTCCCAGGCGACGGCGCATCGCGGCGCGCAGGCCATAGTACGGATCACGCCTGCGAGCCGGCTCGCCGACCCGCTCGTCACCTCTTTCATTCAGAACCATATCGGCCCGGTCATGACGCCTGTACTGGCCGATCGTTTCGTCGCCGATCCGCTCGCAGCGCCACGTCTGGCGGCGCACTCACACCCACAGGGATGGGCCATCTGGGCCGCCATGGCGGGATTCGAGCTCGCGCCCGCTTCCGAGCAGCCCTTTGCCCATGTTCACTACGCACTCGACGCTGCGCTCGCGGGGCTAGGCGTCGCCATCATGTCCTGGCCTCTGGTCGCCGAGGAGATCGCCGAGGGTCGGCTGGTAGCCCCCTATGGTTTCCGCCGAGCTGAAAGCGCCCTTGCGCTCATTGCCGCTCCGGGCGGCGATAGCCGGTCACTGACCGCCTTTCGCCGATGGTTGGTCGAACAAGGCGCTCGAACCCCGCGACCGCCGACGACCTAATCAGCGTCCTTTGAACCCAATCGCCACCAGGTAGAGCTCAGACGAATCCGATCGGCTGGCCTTCGGTTTCACCGTCTTCACGTCTGCGAAATGACGCTTAAGCGTACCGATGACCTCGGCTGTCTCGCCGCCCTGGAAGGCCTTGGCCACAAAGGCGCCGCCGGGTTTCAACACCTCGATGGTGAAATCGACGGCGGCCTCGATTAGTCCCACGATCCGCAGGTGGTCGGTCTGGCGATGGCCGACGGTGTTGGGCGCGATATCCGACATTACCAGGTCCGGCGCGCCACCCAGCAGGCGGATCAATTCTGGTCCGCAGTCGGGGTCGGTGAAATCCATTTCCAGGATTTTGGCCGGTGGCAGTGGATCGACGGGCAACAGATCGACGCCCACGATATGGGTCACACCACGCTCCAGCGCCACCTGGGTCCATCCTCCGGGCGCCGCGCCAAGATCGACGACGCGGGCGCTCGGTTTAAGGAGCCGCAGCTTGTCGTCCAGCTCTGTCAGCTTATAGGCCGCGCGGCTGCGATAGCCGTGGGCGCGAGCCTTGGCCGCGAAGGGGTCGTTGATCTGGCGCGACAGCCAGGCCTGCTGCGATGGCGTGCGTTTCCAAGCGGTCTTCAACCGCTCGGGCACGACACGGCCAGATTCCGTGCCGCCAGTCGGCGGCTTGACCATGCGCTTTCGGGGAGGTGGCTCGTCGCTCATTCCGTGGCCGCTATCTGCCGAGGCGCTCTGCGCCGCCTGCGACGGTGACGACCGCTGCGGTCAGACATTAGGGATAGCAGGATGCCCTCGCGTAGCCCCCGGTCGGCGACGCGAACGCGGCTGCACGGCCAAAGCTCCTGCACCGCCTGCAGGATCGCTGCGCCTGCAAGGACCAGGTCAGCACGGTCGGGCCCGATGCAAGGCTGGTCGGCGCGCTCCTTGGCATTCAGCGCCAGCAGGCGTCCCGCGGCCAGGTCGCAGTCGTCACGGGTCATCCAAATGCCGTCGACGCGACTTCGGTCATACCGCGGCAGTTCAAGGTGCAAGCCGGCCAGGCTAGTGATCGCACCGGAGGTGCCGATCAGGTGCGCTCGGTCAGCGTCGAACACTTCACGCAGACCATCAGCGCGTTTGAACGCGGCGATTTCGGTCTTCACCGTGTCGACCATGGCCCGGAACCAAGCCTCAGTCGCCATGTCGCCTTCCGGGAACCGTTCCGCCAGGGTCACAACGCCGATTGGCACCGAGAGCCAGGCGCGGAGCGGTGGCATTCCAGTGGGCGGCGCGTCCTTCAGGTCCACCCAGGATAGCTCGGTCGACCCGCCGCCCACGTCCACCACCAATGCAGCGTCCAGCGTACGGTCGATAAGGTTGAGGCAGCCAGCCACCGAAAGGCGCGCTTCTTCCTGCGGGGGAATGATCTGCAGCCGCAGGCCGGTCTCTTCAAACACCCGATCAAGGAAATCCTGGCCATTCTCCGCCATGCGGCAAGCTTGTGTCGCGATGGCGCGCAGGCGCAGAACCCGACGGCGCCGCAACTTTTCGGCGCTGACCTTGAGCGCCGCCATGGCGCGCTCCATGGCGGCTTCTGACAGCCGCCCCGAAGCCGTCAGACCTTCGCCAAGGCGGACGATTCGCGAATAGGCCTCGACCACGCGAAAGCCGCTCTGCCCTTGGGGCGTGGCGATCAGCAAGCGACAGTTGTTCGTTCCGAGGTCGAGCGCGCCATAGCATGACGGCTCGCTCACAGGCCCCTCCCGGCCACGGTCAATGGCGCGGGGCGCGCTCGGCGCCTCA
>JAYUBY010000408.1:0-2913 GCA_043740635.1 Alphaproteobacteria bacterium
CGAGGAGGATGCGCTGGAAAAGCTCCCAGTAACGCCTGGTCCGATCGTGCCGGCGCGCGAACAGTTGGGAGAGCTGTTCCTGACGCTGAACAGGCCGACGGAAGCCCTCGACGCATTCAACGCCGCCCTGGCCCTGGCACCGGGTCGCAAGGGCGCGCTGCTTGGCTTGGCGGAAGCGACGCGCCGGCTGGCCGCACGTTGACGGGTTCTTCTGGCTGCTGCCCGAAATCGGGACCCCAGCAGCGGCGAAGCCAGCCCCGGTCGATTTGGTCTGACAACACCGGGCTGAGAATTCCCACCAGCCGTTCCGACGATGAGGACGGGCGATGGAGCGGTTCCGGAGGCACTGTGAGGGCCAAATGCACCGGCGGGTAACGGGAAGGGTTTAGGTGGGCGAAATGGCCCGTCCGAATGCCTGTGGCTGATTGACCTCGACAGTCAGGTGCGAGAGCCCACCGACGCGCTTCACTAGCTCGTGGTAGTATCCAGGCCCTCGGGGCTCGGATGTCTCCACGCAGAGTATTGCCCCGAGATGGCCCGGTCCAAGACGCCAGAGATGGAAGTCGGAGATGCGATCCCCTGCAGCCTCAATGGCTCGGCGAACCTTCAGGTCCATCTTGGGGTCCGGCGTCATGTCCAGCAGGATCGCCCCGGTATCGCGTATCAGGCCAAATGACCAACTTGCGATCACGCAAGCGCCGATAAGACCCGCCAACGGGTCCATCCACAACCAACCAAAGACGCGGGCGAGAACTAGGCCGATGATCACCAAGACGGAAACGGCGGCGTCAGCAATGACGTGAACGACCGCCGCGCGCATGTTGTTGTCGCGGTGAGATGCCGTGTGGGGTACGTGATCATGCTCGTCGAAACTCACCGAGTAGTCCTGCCGTGAGCCATCCGGTCCCAGGACTACCCTGACCTCGAAGGCGTGCGGCTCGGGGATTTCTTCGGAGCTTTCCAGGTAGGTCTGATGGTCAACCAGGGCGAAGGTTTGCTGCGCGCCACCGGGCCGAGTGGTGGTGATGGATACCAAGTCGGCTGACATTGCGGGGGCGTCCTCAAAGCGAACGCGGAACCGGGGCGGGACACCTTCCTCGAAGATTTCGAGGATCAGTGCGCCATGGTCCAGTTGGATGCGGCGCACTTCATCGTGCGCCTCGTGATCGTCTTCACCGTGGTCGTGGCCGTGGCCGTGATGGTGGTGGCCGCCCCCGCTCAGCAGCCATGCGCTGACGACGTTCACTCCCAGTCCGACAACAGCGATGGGTATCGCCTGGGCAAAGTGGATCGGCACTGGCGAAAGGAAGCGCATCACTGCCTCGTAGCCAATCAACAGAGCGATCATCGCTAGGACCACGGCACTGGTGAACCCGGCAAGGTCGCCCAGTTTGCCCGTGCCGAAGGAGAAGCGCCGATCATGGGCGTATTTGCGGGAGAAGGTGTACGCGAGCGCCGCCAAAAGTAGCGCCCCCGCGTGGGTGGACATGTGCAGGCCGTCGGCTACGAGGGCCAACGAGCCAAATAGCGTGCCCCCGACAATCTCGGCCAGCATCATCACGCCGCAAAGGGCGATAACGATCCAGGTCCGCCGCTCATTGCCTGCGTGGCCCTCGCCCAGAAATACGTGACTGTGTTCCCGGCCTGAACTTGTCAGGTGTTCGTTCAGCGCCATTTGATCACTCATTTCAGATAAGTCCGCACGACGCTCAAAAGCTGATCGGCGGCGTCGCGGTTGAGCCCGTCGGGATGGCGTTCGGCATCGACCAAGTGGTTGAGCACGTGATCTTCAACGACCTCGGCCATCAAACCAGCCATCGCGCCGCGTGCCCCCGCGATCTGGTGCATCACCTGAGCGCAGTCGGCTCCGCTCTCTAAGGCGCGCTCAATGGCTTCGACCTGCCCTCGCAGACGCCGAACTCGGGCAAGCAGTTTCTTGTTGTGGAGGGCTGTGTGCATTGGCGGTCATATAGGATACCCCCCTATCCTAAGTCCAGGGCCATGATAGACCGCTGACAGTGGCGAGCAAACTCAACTGGGGTCGCCGTGTCTTCCTCGAACGGAGGGATGCGGTTCATCGATCGGTTCCGGATTGGGGCGGCCGGCTGGAGCCACTTGCCAACCGCCCCCTTCTTGGATTGGTCCCTAGTTGAGCCGGGACTGGGTAGAACTACCCAGACAGCGTTTATGGTTCGTGTTGGCGTGAGCCTCGGGGTTGGGAGTGAAATACGATCCGCCCATTGAGGCGCGGCCAATTCCAAGAGACAGTCAATGGTGAAGGGCGCCGACGATACGGGAAGGCGCCCGCAAGCCGCCTCGAGCGGCGCAGACAGGGGGATTGCATGGGGCCGATTGAAACCATCAAACACGAGCTACACGAGGTCGAGGAACAGCTACTTGGCGAACTGCGCACGCTGCGCCGTGGCCTTCGGTCCGACGGGCATGAAAAACCTGCGCACGACCTGACGCTTGGCCAGAAGGTCGCGGACCAAGTGGCCGCCACCATGGGATCCTGGAAGTTCATCATCATCCAAACCACGATCCTCATCGTCTGGATTGTGCTGAACGTCACGGCAGTTATTCAGCGATGGGACCCCTATCCGTTCATCCTTCTCAACCTCGCCCTGTCATTCCAGGCGGCCTATGCCGCGCCTTTCATCATGATGAGCCAGAACCGGCAGCAGGACATCGACCGGCGGGCGGAGGCCAATGATCACCGGATCAACATCAAGGCCGAACTGGAAATCGAACTGTTGCATCAGAAGCTCGACGGTCTGCGCGAGAAGGAAGTCCTGTACCTGACCCAGGCGGTCGCCGAACTGACCGAGCTTCTGCGCAAAGAACGAGCGGCCCCGACGACCTGAGCGTCAGACGGCGCGTCCCTTATGAAATCCTTATGCAACGTCGCGGCGT
>JAYUBY010000409.1:0-2116 GCA_043740635.1 Alphaproteobacteria bacterium
CCTAGAGATCACGGCTGCGACCCCGCGTTTTTTGGAACATTGGGCAACGCTGAGCGACGCTGCCGAGTTGAAAACCTTAACCCACCAGGAGAACGCGGACGAGCGGAACGCCTTCCTTCGGGCTCACCAGATCATCGACATCGTTCGCGATTTTCCGGTGACAGGGCTGGACCCTCAGGCCCTTGTCGCAGGCCTGCGACCGCTGCAGCCGCGGCTCTATTCCATCGCCTCCAGTCCAGCAGCAACCTTCGACGAGGCCCACCTGACGGTGTCGACCGTGCGGTACAGCTTGCACGGGCTTGCCCGTAGCGGTGTCGCCTCGGGCCATATCGCTGACCGCGCGCCGATCGAAAGCGTCGTGCCGGTCTATGTGCAGCCCAACCCGCACTTCCGCCTACCCGGTCCGGACGCTCCAATCCTGATGATCGGGGCAGGAACAGGCGTCGCTCCATTCCGGGCCTTCCTCCAGGAGCGAGAGGCGCAAGGAGCGAGCGGCCGCTCCTGGCTCTTCTTCGGCGAGCGAAACTTTCGGACCGATTTTCTCTACCAAACCGAGTGGCAGGGCTTCCTCAAGGACGGACTGCTGACGCGCATGGATGTCGCGTTCTCTCGCGATGAAGACCGCAAGGTCTATGTCCAAGATCGCCTTCGCGAGCACGCCGCCGAGGTGTTCGCCTGGCTCGAGGACGGCGCGCATATCTATGTCTGCGGCGACGCCGCCCGACTTGCGCCAGACGTCCACGAAGCGCTCGCCACTATACTCGAACATAAAGGCGGGTTGAGCCGCGAGGCGGCCGAAGATCATTTGCGCGACCTTCAGCGCGACCGCCGTTATCAGCGCGACGTGTACTAAGATGACCCTCATCACAAATCCCCGTCGCGCGGCGGACCGAAGCCGCGATCTCTCCCAGCCCCTTGGACGGCTGGGCCCGGATGAGACCTTGAAGGCGACCAGCGACCAACTGCGTGGAACGATCGCGCTCAGCCTGTTGGACCGGGTCACCGGTGCGGTCGCCGATTCCGACACCAAGCTGATGAAGTTCCAGGGCATCTACCAACAAGATGACCGCGATCTCCGTGACGAACGGCGTCGGCAGAAGCTCGAGCCGGCCTACCAGTTCATGGTGCGGGTCCGGCTGGCGGGCGGCGTCTGCAGCTCCGAGCAGTGGCTGAAGCTCGATGAACTGGCGCGCGCGCACGGGCAGGCGTCTTTGCGCATCACCACGCGGCAGACGTTCCAGTTCCATTGGGTGCTGAAACGCGACCTCAAGCCGACCATCCAGGGTCTGCATCAGGTTCTGCTGGATACGGTCTCGGCCTGTGGCGACGATGCGCGCGGCGTCATGTGCTCGGTCAATCCGCACCTGTCGGGCCTGCACGCCCAGGTCTACGCCCTGGCCAAGCGCGCCAGCGATCATGCCATCCCGCGCATGCGGGCCTATCACGAGATCTGGTATGGCGAGGAGCGAGTGGCCAGCTCAGAGCCGGAAGAGCCGTTCTACGGTCGCACCTACCTGCCCCGGAAGTTCAAGATAGGCTTCGTCATCCCGCCGATCAACGACATTGATGTCTACACCCAGGACCTCGGCTTCATCGCGATCGGCGGGCCCGATGGGCTGGAGGGGTTCAACGTGGTCATCGGCGGAGGGATGGGCCGGACCGACCAGGTTCCGACGACCTATCCGAGGTTGGCCGACCCGATCGGCTTTGTTCGCGCCGATCAGGTGCTGGCGGTCGCTGATACCGTCATGTCGGTCCAACGCGATTTCGGCGACCGGGTCGATCGCGCCCGAGCGCGGTTCAAGTACACCGTCGACGACAAGGGTTTGAACTGGGTCAAACACGAGGTCGAAGCGCGACTGGGCGCCTCACTGGCGCCCCTGCAGCCCGACCACTTCACCTCGAACGGCGATGCTTTCGGCTGGGTCCGCGGCGAGGACGGCCACCACCACTACACCCTCTTCGTCGAGAGCGGACGAATCAACAACCGGCAAGGCCGGCCACTGATGGACGGACTGCGCGAAATCGCCCGCGTTCACCGCGGGGGCTTCATGCTGACGCCCAATCAGAACCTGATCATCGCCAATGTCGCGCCGCGCGACCGGCTGGCGATCGA